>JAOPWP010000098.1 GCA_025965615.1 Frankiales bacterium
ATCCCGGGCACCTACCTGAACTCGTTCTACGAGGCGCGCCCCCTGCCCTACGCCGAGGCGGGCTACGGCTACCCGGAGGACGGCCAGACGGTCGTCGACGTCACCAACGGCAAGCTGCTCCGCCTGCTCGTCGACGACGAGCCGTTCGACGTCCGCTACGGCGAGCTGGTCGAGCACCAGCGCACCCTGGACCTGCGTGACGGGGTGCTGCGGCGCACGGCCGACTGGATCAGCCCGGCCGGTAAGCGGGTGCGGATCACCTCGACCCGGCTCGTGTCGTTCGTCCACCGGGCGGTGGCTGCCATCCACTACGAGGTGGAGGCCGTCGGCGACCCGGTGCGGATCATCGTGCAGTCCGAGCTCGTGGCCAACGAGTGGCAGCCGGAGCTGTCCGACGACCCCCGGGTGTCGGCGGTGCTCGAGCGCCCGCTCGTCGCGGTCGCCCGTGACGTCGAGCAGCACGGCGCCCTGCTGCTGCACCGCACGCGGTCGAGCAACCTGCTCATGGCAGCCGGCATGGACCACCTGGTCGACGGCCCGGGTCGCTTCGAGGAGGAGACCGACGCCCGCGACGACTGGGCCCGCACCACCGTGGTGTGCGCGCTCCAGCCCGGAGAGCGCCTGCGCATCGTCAAGAACCTCGCCTACGGGTGGTCCAGCCAGCGGTCGGACTCCGCGGTGCGGGACCAGGTCGCCGCTGCCCTCACCAGTGCCCGGTTCGACGGCTGGGACGGCCTCCGGCGCGGCCAGCGCGAGTACCTCGACGACTTCTGGGACGGCGCCGACATCGAGGTCGAGGGAGACGCGGCGCTCCAGCAGGCTGCCCGCTTCGGGCTGTTCCACGTGCTGCAGACAGGCGCCCGGGCCGAGAGGCGGGCGCTGCCGGCCAAGGGGCTCACCGGCCCCGGCTACGACGGGCACTCGTTCTGGGACACCGAGGGCTTCGTGATCCCGGTGCTCATCGCGACCGTGCCCTCGGCCGCTGCGGACGCCTTGCGGTGGCGCCACTCGACGATCGACCTGGCCCGTGAGCGCGCCATCACCCTGGGGCTGGCCGGGGCCGCCTTCCCGTGGCGGACCATCCGGGGGCAGGAGTGCTCGGCGTACTGGCCGGCCGGCACCGCGGCCTTCCACGTCAACGCCGACATCGCCATGGCGGTCGAGCGCTACCGGCTGATGACCGGCGACGAGTCGCTCGAGCAGGACGGGGGCCTCGAGCTCCTGGTCGAGACCGCCCGCCTGTGGGCCTCGCTCGGCCACCACGACGACTCCGGCGGGTGGCACATCGACGGGGTGACGGGACCCGACGAGTACACCGGGGTCGTCGACGACAACGTCTTCACCAACCTGATGGCGGCCGGCAACCTGCGGGCCGCTGCCGATGCGTGCGAGCGCCACCCGCAGCAGGCCGAGGACCTCGCCGTCACGGGCGAGGAGAGCGCGTCGTGGCGCGAGGCTGCCTCCTCGGTGCACATCCCCTACGACGAGGCGCTCGGGGTCCACCCGCAGTCGGCGTCGTTCACCCGCTACGGCGAGTGGGACTTCGAGGAGTCGCGGAACTCCTACCCGCTGCTGATGCACGCCCCGTACGTGCGCATCTACCGCAAGCAGGTGCTGAAGCAGGCCGACCTCGTCCTGGCGATGCACTGGTGCAGCGACGCGTTCACCCCGGAGCAGAAGGCCCGCAACGTCGACTACTACGAGCAGCGGACCGTGCGTGACTCCTCGCTCTCGGCCTGCACGCAGGCCGTGATGTGCGCCGAGGTGGGCCACCTCGAGCTCGCGCACGACTACCTGCACGAGGCCGCGCTCGTCGACCTGCGCGACCTGCACCACAACACCGGTAGCGGGCTGCACATGGCGTCCCTCGCGGGCTCCTGGACAGCGCTGGTCGAGGGGTTCGGGGGGATGCGCGTGACCCCTGGCGGTCTGCGGTTCGACCCCCAGCTGCCGGAAGGTCTGACCCGCCTGGCCTTCCGGCTGCGCTGGCACGGCATGCGCCTGCTCGTCGACGTCTCGAGCGACTCGGTCACGCTCACCCTCCGCGACGGGCCGGGGTCGCAGCTCGACCTGGTCCTCGCCGGCGAGCCGATCACGCTGACCACGGCAGAGCCGGTCGTACGCCCGTGGACGCGGCGCGAGCCGTTGCTGCCCCGGCCCACCCAGCCCGTCGGCCGGGCGCCCGCGAAGCGCGAGCAGGCCCCCGACTAGCGTCTCGCCCTGTGGAGCAGGACGGTGTCGAGCGGCTGCGCCGCTGGCGGGACGAGGACACCGGGGTGCCGCCGGCGGTCGGCCGGTTGTCCGCGCAGCTGGCGTCGGTCGAGCGCAGCCGCACGCAGGTGCGCCTGCCGCTGACGCCGGAGCTCCTGCTGCCGGACGGGAGGTCGAGCGGCGCGGTGACCGCGCTGCTGGCCGACATCGGCCTCACCACCTCCGTCGTCGCCTCGCTGCCCGACCTGCGCGGCGTGACGACCATCTCGATGACCGTGGACCACCTCGGGCTGCCCCCGGCGGGGGGGCACGCGACGATCACCTGCGTCGCGGGTGACTACGTCGACGGCGGGCCCCAGCACGCGACGGGGGTCATCACGGACGACGGCGGCGTCGAGCTCGCGCGCGTGTCCGGGTGGTTCCTGCCGACGCCCGCCGAGGGCCTGTCGGCCGAGCGGGTGGGGCTCGTGCAGGAGCCGCTGGCGGGTGACCTGCACGACCTGCTGGGGGTGGGCTCCGCGAACGCCACCGGCTTCACGCTGGTGGCGCGCGATGCGCTGAGCAACGCGCTCGGGAGCCTCCACGGCGGCATCGGGGCCCTGGCCAGCCAGCTCGCCGCCGAGGCCGCGCTCGAGGGGAGGGTCCGCCCGCTGACCTCGACGTTCGCCTTCCTGCGCCCGACCCCCCGCGACGGCAGGGTCACGGTCACCGGAACAGCCGTGCGGCAGGGTCGGCGTACCGCGTCGGCGAGCTCCGCTGTCGTCGGCCCGGACGACCGCCTCGTGCTCCAGTGCTCCGTGGTCGCGGCTGTGCTCACGTGAGCCGGGCCCACCGGCAGGCTCACATCCGGGCCCCGCGCTGTGGGCAGTCGACGCCCGGTCCCTCCCGTCCGCGACACTGACGGCGTGACCGCACCGCAGCAGCACTCCCCGCCCGTCTACGCCTGTGCCGCAGGCGCGGTGCTGCACGCCCACGCCGGGGACACGCTCGAGCCCGCGGTGCTGCTCCACACGTTCCTGCCGGCTGGCATCGAGCTGCGCGAGGCGCCGGCGCGGGTCGACGTGCACGCCGACGGGCCCGGCTCGGCGACCGTCACGGTCCGGGTCCTGGCCGCGGGGCAGTCGCTGTCCTGGCAGTTGCCGATCGCACCGTTCGTGGCGGCCCTGCCCGGTCAGCCCGGTGACGCGGGCCGCATGGTCCTGCTGGCGCTCGTGGACGCCGAGCCCGAGCCAGGGTTCTGGGCCCGTCCGGCGGACTGCGAGCAGCTCGCCGCGGAGCTCCAGCTCCCGGTCGCTGACCTCGTCGACGCCCTGCGCGGGCGGCTGACCCCCTGGCTGGCCGAGGACCTCGCGCTGCTGCTCCACGACGACGCCCACGACCGGGCCGTCGACCACTCCCCCGCCCAGACGCTCGCCTCGGCCGTGCTCGCCCACTACCGGGCCGACCTCACGGCCGAGCCGGCGACGACGAGCCTGGTGCGCGCTCTCGAGCTGGCCCCCGACGTCTTCACGGTCGAGCTCGGTGCCCGCCTGTGCGGAGCCCTGGCCGAGGCGGTGCACCAGGCCGACGAGGTGACCATCGCCACCGTCCTCGAGGGGGTCGGTCCCTTCGAGACGGAGGTGCTCCGCCTGCTGGTCGAGCTCCCTGCCGTCCTCGCCCAGGGCCCTGCGGCGGAGCGCACCGAGCGGACCATGCACTTCCTGCTCGCCGCCCAGGACCGTGACGAGACCGTACGGGCGGCCGTGAGCGTCATCGCGCGGCTCGCCCGCACCCGGTTCGGGCCCGACCTGCCCGACGACCAGGTGCTGCGCCGGCTCGCGATGGTGGACGACGCCGGGCTCGCCCGGCTGGGCAGCCTGTGGGTGGAGCTCGCCGCGGGTGCCGCAGGCCCGGCCGAGAACGACCGGACGAGGGCCACGACGCTCACCGAGCGGGTCCTCGCGGAGGGGGCCCCGGGCGACCAGTGGCTGCGCGACACGGCGACCGCACTGGTCCGCCTCGCCGTGCGGGCCGCGGGACGCAACCCCGACCGGCTGGCCGCTCCTCTGCAGGGAGCGCGAGCCCTCGTCGAGCAGGAGGACGCCGCTCCCGACGTCGTCACCGCGGGGGTGCAGGCGTGCCTGGTCCTGGCGCGCTTCGTGCGCAGCCGGGCCGGGCTCGGCCCCGGTGCCTGGCTCGAGCTTCCGTCACCGGTGGCAGCTCAGGCCGTGACCAGTGCCTATCTCGCTGGCCTCGACCGCGAGAGCGCGGTCGACCTGCTCACCGAGCTGCTGGAGGAGGACGTCGACGGGGTCGACCTGCTCGACGGCATGGTCTGCGCCACCTCCCAGCTGCTGGTGCACCTGGACCAGCAGGAGGACCTGGAGCTGCGGCGACTGCAGGTCAGCGAGCTGCTCGACGCGGTGCCGGCCGGCCCCCGCAGCCCGCGGTGGCTGCTCACGACGACGCTGCTCGAAGCCCCCGACCACGACCCGGCCGCTGCCGACCTGGGGCCCTTCCTCCAGGGGCTCGCTCCGCCAGACGCCGAGCGGCTCGCCGGCAAGGCCGGCCGCCAGGGCATGGTCAGCGCCGGGTTCACCTGCCTGGAGGCGCTGGCCTCCGTGCTGGGTGAGGCGGCCCAGATGCCCCGCGAGGAGCTGCTCGGGCTGGTGCTGCCCTCCGCGCTCGCCGAGCACGACCTGCTCCGGCGACCGCGGGCCTAGGCTGCCGCCGCCGGGTCCCCGCCCTACGGGCCGACGGGCGCCCAGGCCCGCTCGAGCCGGTCCACCCCGTAGATGCCCTGGATCGTGCCGGACGGCGTGCCCCGGTCAGGGGCAGGTCCGCCCGCGAGGGCCAGGAACGTCAGGGGCCTCCTCGAGCTCGGGCGGTCGCGAGGTCGACACCGAGGCAGAAGTGGGTGCCGGCCCCGAAGGTGAGGCTGTCGGAGGCGGGCCGGTCGAGCTCGTTCACCGTCGTGGTCCCGGCCGGAGGCTCACTCCTACGGGTGATCTGCAGCCGGGACACCCGAGCCGGCGGGCCCGGCACCCCTATGGTGACCCGGTGCCGCAGCCGCTCGACCCGGACTTCCTCGCCCTCCCCTTGCGCGAGGCCGCAGCAGCGGGCCTCCAGGCGGCGCTCGACGCCGGCGCGTCCCACGCCGACGTGCGGGTCGAGCGCCTGCGCGGGCAGGACCTGTCGTTGCGCAACGCCCGCCTGGAGCGCCTCAACGACTCGGTCACGGTCGGCCTCGCGGTCCGCGTCGTCTCGGGCGGCACGTGGGGCTTCGCCGCCGGGCCCGACGTCACGGTCGAGGAGGCCGTACGCCTGGCGCGCCAGGCCGTGGACGTCGCGCGGACCGCCCGCCCGCTCAACGCCGAACCCGTCGAGCTCGCTCCGGAGCCCGTGCACCGTGACGCCACCTGGGTCTCCGCCTACGACGTGGACCCGTTTCACGTCGACCCCAGCGAGAAGGTCGACCTGCTGGCCGAGTGGAGCTCACGGCTGCTGGCCGCGGAAGGCGTGGACCACGTCGACGCGCACCTCGCGCAGGCGCTCGAGGACAAGTTCTACGCCGACACGGCCGGGACCACGACCACCCAGCAGCGCGTGCGCCTGCTGCCCCGGGTGACGGCGACCTCCGTCGGCGCGGGTGGCGGCTTCGAGACGATGAGGACCAACGCGCCCCCCGCGGCCCGGGGTTGGGAGTACCTCACCCCCGGCGGCGCCTGGGACTGGGACGCAGAGCTGGCCCAGCTGCCGGGTTGGCTGCTCGAGAAGGCCGCCGCCCGCACGGTGGAGCCGGGGCGCTACGACCTGGTGATCGACCCGACGAACCTCTGGCTGACGATCCACGAGTCGATCGGGCACGCCACCGAGCTCGACCGGGCGCTGGGCTACGAGGCGGCCTACGCCGGGACGTCGTTCGCGACCCTCGACCAGCTCGGCTCCTTGCGCTACGGGTCGCCGGTCATGCAGGTCACGGGCGACCGCACCACCGAGCACGGCCTGTCGACCATCGGCTACGACGACGAGGGCGTGCAGACGCAGAGCTGGGACATCGTGCGTGACGGCGTGCTCGTGGGCTACCAGCTCGACCGCCGCATGGCGCACCAGAACGCAGCCGCCCTGGGCACGGGGCGCTCCAACGGCTGCGCGTTCGCCGACTCGCCCGGTCACGTGCCGGTGCAGCGCATGGCGAACGTCTCCCTGCAGCCGGCCGCGGACGGGCCCTCGACCGAGGAGCTCATCGCCGGGGTCGACCGGGGCATCTACGTCGTGGGCGACAAGAGCTGGTCGATCGACATGCAGCGCTACAACTTCCAGTTCACCGGGCAGCGCTTCTTCGAGATCCGGGACGGGCGGCTGGTCGGCCAGCTGCGCGACGTCGCCTATCAGGCGGTGACGACGGACTTCTGGGCCTCGCTCGAAGCCGTCGGCGGACCGCAGACCTACCAGCTCGGCGGGGCCCTCAACTGCGGCAAGGCGCAGCCGAGCCAGGTGGCAGCGGTGTCGCACGGGTGCCCGACCTCGCTGTTTCGCGGCGTCTCGGTGCTCAACACCGCCCAGGAGGGCGGGCGATGACCGTCGAGGGCGGGACCGGCAACGGCGCCGACCTGGTCGAGCAGGCCCTGTCGCTGTCGCGGGCCGACGGCTGCCACGTGATCGTCGAGCAGAGCACCAGCACGAACCTGCGCTGGGCCGGGAACACCCTCACCACCAACGGGGCCATGAGCGGGCGCTCGATCACGGTGATCAGCCTGGTCGGCGAAGCGGTCGGGGTGCGGAGCGCGTCGACCACGGACGACCTCGAGGGCCTGGTCCGGGCCAGCGAGCGTGCGGCCCGTGAGGCCTCCGTCGCCGAGGACGCCAGCCCGCTCGTGGAGGGCGAGGTCGACGCCGACTTCTCGCTCCCGGCGGAGGCGACGTCCCCTTCGGTCTTCGAGCGGGTCGCGCTCGACCTGGGTGACCGGTTCCGCGCTGCGCGCCCGGACGGCCTGAGCCTCTACGGCTACGCCTCGCACGACCTGACCACCACCTGGCTGGGCTCGTCGACCGGCCAGCGCCGGCGCCACGTGCAGCCGACGGGCTACCTCGAGCTGACCGGCAAGAGCACCGGTGGGTCGACCTGGGTGGGCCAGCACACGCGCGACTGGTCCGACCTCGCCGTCCCGGAGCTCGACGCCGAGGTGCGTCGGCGACTCGCATGGGGGGCGCGTCACGTCGAGCTGCCGGCCGGGCACTACGAGACCCTGCTTCCCCCGAGCGCCGTGGCGGACCTGATGGCCTACGCCTACTGGAGCGCGTCGGGGCGCGACGCCGCCGAGGGACGGACCGTCTTCAGCCGGCCCGGCGGAGGGACCAGGGTGGGTGACCGGCTCGGCCCGCCCGGACTGCGCCTGTCCAGCGACCCGCGCTCCCCCGGGCTCGACACCCTGCCGTTCACCGTCGCGAGCGCCTCCTCCAGCATGAGCAGCGTCTTCGACAACGGCCTTCCGTTGGAGGCGACGGACTGGATGGCCGACGGCGTCCTGGCGGCCCTGGTCGAGACCCGCGCCTCGGCTCGGGCAAGCGGCGCCCCCGTGACGCCGTACGTCGACAACCTCGTGATGGACGGCGGCGGGACGGCCAGCACCGACGAGATGGTCGCCTCGACCGGACGCGGACTGCTGCTCACCTGCCTGTGGTACATCCGCGAGGTCGACCCCGAGACGCTGCTGCTCACCGGGCTCACCCGCGACGGCGTCTACCTCGTCGAGGACGGGGAGGTCGTCGGCGCGGTCAACAACTTCCGGTGGAACGAGAGCCCCGTCGGGCTGCTCAGCCGGTTGACCGAGGTCGGGCGAACGGTGCCCTGCCTGCCTCGCGAGTGGAGCGACGGCTTCACCTGGACCCGGATGCCGACCCTGCGCGTGAGCGAGTTCAACATGTCGTCGGTGAGCCAGGCGTCGTAGCCGGGCCCACACCGCCGTGGTCCACGACGCGGTCACCACGCCTGCTCCCGTGACCTCCCGGCCGCGTCCCGCGACTCCCGGAGCACCCTCCTCACCTCGCTCGGGGCGAGCTGGCGGTGGAGCGCCTCGGCGAGCAGACAGCCGAGCGGGTGGTCGGGATCGCTCGTGAGGGCTCGGGCCAGGGCGACGTTGGTCAGGGCGCCGTTCCCCTCGGCGTAGGCCACCCACGCGAGCAGGGCGCACACACCAGCGTCGTCAGGCGGGGCGACGAGCCGGACCACTTGCTGCAGTGCGGCGAGCAGCTCGTCAGGTCGCTCCAGCACCCAGGCAGCGATCTCGTCCCTCACCTGCAGGTCGTCGACCGCCACGGCGAGGACCGCCGCCTCGGCCGGCCCGACGCCTGCTGGGGTCAGGGCGGAGTCGAGGAGGCCGCGAGCGACGCGGAGGTCCGAGGCCTGGACGGACCGGCGTCCGTCCCGGCTGTGCCGCAGCACCCGGTCCGCGACCGCCCGGTCGACGTGCTGCCGCGCCAGCTCAGCAGCCCGCAGCTGGGGCGGTGCGATCGAGCGCACGAGATCGTCCCTCGAGGGCAGCACCCTCCGCCCCCGCAGCGCGGAGTCGGCCCGGAGCAGCTCGACGCCCGGTGACGGCTCTGCGGCGATCGGCGTGCCCTCGTCCGGGCAACAGGAACGGCCCCTGCAGAGGTAGGAGGTCCACGCGTCGTTCCGGACCAGGAGGGCCTCGGTGAGGTCCACCCCTGCCTCGGCGCAGGCCGTCCGGACCCGGTCGACCAGTGCCGAGTGCGCCCGGGTGCCGGCCGGCCCGTCCGGTGCCACGTGGTCGGGCGACGCGGACCAGACGACCAGCACCGCAGCGCAAGCGCCGTCGTGGGCCAGCCGGTCCGCGATCTCCTGGGCTGCGTGCCCGGCCGTCTCGCACCAGTCGAGGTCGAACCGCATCGTGACGCCGATCCTCTTGCGGGGACCTTGCAGGGACAGGACGACCAGGCTCGCGACCGGGGCGAACCCGCACAGCAACGGGATCGCGGCCAGGATCTCGGCCGGCGAGCCGAGACGGAGGACCGGCGCACCGGTGCCCGTCGGACCGGCGGCAGCGTCGGTGGCCGGACGGGCTCGGGCGCGGGACGGGCTGGGTCGGCGGGCTCGGCGGGCTCGGCGGGACATGCACCGACCCTCGCGGCTCCGGGCCCTGAGCGGACGGCCGTGGCGCGATCTGTGGACGACGTGCCGGCGCCGGACGACCCTGTCAGCAGCCCCGACTAGGTTGGGGCCATGAGCAAGGTCGACGCCATGCGGGCGATGCGAGAAGCCAAGCACGCCCGGAACGGCGCACCCCCGGCCCCTCCCGGAGCCGCCCGGTCCGTCGAGACCCCGGCAACGGGCGCGAGGGCGACCAGCCCCGCCCGACGAGCGGCGGCGACGACGACGCCGGACCGCGCCTCCAGCGACGCGCCGTCGGAGGAGCTCTGCGGCCACCGCAACATGGGTGGCAAGAGCTGCAGCCGGCCGGTCGGTCACAGCGAGAAGAACCACCGCTACCGATGACTGCTGCGCCATGACCGAGGCGACCGACGCCGGGCCCGTCAGCTTCGCCGACCTGGCCCTGCGCCCCGAGCTCCTGTCGGAGCTCACGGCGCTGGGCTACGAGGAGCCGACCCCCATCCAGCGGGAGGCGATCCCGCCCCTTCTCGCCGGACGCGACCTGCTGGGTCAGGCTGCGACCGGCACCGGGAAGACCGCCGCGTTCGCGCTGCCCATCCTGCACGCGCTTCCGGAGCGCAGGGGCAAGGAGCCGGTCGCGGTGGTCCTGGCGCCGACCCGCGAGCTCGCGATGCAGGTGTCCGAGGCCCTGCACCGCTACGGCAAGGCCCTGGGCGCCCGCGTGCTCCCCGTCTACGGCGGCACTCCCATCGGCCGTCAGCTGCGCGAACTGCAGCGCGGGGTCGACGTCGTCGTGGGGACCCCCGGGCGGGTCCTCGACCACCTCAACCGCGGCACGCTGCGGTTGCAGTCGCTGCGCGTCCTGGTGCTCGACGAGGCCGACGAGATGCTCGACATGGGGTTCGCCGAGGACATCGACGCCATCCTGGCTGCCGCGCCGCCCGAGCGGCAGACCGTGCTGTTCTCGGCCACCATGCCGCCCCAGATCGAGCGCGTCGCGCGCCGGCACCTGCGCTCCCCGGAGCGCATCACCATCTCCCGCGAACCGCTGGCCTCGGGGGCGACCCCTCTGGTCCGGCAGAGCGCCTACGTCGTCTCCCGGGCCCACAAGCCAGCCGCCCTCGGCCGCGTGCTCGACGTGGAGTCGCCGGAGTCGGCCATCGTCTTCTGCCGGACACGGGAGGAGGTCGACTCGCTGACCGAGACCCTGAATGGCCGGGGCTACCGCGCCGAGGCCCTGCACGGCGGCCTCAGCCAGGAGCAGCGCGACCGGGTGATGGGCCGGTTGCGGGCCGGCACGACCGAGCTGCTCGTCGCGACGGACGTCGCTGCCCGGGGCCTCGACGTCGACCAGCTCACCCACGTCGTCAACTACAACGTCCCCTCCGCGGCTGAGGCCTACGTCCACCGCATCGGCCGGGTCGGGCGGGCCGGTCGCGAGGGGGTCGCCATCACCCTCGCCGAGCCGCGGGAGCACCGCATGCTCAAGCAGATCGAGCGCCTGACCGGCCAGCGCATCTCCATGGAGAAGATCCCGACCCTCGCCGACCTGCGCTCGCGGCGGCTCGAGCTGACCCGCGCCGCCCTGCGTGAGAGCCTGATGTCGGACTCCTTCGAGCGCTTCCGCGCAGTCGTCGAGGAGCTGAGCGACGAGTTCGACGTGATGGATGTCGCGCTGGCGGCCGTGAAGCTCGCCCACGAGGCCAGCGGAGTCGAGACCGACGACGTCGACATCCCCGAGGTCGCGCCGACCAGCCCGCAGGCCCCTCGCACGGGCGGTGGTGCTTCCCGCAGCGGCTCCTCGGGCAGCTCGGGGCCGCCCCGGCGCGGCCCGAAGGGCGACACGACCCGCCTCTACATCGGCATGGGGCGCAGCGCCGGCATCCGCCCCCAGGACCTCGTCGGGGCCATCACGGGCGAGTCCAGCGTCAGCGGCCGGGACATCGGGGCCATCGAGATCGCCGACCGGTTCTCGCTGGTCGAGCTCCCGCTGGCCGCCGCCGACGAGGTCATCGCCGCCCTGCGCGGGACCCTGCTCAAGGGCCGCAAGGCCACGGTCCGGCGCGAGCGGCACGACACGGCCTGACGCACTTGCCCCGCACGCTGCCGGAGGGGACAGTGGCCCCCCCGGGCCGGCCCCCGCTCGGCCCGGACCCAGCTCCACCCACCGATCGAGGAGCACCCCATGGCCGACAAGTCGCCGCGCAACAGCGAGACCAAGAAGGCCGGCAAGTCGATCAAGGAGAAGCGGGCCGAGAAGCGGGCCGGCACCTCCGGGGCCACCTCGGTGGTCCCGACCCGCAAGCCCACCGGTGACACCGGCGGCTGAGCCCGACCGGGTCAGCACTCCGACGGCCGCCGGCAGGCACGGGGTCCTCGTCCTGACCACGCGCTCGTGCTGTAGGACGTAGGCATGCCCGCTTCCCAGATCGAGAACGGCCCGCCGCCCGCCGAGCTGCTCTGGCAGCCCGACGAGTCGCTGCGCAGTCACAGCCACCTGGCGGCCTTCGCAGCGCACGTGAGACGCGAGCACGGCGTGGCCCTCGAGGACTACGACACCCTCTGGCAGTGGTCGGTCGAGCACCTCGAGGACTTCTGGGCTGCCGTGTGGGCCTTCTTCGACGTCCAGGCCAGCACGCCGTACGAGACGGTCCTCGCGTCGCGCACCTTGCCCGGTGCGCGGTGGTTCGCCGGCGCCCGGCTCAACTTCGCCGAGCACGTCCTGCGGCGGGCCGAGGGCCGGGGTGACCAGCCCGCCGTGGTCGGCGTGGCCGAGGACGGCACGACCGTCGAGCTGTCCTGGGACGCGCTGCGCGACTCGGTCGGGCGGGCGGCAGCAGGCCTGCGCCGGCTGGGCGTGCGCCCTGGTGACCGGGTCGTCGCCTACCTGCCCAACGTCCCGGAGGCGATCGTCGCCTTCCTCGCGACGGCCTCGGTCGGCGCCGTGTGGTCCGCCTGTGCCCCCGACATCGGCAGCCCCAGCGCCGCCGACCGGTTCGCCCAGCTCGACCCGGTCGTGCTGATCACGGCCGACGGCTACTCCTTCGGCGGCAAGCCGTTCGACCGGCGCCAGGCCGCCGACGACCTCGTGAGCCGCCTGCCCACGCTGCGGCACGTCGTGTCGGTCCCCGTCCTGGACCTCGAGCCCCACGCGGTCGCCGGAGCTCCCGAGCGGACCTCCTGGGCGGCTCTGCTCGACGAGGCAGCCGCCCCGGTCTTCGAGCAGGTGGATGTCGACGCCCCGCTGTGGGTCGTCTACTCCTCGGGCACGACCGGCCTGCCCAAGGGCCTGGTCCACGGCCACGGTGGCGCCCTGCTGATGGGGTTCGCCCAGGGCGGCCTGCAGCACGACACCCGCGCGGGCGACCGCATCTGCTGGTACTCCTCCACCACCTGGATCATGTGGAACGCCATCGTCAGCGGCATGCTGCTCGGGGCGACGGCAGTGGTCTACGACGGCAGCCCGATGCACCCCAGCGTCGACCGGCTCTGGCAGCTGGCGGAGGAGCAGCGGCTCACGAGCCTCGGTACGAGCCCCGGCTACCTCCTGGCCTGCGCCAAGGCGGGTCTGCACCCGGGCACCGAGCACGACCTGGCCGCGCTGAGGGCCCTCGGCGTCACCGGCTCCCCGTTGCCGGCGTCCTCGTTCCGGTGGGTCTACGAGGCCGTGCGGCCCGACCTCTGGCTGCAGGTGATCAGCGGGGGCACCGACTTCGCGGCAGCCCTCGTCGGCGACGCCCCCTGGCTGCCGGTCTACGCGGGGGAGATGTCCGGCCGGGCCCTCGGCTGTCACGTCGAGTCGTGGGACGCTGACGGCCACCCGGTGGTGGACGAGGTGGGCGAGCTCGTCGTCGTCTCACCGATGCCGTCCATGCCCTTGCGGATCTGGGGAGACGACGACGGGTCCCGCTACGCCGACGCCTACTTCGACGTCTACCCCGGCGTGTGGCGCCACGGCGACTGGATGACGCTCACCGCGCGGGGCACGGTCGTCGTCCACGGACGCTCCGACTCGACCCTGAACCGCCACGGGGTGCGCATGGGGAGCGCCGACATCTACCAGGCCGTCGAGTCGATGCCCGAGGTCAGCGAGGCCCTCGTGCTCGGGGTCGAGCTCGAGGACGGGGGCTACTGGCTCCCGCTGTTCGTGGTCCTCTCGCCGGGCGCCCACCTGGACGAGGCCCTCGTCGCCCGCATCCGGGACACCGTGCGGACCCAGGCCTCCCCGCGGCACGTCCCCGACGAGGTGCTGCAGGCTCCCGCCATCCCGCACACCGCGACGGGCAAGAAGCTCGAGGTTCCGATCAAGCGCATCGTGCAGGGCACTCCCGTGGATCGGGCCTGCAACCTGGGCGCTGTGGACGACCCGGACGCCGTGCGGTGGTTCGCGGCTCTGGCGGACGAGCGCCGGAGGGAGCGGGGCTCGCTCAGGTGAGGTCGCGGCGCAGCGTGAGCCGGGCCGCGATCGCCGAGAGGACCACCGCGTAGGCCACGAGCAGGAGCGCGCCGCCCCAGACCGGCAGCAGGTCCCCCCGGGTGGTCGCGAGGTCCCCGAGCTGCAGGACCGCGCTGCTGGCACCGCCCGGGGTCCACTTGCCCCACGACGGCAGCAGGGCGATGAGCAGCTGCTCGGCGAGAAAGGTGAACGCCAGGGCTCCCACGACCGCGGCGATCTGGTTGCGGATCAGGGCGCCCACGGCGATGCCGATGGGCCCGTACAGCACCATGACCAGGATCGCGCCCAGCAGCACCTGGAGCACCTGTTCGTCGTAGTTGACGACGCCGTCCTTGAACGGGATCAGCAGGGCCCCCGCGACGACGGCCACGGCTGCCGAGATGATCGCGAACACCGCCCCCACCAGCGCGATCGCGATGAGCTTGGCGACCAGCACCCGACCGCGCTTGGGCGTGACCAGGAACGACGGGGTGGCGGTCCCGAAGCGGAACTCCTGGGTGAGGACCATGATCCCGAGGATGAGCACGACGACGTTGCCGCCACTGGCGTTGGCCACGGCCCTGGCCATCAGCTGGGGGTCGTCCCGCCGCAGCGGCGCACCCTCGAGGCCGGCGGTCAGCACGGTGGCGGCGACCCCGAGCAGGACCAGCGCCAGCGCCGTCACCAGCAGCCACAGGGGCAGCTTGACGGTCCGGAGCTTCAGGAGCTCGGCGCGCACGAGGGCGGTCATGCCTGCACCTGGCCCGTGAGCGAGAGGAAGACGTCCTCGAGGCCGCCGGCCGTCTCGGCCAGCCGGTGGAGGACGATTCCGTGCCTGGCCGCGAGCTCCCCCACGGCCGCAGGGGACGCCTGGACGACCAGCTCGTCCGAGCCGAGCCCGTGCGCGACCAGGCCAGCATCGGCGAGCGCCTGGGCCAGGCGTTCCCCGTCGGGTGTGCGTACGGTCGTCCCTCCCCTGCCCTCGGCCTGGAGCTCGGCGAGCGTGCCGGACCGGACCAGGCGTCCCTTGGCGACCACCAGCACGTCGTCGGCCGTCTGCTCGATCTCCGGCAGCACGTGGCTGGACACCAGCACGGTGCGCCCCTCCGCCGCGAGGCTCCTGAGGAAGCTGCGCAACCACCGGATGCCTTGTGGGTCCAGGCCGTTCGCCGGCTCGTCGAGGACGAGCACCGGCGGGTCGCCCAGCAGGGCGGCGGCCAGGCCCAGGCGCTGGCGCATGCCGAGGGAGTAGTCACCGACCTTGCGCCTGGCCTCCGGCGTGAGCCCGACCAGCTCCAGCACCTGGTCCGGCCGTCCCGGAGGCAGTCCGGCCGCGGTGCTGAGGATGCGCAGGTGGTTGCGAGCCGACCTGCCGGGGTGGAACCCGGTGGCCTCGAGCAGCGTGCCGACCTCCCGAACCGGTGCCGACAGCTCGTCGTAGCGCCGCCCGTCGAACGTCGCCGTCCCGGAGGTCGGCCGGACCAGGCCGAGGAGCATGCGCAGGGTGGTGGTCTTGCCGGCGCCGTTCGGCCCCAGGAAGCCGGTCACCCGCCCGGGGTGGACGGTGGCGGTCAGCCCTTCGACGGCGGCCGTGTCGCCGAAGCGCTTGGTCAGTGCGTCGAAGACCAGTGTCGTCGTCATGATCGCAACCTAACGGTCCCCCTTGGGGCGCGCGCAAGTCACACAGGCCCGTCATGACGAGATGTTCTGCGGGTAAGGGCTTCTCGACTCAGGCGTTGGCGGCGAGGCCGGACCACCAGGGGGTCCAGTCGCGGCGCTCGGGCAGCGCCGGCTGGCGCTGGTCGAGCACGAGCGAGCCGCGTGGCTCGGACGGCGGGGGCGGGGGCGGCGGCGGGAGGAGGAGGCTCATGACACGAGGGTGCGCCCGCACGATGTCCGTCACGTGTCCGGACGATGACCACCCTGGAACGTCCGGGACGGACCTCGGCCCGGCCCGAGGTCAGCTCCCGAGATCGATCCCCAACCGCTCCTTCGACTCCGCCCGCATGTCCACCTTGCGCACCTTGCCGGTCACCGTCATGGGGAACTCGTCGACGACGAGGACGTACCGCGGGACCTTGTAGTGCGTGAGCCGTCCGCTGGCGAACTCCCGCACCTGCTCCGCGGTGAGCGGCTCCGCGCCGTCGCGCATCCGGATCCAGGCGCACAGCTCCTCCCCGTACCTCGGGTCCGGCACCCCCACGACCTGCACGTCGGCGATGTCGGGGTGCGTGTAGAGGAACTCCTCGACCTCCCGCGGATAGATGTTCTCTCCACCGCGGATGACGAGGTCCTTGATCCGGCCGACGACCGACAGGTAGCCGTCCTCGGCCATGACGGCGAGGTCGCCCGTGTGCATCCACCCTGCCCGGTCGACCGCCTCGGCGGTGCGCACCGGGTCGTCCCAGTAGCCCAGCATCACCGAGTAGCCGCGCGTACAGAGCTCACCCGTCTTCCCGCGGGGGAGGGTGAGACCGCTCAGCGGCTCGACCACCTTCACCTCGACGTGCGGGTGGACCCGACCGACGCTGGCCACCCGGCGCTCGAGGTCGTCGTCGATCCGCGTCTGGGTCGACACGGGCGAGGTCTCGGTCATCCCGTAGCAGATGCTGACCTCGGTCATGTGCATGTCGCTCATGCAGCGCTTCATCACCTCGGCCGGACACGGCGACCCGGCCATGACACCGGTGCGCAGCGACGTCAGGTCGTAGGACGCGAAGTCCGGCGAGTCCTGCATCGCGATGAACATCGTGGGCACCCCGTAGAGGCCCGTGCACCGCTCCTCCTGGATCGCGCGCAGGGTCGCCGCCGGGTCGAAGGCCGGTGCGGGCACGACGATGCAGGTGCCGTGGGTGGTGCACCCGAGGTTGCCCATGACCATGCCGAAGCAGTGGTAGAAGGGCACCGGGACGCACAGCCGGTCCTGCTCCGTGAGCCCCAGCAGCTCCGTGACGTTGTAGCCGTTGTTGAGCAGGTTGTGGTGCGAGAGCGTGGCGCCCTTCGGGAAGCCGGTCGTGCCGGAGGTGTACTGGATGTTGATCGCGTCGTCGGGGTCCAGGGAGCTCGAGCGGTCGGCCAGCTCGGCTGCCGGGACCCCGGCTCCGCCCCCGATCAGGTCGTCCCAGTCGTCGGTGCCGATCAGCACGACGCGCTCGAGTCCGGGGCACTGCGGCCGCACCTGCTCGACCATGGCGCGGTAGTCGCTGCTCTTGAACTCCGTCGCGCTGACCAGCAGGCGCACCCCGCTCTGCTGCAGGACGTACTCCAGCTCGTGCGTGCGGTAGGCCGGGTTGATGTTGACGAGGATCGCGCCCGTCTTGGCCGTGGCGTACTGCAGGAGCAGCCACTCGGCGCAGTTGGGCGACCAGATGCCGACCCGGTCGCCCTTCGCGATCCCGACGCCGATCAGGCCGCGGGCGACGGCGTCGACGTCGCGGGCGAGCTCGGCGTAGGTCCAGCGCCGGCCCGTCCAGCTCTCGACCAGGGCGTCCCGCTCCCCGAACCGGGCGACCGTGCGGTCCAGGTTGGCGCCGATCGTCTCGCCGAGCAGCGGCGTCGTCGACGTGCCGGAGGCGTACGACGGCAGCGCAGAGTCGACCATGGGTGGCTCCTCGTGACGTGACTGGCTGTGTGACCTGACTGGGTGACCTGGCTGGCTGACCTGGCCGGGCGACCAGGCCGGGTGTGACGCTTGCCACTTCAGCATGCCGCCGGATGCCCCGGCGCGGTAGGGGGCATGCTGCGAGGCATGTCCGACACCTCCCCAGCCGCCCCTGCCGACGACCCGTCACCGGGCGGGTACGTCGTCCCCGGGGGCGAGTTCAGCCGCGACTCCAGGTACCTCGCCACCCGGATCACCGCCGACGGCCGCGACGGCTTCCCGGTCGAGCCGGGCCGCTACCGCCTCGTCGTCTCCCGGGCCTGCCCGTGGGCGAACCGGGCGATCATCGTGCGGCGGCTGCTCGGGCTCGAGGACGTCCTGTCGATGGGCGTCTGCGGTCCGACGCACGACGCCCGCAGCTGGACCTTCGACCTGGACCCCGGTGGCCGTGACCCCGTCCTCGGCTACGAGCGCCTGCAGGAGGCCTTCTTCGCCCGCGACCCGCACTACTCGCGAGGCATCACCGTGCCGGCCGTCGTCGACACGACGACGGGTCAGGTCGTCACCAACGACTACCCGCAGATCACCCTCGATCTGTCGACCGAGTGGCAGGAGCACCACCGCGACGGTGCCCCCGACCTCTATCCGGAGCCGTTGCGCGCGCAGATCGACGAGGTCAACGCAGAGGTCTTCGCCGACGTGAACAACGGCGTCTACCGCTGCGGGTTCGCCGGCAGCCAGAGGGCGTACGAGGCGGCGTACGCGCGACTGTTCTCGAGGCTCGACCAGCTCTCCGAGCGCCTGGAGTCCCAGCGGTACCTGGTCGGCGACACGATCACCGAGGCCGACGTGCGGCTGTTCACGACCCTCGCGCGCTTCGACGCGGTGTACCACGGCCACTTCAAGTGCAACCGGAGCAAGCTCAGCGAGATGCCGGTCCTGTGGGCCTACGCGCGCGACCTGTTCCAGACCCCGGGCTTCGGTGACACCACGGACTTCGACCACATCAAGCGGCACTACTACGAGGTGCACCGGGACATCAACCCGACGGGCATCGTCCCCGCGGGCCCGGACCTGTCCAGCTGGCTCACCCCGCACGCCCGCGAGGCGCTCGGCGGCCGGCCGTTCGGGGACGGCACTCCCCCGGGGCCGCCCAGCCTGGACGAGACGGTCCCGTCAGGGCACACTCCGCTGCGCTGATCGCCCCTCGGGGAGCCTTGCCTCGTACACTCGGGGATCAGCCCGAGATGCCCCGAGGAGTCCAGACGTGTCCCGTGAGCGGGCGGCCGGCGGCGCAGTGCCGGCCCAGCGGGCCGACTCGGACCGCTTCTCCGGCACCCCGGCCGGTCCCGCCCTCGACCGCCTGGCGGACCTGGCCCGGCGCCTGCTGGGCACCGAGTCGGCCCAGGTGTCCCTGCTCTCCGACGTCCAGACGGTGGCGGGCGGGGCGGGCCTGCCTTCGGGAACCATCGGCTCGACCGGACCCCTCGCCGACTCGCTCTGCACGGTCACGGCACGTGGCGGCGGGCCGTTCGCGGTCACCGACGCCTCTTCGGACGAGCGGGTCGCGACTCTCCCCCCGGTGACCAGCGGCGTCGTCGGCTCCTACCTCGGCGTCCCCCTCGTCACCGAGCGGGGAGAGACGGTCGGCGCGCTCTGCGCCTTCGGGGCCGGTCCACGGCAGTGGGACGACGCCGACGTCCTGCTGCTCCAGCAGCTCGCCGCCTCCGTGATCGCCGAGCTCGAGCTGGCGGCGCTGGCGGGCGAGTACCAGAGCACCCTCGACCGCTGGGGCCTGGCCATCGACGCGGCCGGGATCGGCAGCTTCGACTGGGACCTGCGCACCGGCCAGCTGCTCTGGGACGACCGGCTCCTGGCCATGTTCGGCTACGACCGCACCGACTTCGGCCGCAGCATCGCCGACTTCGACGCCCGGGTGCACGCCGACGACCTCCCGGAGGTGCACGAGGCCCTGCAGGCGGCGGTGGAGGCCTGCGGCACCTTCGAGGCGGAGTACCGCGTGCTGCTCCCCGACGGCGGGACCCGCTGGCTGGCGGCTCGCGGTCGAGCCGTCGCCGGGGCGGACGGGAAGGCGGCCCGTGTGCTGGGAGCCACCTACGACACCACGGACTTCCACGACGTCCAGGCGCGCACGGCCCGGGTGCTCGAGGCCATGTCGGCGGCCTTCTACTCACTCGACACCGAGTGGCGGTTCACCTACGTCAACGCCGAGGCGGAGCGGCTGCTCGGGCTGGGCCGGGACGACCTGCTCGGGGGCGTGCTGTGGGACCTGTTCCCGGCCACCCTCGGTGCTGACTTCGAGACCTACTTCCGGGGCGCCGCCGAGACCGGCCGGGCCGTCACCTTCGAGGCCTACTACCCGCCGCCGCTCGACGGCTGGTACGAGCTGCGCGTCTGGCCGTCACCGGACGGCCTCGCGGTCTACTTCCTCGACATCACCGCACGGCGGGCGGCTCAGGCCCGGGTCGAGGCGGCGACGCGCCAGGCACGCCTCGTCGCGGACGTCACGACCCGGCTGTCGGACACGCTCGACGCCGAGGAGGCCGTGGCGAGGCTCGCCCCGATGCTGGTGCCCGAGCTGGCCGACTGGTGCCTGATCACCCTGGTCGACGACGACGGCACCCTGCGCGACGTCGGATGGGCCCACGCCGACGAGGACATGCAGGAGACCGCCCGGCAGTACTTCGAGGTCCGGCTCGCGGCACTGGACAACCACTCCTTCGTCGCCGAGGCGATGCGGACCGGACAGCCCCGGGTGCTCATCCACGACGCGACCCCGCGCATCGAGGCCGTGCTGACCTCCGACGCTGCCGTGGCGCTCCTGCGGCAGCTCGCACCCGAGAGCGCCGCGATCCTGCCCATGCAGGCCCGGGGGCGCACGATCGGTCTGCTCAGCCTGTTCAGCGGCGCCGGTCGGGAGCCCTACGACGCCTCGGACCTGTCGATCGCTCGTGACGTGGCCGGGAGGGCGGCGCTGGCCCTCGACAACGCCCGGCTGTTCCAGCAGCAGCGGCAGCTGGCCGAGGAGCTGCAGCGGAGCCTGCTGACCCCGCCGCCCGAGCCCGACCACATGCAGGTGGTCGTGCGCTACGTCCCGGCAGCGCAGGCGGCGCAGGTCGGCGGCGACTGGTCCGACGCGTTCCTGCAGCCCGACGGTGCCACGGTGCTCGTGATCGGCGACGTCGTCGGCCACGACACCGCCGCCGCCGCCGCGATGGGGCAGGTGCGCGGCCTGTTGCGCGGCATCGCCTTCACCACCGGCGAGGGACCGGCGAAGGTGCTCAGCCGCCTCGACGCAGCGATCGAGGGGCTGCAGGTCTCCACCACCGCGACCGCCGTCGTCGCCCGCATCGAGCAGACCGACGCCGAGCGCGAGCGCGGCGTCACGCACCTGCGCTGGTCCAACGCCGGGCACCCCCCGCCCATGGCCCTGCTCCCGGAGGGCGAGGTCCTCGTGCTGGGCGGAGTCGACGCCGACCTGCTCCTCGGCTTCGACGCGAGGAGCGAGCGGGTCGAGTCCAAGGTGACCCTCGACCGCGGGACCACCGTGCTGCTCTACACCGACGGGCTGGTCGAGAGCCGGGGGCAGAGCCTCGACGAGGGCCTGCAGCGTCTGCGCGACGAGCTGGCCGCCCTCGCCCACCTCACGCTGGACGAGCTGTGCGACGAGCTGCTCGCCCGGCTGACCCCCAGCACCAACGACGACGACGTGGCGCTGGTGGCCGTACGGCTCCACCCGCAGGACCGGCCCCGCCCCCCTGAGGCGGGCCCCCGCATCGTGCCGCCGGAGGTGCCGCCGGAGGGGATCACCGCGACGGCCGAGCCCGGCGGGGTCGCTGACGTCAACGAGTAGCCGCGCTCAGGTGATCGTCATGCCGCCGTCGACCGCGAGCGTCTGCCCGGTGACGTAGCCGCCCGCGTCGCTGGCCAGGAACAGCAGCGCGGCCGAGAGCTCCGCGGGGTCACCCATGCGGCCCGCGATCAGGCGCGCGCTCATCGACTCGAGGTAGCCCTCGTGGTAGTTGTCGGTCATCTCGGACTGGAAGAAGCCCGGTGCCAGCGCGTTGACGCGGATGCCCTTGCGCCCCGTCCACTGCTGCGCGAGGTCGCGGGTCAGCCCGATCAGCCCGGCCTTGCTGGCCGCGTACGCGGCCTGGGGCAAGCCCGCCGTCGTGAGGCCCAGGATGCTGCTGATGTTGACGATGCTGCTCCCCGGCTGCATCACCCGGCCGCACGCCTGCGCCATCCAGTAGCAGCCGTTGAGGTTGAGGTCGATCACGTAGCGGAACTGCTCCGGGGTCTCCCGTGTCGCAGGGACTGCCGTCCCGATCCCGGCGTTGTTGACCAGGACGTCGACGCGACCGAACTCCTCCATGGCCGCGGCGACCAGTGCGGTGCAGCTGTCAGGGTCGACGACGTCGGTCTGGACGGCCAGCGCCCTGCGCCCCGCTCCCTCGACCAGCCCCTTGGTCTGCTCGAGGCGCTCGACCCGTCGCGCTCCGAGGGCGACGTCGGCGCCGGCCTCGGCCAGCGCCTGGGCGAAGTGGACGCCGAGACCGGAGGAGGCGCCGGTCACGACAGCGACCTTGCCGTCGAGGCGGAACATGTCGAGAACGGTCATGCGGTCTCCTTGGGGCGAGCGGTCAGGGCCGAGCGGTCAGGGTCGGGCGGTCAGGGTCGGGCGGTCAGGTTCGGCGCAGCGTGCTGGGCAGGCCGGTGACGGCAGCGAGGCCGATCACCGAGCGCAGGTCGTACGCCGCCCGCCACAGGCCGCCGTGCGCGGCACCGGAGACGAACAGGTCGTCGGGGTGCGCGGGGGGCGGGGCTGCCACGCGCAGGTCGTGCACCAGCAGCGCGGCCATCAGCACCCTGCTGGTCTCGGGCGCGAAGACCTCGACACCGAAGCGGCCGGCGCCGGCGTACGCCGCAGCGAGCAGGCGGTTCTTCGTCACGGAGCGGGTGTTCGTCGCGGGGGCGACGTTGGCCGAGACGAGGTGGCCGTCCGCCGACGCGACGGTGGCCCGCCACCGCTGGATCCGCTTCGCGAGCGTGTAGTTCGGTCCCTGCTGAGGCACCAGCTCGTCCGCGATGCCGACCCGGGAGCCGTCCTCGCGCTCGACGACGGTGGCGTAGGCCGGGCCGTAGAGCGCGCCCCGGGACACGGCGCTCAACGGTGCCTGCGCGGCCCGGCGCCATCCGCGGCGCCGCCAGCGCCCCTGCGAGTCCTCGACCACGTCCATCGGGACGGCGAAGGCGTCGGTCGGCGTCGCGAGCTCGGCGTAGGTCGTGCCGGGTCGCTCCCGCAGGAGCAGCGCGACGACGGCGTCGCTGGCGTGCACCACCTGGACGTGCCTGGCGCCGTCGGCGTAGGCGTAGCTGCCGATCGTCATCGGGAGCCCGTCGGCCGCCGAGCGCAGGAAGGCCGCCACCTCGGGCGTACGGGTGAGCAGGTCGACGCCGGGCTCGCCGTCCGGCACCGTCAGCGTCCCCGAACCGGCCCGGGCCACCGCGCGCACGCGGTCCCACACCCTCGGCACCGGCACGTCGACGGCGACCACGTGGGCCCCCCAGGTCGACAGCGGGACCAGCGGGCCGAGCTCGGCCCCCGCGCCGAGCAGGGCGAAGGCGCGGTCGGACAGGTCGAGCCAGTCGGGTTCGTCGAGGACGCGGACGAGCGCGGCTGCGCAGGAGGCCTCGATCGTGCCGCCGGCCGTCCATGCCTCGATCTGCCGGCGGAGCGGGTCGCCGCTCAGCTGCTCCCCCCGGTACGGGACGACGAGCTCCTTCACCCGCTCGCCCTCGCCCTGCAGGGTCGCCGCCGGGAGCGGCTCGGTCGCCGCAGCGACGGCCTGCGTGACCGAGGTGGTCTTCCCGTCCCGCTCGAAGCGCATCCGGCCGTTCAGCGAGTCCAGGCCGGCCCGGGCAACCTGCACAGCGCCCGCAGCGGTCCGGGTCGCCGCAGCGGTGTGCGCGACGACGGCCTCGACGTAGCCCTTGCGCCAGTCGGACGCCCGCGCGATCCGGCCCGCGAGGTCGTCGTCGACCCCGCGCACGGCGTCGGCCCACACTCCCCGGCCGGTCGCTGCGGTGCTGCGTCGCCCGTCGTCCCCGAGCGGGAAGACGACCCCGCTGGCCGCCTGGCCGTCCTGACTGCTGCTCATGCTCACCCCTGTACCCCCTCAGCCTGGGAGCGGCCCTCCGCCTGAGCGAGGAAGGCGAAGAACAGCTCGGTCCACCGCGCCTGCGCGTCGATCACCGGCGCGTGTCCGGAACCCTCGAACAGCTCCTCGCGCACGTCGCCGCCCCGGTCCCGGTAGCGCCCGAGCACGTCGCGGATCTGGGTGACCATCTGCTGCGGCGGGAAGACGTCGGCCCCCGGCCACCCCGGGACGTGGCCAGCCGCGCCCAGCGTGCCCATCTCCCAGGGCGAGCCGTCTGCGATCACGACATCGGCGGTCCCGTGCGTCCACAGCACCGGCGGCTTGGGGTCCAGGTCGACGATGCCCGACCAGTTGCAGTACTTCGGCGACAGCGCGTTGAGGATCCCCCGGGTGCCCGGCGCCGTGCCGGGCCAGTTCTCCGACGCGGTCGCGTCTCCCGGGTAGCCGTCGTCACCGGTGACCGAGAGCAGCACCTCGTCGACGAGGACGTCCTCGCGGGCCGGGTCGAGGGTGAAGCTCGGCGCCCAGTACGACGCCCGCATGACGCTGCGGGGTGACAGCGGTGTGTCCGCCGAGCGGTCACCGGCGGCGATCGTGGCCGCGAAGGCGGGGTTGCCGGTACCCCCACCGCTCCCGGCGAAGTCGGGGTGGCACGGCCGCCCGTCGTCGTGCACGCCTCCGAAGCCGTACGGCGAGACCGGATCGATCAGGGTGAGGCTGGCCACCGGTCGGTCCTGGGCGTAGGCCGCCACGGCCGCACCACCGGTCGACCAGCCGGCGAGGTGGACCGGCCGCTCGATGCCGAGTGCGCGCACGAGCGCGTGCACGTCGTCCGCCCAGTCGGCGAGGCCGCGCGTCGCGTCGATCGGCAGCCGCTCGGTGCGGCCGAAGCCGCGCATGTCGGGAGCGAGGAGGCGGTAGCCGTCGGGGGCGCCCGACATGACGTGCTCGTAGAAGCGACCCGTCGACAGGTTGCCCTGCACCAGGACGACTGGGATGCCGTCCTCGGGACCGGCCTCGTAGACGTGCACGTCGAGGCGGTCGGTCGGGACGGTACGGGCGCGGACACCGGGGAGCAGCTCCATGCGTCGGACCCTACGCTTGGCCTCATGCCCGCCTACGACTACCGCTGCCGGACCTGCGACACCCGCTTCGAGGTGCGCCGCGGCCTCTCCGAGCCGGAGTCGCCGGTCGACTGCCCGCGAGGGCACGGCTCGACGAGCCGGGTCTTCACGGCCGTCTCCGTCGGGGCAGGTGCGAGCGCGGCCCCCGCCGCCCCTGCCGGTGGCGGCTGCTGTGGGGGCGGCTGCTGCGGCTGACCGCCGGGCAGGCTCGTGGTAGGACCCCTGCATGACCAGCGACGCGACCCCTGACCTGATGCCCGGTGCCGAGCCGTGGACCTCCGACGGCAGTCCGACCGGGGTGCTCGTGCTCCACGGCTTCACCGGCAACCCGAGCTCGATGAGGCCGCTCGCCGAGGCCTTCGCGGCAGCCGGCTTCAGCGTGTCGTTGCCGCGCCTGCCCGGACACGGCACGACGGTCGAGGACATGCTGCCCACCCGCTGGGACGACTGGTCAGCCGCTGCCGAGGCGGCCTACGCCGAGCTCGCCGCCCGGTGCGAGCGGGTGCTGGTCGCCGGGCTGTCGATGGGCGGCACGCTGACCCTGTGGCTGGCGACCCGCCACCCCGAGATCGCCGGCCTCGTGCTGATCAACCCGTTGGCCGACGGCGAGGAGCCGGGCATCCAGGGCCTGGTCGCGGCGCTCACGGACACGGCCGAGCCGCTGGTGCCCGGCATCGGCTCCGACATCGCGCTCGAGGGAAGCGTCGAGAGCGCCTACGAGCTGACGCCGGTGGCTCCCCTGCTGAGCCTGCACGGCGCGCTGGCGGACCTGCGCGGCCGCCTCGCCAGCATCTCCTGCCCCGTGCTGCTGCTCAGCAGCCCGCAGGACCACGTCGTCGCACCAGCGTCGTCCGACCTGGTGGCGAGCAGCGTGACCGGTCCGGTCGAGCGGGTCACCCTCGAGCGGTCCTTCCACGTCGCGACGCTCGACCACGACGCCGGGCTCATCGAGCACCGGGCCGTCGAGTTCGCTCAGCGCATCGCCTAGGCAGGCGGCGCTGCTGCGGCGCCGATGAGGCGCTCGCGTACTGCGGCCGGGCCCACTTCGAGGCGGGTCAGGACGACAGCCGCCGGGTCCCCGTCGCGCTCCGGGACACGACCGGGCCGCCCGAGCAGGCGGGGACGCCGGGGCGCAGCTCGAGGCTGCAGCGCGTCCGGCCCGAAGTCGGCCTCGACCCGGTCGCGGATCGCGTCGAGGTCCAGTCCCAGCGACTGAAAGCGCCACGGTTGACGCAGCGCGGACGTCAACCTCGTTGCCACGCCTGCGCCGACGTCCTCAGGCGTCGCGGCCGACGTGGCTCGCCTCGTACGCGCCCTTCCGCCAGGCGTTGATGCGCCCGACGGGGACGAGGTCGCCGCCGTCCTGGTAGGGGCTGAAGCGCACCTGACGTCCCACGGGGGCGGGCATCTCGGCTCGGCAGACCACCTCGCCGACCGGCCGCCACGGGCCCGTCTGGAAGGCCACGACCAGGCGCAGTCGTACCGGCAGCACGTCGACGAGCCGTTCGAGGGAGGTGACGCGGGGACCGGCCCAGGGCTGGGCCCCGACGAGCAGCCGCCGCCCCTCGGCGCCGAAGGGCAGCAGCGTCGAGTACGTCGACCCCATCAGGTTGCGCGCCGGCAGGGGCAGGTTGCGCAGGACGGGCGGCGCGGCCCCGGTGTCCATCACCAGGTCCTGGTGCTCGCCAGGCCCCCCTGCGTCGAGCAGGCGCAGGGCCAGACCGAGGAAGTCCGGCACGAGGTCGGGAAGGCCGACGGCTCGGGAGAAGCGGATCACGGCGTCGTAGCGCTGCGGCTCGTCGAACAGCGCCAACCCCACCCCCGCGCCACCCGGGATGTCGACCGTGCCGGTGAACGTCTTGCCCTTGGCATGGATGGCGCGCTCGCCGCGCACCGCGGAGGCGGCGCGGAACG
>JAOPWP010000122.1 GCA_025965615.1 Frankiales bacterium
GCCTAACCGAGGTAGATGAAGCCGTACGCCTCGTCGCGAAAGGGCACACCCGCCGCGGTGAGAGCGTCGTCCCAGTCGCCCGTGCACGCGGGGTCGGCGCCCTCCATGCCGTGGTCGGCTGTCAGGAGCACGACCGTGTCGCCGGCGAGGCCCCGGGACTCGAGCAGGTCGAGCCACACGCCGAGCCGTCGGTCGGTGTCACGCAGCGAGTCACGCGCCACCGACGATCCGGGCCCGCCGGCGTGGTGCCCCGAGTCGGTCAGGGTGGTGTTCCACCAGGTGAATGCGGGCGGTTCGCCCTCGCGCCAGAGGTCCAGGACCTGCTCGAGCCCGCTGGCGTCGACCTGGGTGGCCCACGAGTAGTCGGTGCTGGCCGAGACGTGGGCCTGGGAGGCGACAGCGTCGTCGACCGCGGGGGGCAGCATCGACGAGAGAGCGCCGGTCCCGCCGATCCCGGCCTCACGGATGAGGGCGAAGGTGCTGTAGGTCGCGCCCCGGTCGACCGGCTCGTTGATGCAGGCGCTGTGCGCACCCTCGGGCAGGCGCTCGAAGACCGTGCGCACGCCGGGGCGGAGCAGGTCCATGGCCTGGTGCCAGGACGCCGCCGAGTTGGGTACGACCTGCTCGCCGGACACCCGGTCGAAGAAGGCGTTGTTCACGATGCCGTGCCGGCCCGGGCCGACCCCGGTCAGCGCACAGGTGTGGTTCACCAGGGTCACGCTCGGGAACTCGGCGATCGCACCGCCGCGCAGGGCGCAGCCGCGCTCCAGCAGACGAGCGACGTTCGGCAGCTCCCCGGTCGCTGCGAGCGACAGCACCTCGGCCGAAGGCGCCCCGTCCCACAGGAGACCGACGACGTACCGTGCACCCGGTGTCGCGAGATCGACGGGTGAGCCGTCCATCTCGTCCCACAGGCCGCCGGTGAGGTGGGCCAGCGTGGCCCCCACGTCGACGGTGCGGGCGACCCCGTCGACCACACCCCGGACGCTGACCCCGGCCCCGGACAGGATCAGCGGGGCCCGGGACTGCAACGCGTTCAGGGACCCGTGCTCGCCCAGGTGCCCGTCTCGCTCGGGCCAGTGGTGGGCGCCCGTGTGCACGACGGCGAGGTCAGGCGCCCGGGCGTCGGAGAACAGCGAGTGCAGCCGCGGGGCGGCGAAGGGGTAGGCGGCGTCGGTGTACGGGTCCTGGTCGGCGACCGGGTCCCGTCCGGCCAGGAGAGTGGCCGTGCCGTCTGCCGCCAGGGCCACGTGGCCCTGCGCGTCCGCGACGTGCACGAGCCCCTTCTCCGGCCAGCAGACCAGCTCGACGACGTGCGCCAGGGCAGGGTCGAGCAGCACGTCGAGCGCTCTGTCCCGTAGGCCGGCCGTCGCCAGGCCCTCACGCACGATCGTCCCGGCTGTCAGGTCACGCGAGGGGAGCGGCACGTCCAGCAGGGTAGAGCGCCGGACGGCGCCCCCCCGCAGCCAAGAGCTGCCGGCACGCCGTCCGGGTCGTCGTGGTGCTGTCGGGAGCCGGCTCGGATCAGAGCGCCAGCCGGAGCCGGCGGGCCCGGGCTGTCGCGGCCTCGGCCCGGCGGTCGAGACGGCGCAGACGGACGAGCCGAGCGGCGTACGCCTGCCTGGCGGCATGCCCCTCTCGCTCGCGTTGCTCCAGTGCGGCGATCTGCAGGTGGGTGCTGGTGTCGTACACGATGGCTCCTCGGAGGGTGCGGATGAGGGGTCAGGCTGCGAGGTCGACCTTGCGGGGACGACCACGGGGGCGCTTGCGGGGGACGACGACGCCGGACACGACCAGCTGGCCGCCCCAGACCCCCCACGGCTCACGCCGCTCGAGGGCACCGGCGAGGCACGCCTCGCGCAACGGACAGGGGACGCAGAGGGCCTTGGCGTCCTCGACGGACTCGGGCGACTCGGCGAACCACAGGTCGGGGTCCTCGTTCCAGCAGGGCAGAACCGCGCCTGAGGTGCAGGTCGGGGTGGACGGGAGGTCCAGGTCAGTAGGGGTGATCACCGTCGTTCACCTTCTCGGTAGTACGGCCCCGCGGAAGGAGCCTTCGAAGTGGATCGGGGCCGGAAGGCCGATGAGCGGACGGACGACGCGTGCCGGAAAAGCAGCGAGGCCGCGGATCCCTGGTTCGGGTTCCGCGGCCTCGAGGCGCTGATCGGTCTGGGTTCAGACCGGTGCACCTCGAGGAGGGGAACCCGGGAGATCGGTGGAGCGGGCGCCTGCGTGAGCGGCGACCGGAGCGACGGGGGCAGAGGCGGAGGAGCCGGCGAAGGGCAGAGCTGTCCCCTGCACCGTCCAGACGGGCGCCGACAGGCGGCGCACGCGTGCCGAGCTGACGAGGGTGCGCTTCGCGGCACCGGGCAGGCCGGTGGCCGTGCGCATGTCGTTGTCGATCAGCTTCACGTGGGCCACCTCCTTCGTCGTGCGGTGCGTCGCGCTCGACGCCTCGAGCCGGCGAACACCGGCAAGGCCGAAGGTAGAGGTGCTCCCCGGGCGAGGCAAGGGGATTAACGCAGGACGTTCAGGCATCTGACGTGGACCCCACGAGGTCGAGGACCTCGTCGCCGAACTTGTCGAGCTTGGACTGCCCGATGCCGGGGATGGCGACCAGCGCAGCGACGTCCTGCGGGCGCTGCTCGGCGATGGCGGTGAGGGTCGCGTCGGTGAAGACGCAGAAGGCCGGCTGGCCAAGGCCTTTGGCGCGATCTGAGCGCCAGGACCGCAACGCGTCGAACAACGCCTCGTCGCGGTCGACCGGGCAGCCCGCGCAGCGACCGAGCTTGCGGTCGACCGCTGAGGTGAGCGAGGCCCCACAGACCCGGCACAGGACCGGCCCGGAGCGCTCGCGGCGGGCCGAGCGAGCAGCACCGCCGGCACTCGCCGCGCCGCTCGGCTTCGACGAGGCCGAGTGCAGTCCGTCGAGAAAGCGGGAGGGCCGACGGTTGCCCCTGCCACCCGGGGACCGCGACAGCGCCCACGACAGGTACAGCGCGGTCCGCGCGCGGGTCACCCCCACGTAGAGCAGCCGCCGCTCCTCCTCGACCGCCGCCGGGGTGTCGGCGTGGACCAGCGGCAGGGTGCCGTCGACGAGGCCGACCAGGAAGACGGCGTCCCACTCGAGGCCCTTGGCGGCGTGCAGCGAGCCGAGCGTGACCCCCTCGACCGACGGGGCGTGCTGTGCCGCGGCCCGCTCCTCGAGCTCGACGACGAGCTCCCGCAGCCCGGCCGTCGGCGAGGCGACGGCGAGGTCACCCGCGAGGCGGTGCAGCGCTGCGAGCGACTCCCAGCGGTCACGGGTCGCACCGGCACCTGCCGGCGGCTCGACGGTCCAGGCGAGCCCCGAGCGGAGGACGTCGGCGACGAGATCGGGCAGGGCCAGCGGGGCATCGTCGTCCGCGGCCCGCCCCGCGCCGCGCAGGAGCAGGACCGCCGAGCGGACCTCCTCGCGGTCGAAGAAGCGAGCGCCCCCTCGTACGAGGTAGGGGACGCCCGCGTCGGTGAGCGCCGACTCGTAGCCGGCGCTCTGGGCGTTGACCCGGTAGAGCACGGCGATCTCGCTCGCAGGGGTCCCTGCATCGATGAGCTGCCGGCACCGGGCGGCGACCGCCTTCGCCTCCGCGGGTTCGTCGTCGTGCTCGAGGAAGACGGGGTCGGGGCCGGGCGGGCGCTGCGCCACGAGCTCGAGCCGGGCGTGCCGACTGGTCGCCTGGGCGATGACCCCGTTGGCCAGCGCCACCACCTGGGGGGTCGAGCGGTAGTCCCGGACCAGGCGGACCTCGGTGGCAGCCGGGAACCGGCGCCGGAACTCGAGCAGGTAGTCGGGGGAGGCGCCGGTGAAGGAGTAGATCGTCTGGTGGGCGTCGCCGACGACGCACAGGTCCTCGCGCCCGCCCAGCCAGGCGTCGAGCAGCCGCTGCTGCAGGGGGGTCACGTCCTGGTACTCGTCGACGACGAAGGAGCGGTAGCGGGAGCGGAACTCCTCCGCCACTCCTGCGTGCTCCTCGAGCGCGCCGGCCGTCAGCAACAGCAGGTCGCTGAAGTCGGCGAGCCCCTGCGCCTGCTTGAGCTGGCCGTAGGCCTCGTAGACCGAGGCGACGACCGCGGGGTCGTAGGGGCCGTCCCGCCCGGCGCGGGCCGCTGCGGCCGGGTAGTCCTCGGGCCCGATCAGGGTGCTGGCCGCCCACTCCAGCTCGGAGAGCAGGTCCCGCAGCTCGCTGGTGCCGGGCCGGAGCCGGGCCCGGGTGGCGGCGTTGGCGACGAGCCCGAACGTGTTGTCGACCAGGCGGGGCGGCGGGCCGCCCACGACGCGCGGCCAGAAGTAGTTGAGCTGGCGCATCGCTGCCGCGTGGAAGGTGCGGGCCTGGACACCGGCCACACCGAGCGCACGCAGCCGCGTGCGCATCTCGCCGGCAGCGCGCGCCGTGAAGGTGACGGCGAGAAGTGCCCCGGGCTGCACCGCTCCGGAAGCCACCGCGTAGGCGGCGCGGTGCGTGATCGTGCGGGTCTTGCCGGTGCCCGCGCCGGCCAGGATGCAGACAGGCCCCGACACGGCCGACGCGGCGGCGCGCTGCTCGGGGTCGAGAGCGGCCAGGATGGCGTCGGGAGAGAGCGCTGTCGTCACGCCACGAGTCTCCCAGGCCCGGCGGCCGGGAAGCGGAAGGCCCGGCCGCCTGTTGACGGTCTCAGCGGCTCCGGCCGCCGAGCGCTACGCCAGACCCGCCGCCCGCCCGCCTCGAGGAGCCGCATGTCACAGCCGCTGACCATCTACAGCACCCAGTGGTGCGGCTACTGCCACCGCCTCATGAAGCAGCTCGACCGTGAGGGCGTCGGCTACGCGGTGGTCGACATCGAGCACGATCCGGCCGCTGCCGACTACGTCATGAGCGTGAACGGGGGCAACCAGACGGTCCCGACCGTGGTCTTCGGCGACGGCACGGCCCTCACCAACCCCAGCCTGGCCCAGGTCAAGGAGAGACTGGCCAGCTGAGCAGGAGCTTCCGTTCCGGCGGGAGGAAGTGGGACACTCTCCTGCCTCGGAACCGCAGCAGATCGGAAAGGCCTCGTCGTGACCCTCCAGCTGAGCGACCACCCGGCGATCGACGCCGTGATGTCGACGGCATCGACCCTGCTGGGCATGGAGGTCGTCTTCCTCGGCGGGCTCACCGAGGACACCTTCACCTTCGAGCGGGTGCACGCCGTGGCCGAGTGGCCCGGGGTCGCGCGCGGAGTGACGGCCGAGCGCGGCGACACCCTCTGCCACCGCCTGCTCGGCGGAGCGCCCGCCCGTACGACGGACGCTGCCTCGGACCCGGTCTACCGCGAGGCGGCCAAGCTCGACGAGCTCGGCATCACCTCCTACGTCGGGGTCCCCATCCGTGACGCCGGCGGGCGGGTCGTCGCGACCCTGTGCGGCATCGACCGCGGAGCCGTCGAGGTCGACGACGCGACGTTCGAGGTGCTCCAGCAGCTGGCCGACGTGATCGCCGCCCACCTCGGCCCGATGCTGGCCGAGGGCCTGGTCATCCGCCGCTCGCCGGAGGGCGGGTGGAGCGTCGGCGACGAGGAGGCCGACGACCTCACCAGCGCCATGGTCCTGGCCGACCTGCTCGCCGGGGCGATCCCCCCGGGCGCCCGCCCGGCCCGGACGGCTGCCGCTGTCGACGAGGTGGCTCAGCTGCGGCTCTCGGTCTCCCAGCTCGAGCACGCGCTCGTCGCGAGGGTCGTCGTCGAGCAGGCCATCGGGGTGCTGACCGAGCGCCAGCACTCCTCGCCCCGGCAGGCTTTCGAGCGGCTGCGCAAGGTGGCCCGCTCGCGCGGGCGCAAGGTGCACGACCTGGCTCGCGAGGTCGTCGCCTCGGCCACCGACCCCACCGTGCCGCTCCCCCCCGAGCTGGCGGGCCGGCGCTGAGCGGTCTGCTCCCCCGCACCCCGCGGGCGCTCGCCGACGACCTGATCGCCCTGCTCGTCGCTCGCCCCGAGGACGTCGTCCGGGTGCTGCTCGACGGCATCGGGGCCGCGGCTCTCGCGGACGACCTGACCCAGGGGCTGCGCCAGGCCGGGCGGACCCCGCTGCGCGTACGGGCTGAGCACTTCCTGCGCCCGGCCGGGGAGCGCTACGCCTGGGGTCGGGAGGACGTCGAAGCGCTGCGCACGTCGTGGCTCGACGCGGGAGCGCTCGAGCGGGAGGTCCTCGGCCGAGCGGCCTCCGGCAGTTTCCTACCCGCCCTGCGCGACCCGCAGCGGGACCGGTCCTCGCGCTCCGCGCCAGAGCCGGTGCCCTCAGGAGCGGTGCTGCTGGTCGACGGCGTCTTCCTCCTCGGCCGGGGGCTGAGCGCCGAGCTGGTCGTGCACGTCACCCTGTCGTCCGCCGCACTCCTGCGACGGGGCGTGCCCGCCTGGCAGCTCCCGGCCTTCGAGGAGTACGACGCGGCCGAACGGCCCCGTGAGGTCTGCGACGTGCTGGTGCGGGCCGAGGACCCGTGGCGCCCAGCCGTCCGGTTCCAGCCCCAGAACAGGCGCTGACCATGCCGTTGTCGCCCACCCACTGGTCGGGCGGGCAACGCGTCGCTGGTCAGCGAGCAGTGACAGGTTGCTCAGGCCCCCTCGAGCCAGCCGGTGATCAGGTGCCAGGCGATCGACACCGACGACGGCGTCTGCACCCCGCGGCCGGTCCCCCAGGTGCCGGCCGCCCGCAGCTCCTCGCGGTCGAACCAGCGGGCTTCCGCGAGCTCGCCGTCGGCGGGCGCCGGGACCGCGTCGGGCTCGCACCGGGCCGAGAAGCCCAGCATGAGGCTGGACGGGAACGGCCAGGGCTGGCTGTCGACGTAGCGGACGTCCGTGACGGCCACCCCGACCTCCTCGCCCACCTCGCGCACCACGGCCTGCTCGGCGCTCTCCCCCGGCTCGACGAACCCCGCGAGCGTCGAGAAGCGACCCTCCGGCCAGGCCGCCTGCCGACCGAGGACGCAACGGTCGGCGCCGTCGTGGACCAGCATGATCACGGCCGGGTCCGTACGCGGGAAGTGGTCGCTGCCGTCGGTCGGGCAGCGCCTGACCGAGCCGCCGCGCACCGGTTCGGTCGGGGCGCCGCACCGCGAGCAGTGCGGGTGAGCGGCGTGCCAGTTGGTGACGCCGACGGCGTGGACGAGCAAGCCCGCGTCGTGGTCGTCGAGCAGCGCCCCGACCTCCCGCAGGCCGAGCTTGCGCGCGCCGAGGCGCCGGCCCAGGGGAGCAGCGACGGCGAACAGCGGCCCTTCGGCATCACGGCCCAGGTAGACGCGGTCACCGTCCGGCGCGTCAGCGCTCGGGGTGAGGACCAGCCGCGGCCGCTCCTCCTCCAGCACCAGCGCCGAGCCGTCCTCGACCACCAGGACCCGGGCCGTGGACCACGCCAGGTCGAGTGCCGCCGGGTCGTCGCGGGTCGCGGCGTCGCGGTCGACGCCGGCGCGGGAGAGCGCTGGACGCGAGCCGGAGCTCATCCCCGCTCGAGCTCGACCAGGCGCCCGACCGGCTCCTCCACCTGCTCGACGTCGCCGACCAGCACGGTGGTGAGGCGGTGGGGAGCGAGGTAGCGGGCGCCGGCCTCGAGGGCGTCGTCGACGGTGACCGCGGCGAGCTGCCTGGGGTAGTCGCGCAGCCACTCGACGCCCAGGCCCGACGCGGCCAGCGACGACAGGGTCGAGGCGAGGCCCGCCTGGGTCGAGGTGCCGAGCGCCAGCGAGCCGACCGCGTAGCGGCGCGCCTGGTCCAGCTCGGCCTGCGAGACCGCTGTCGTCGCGATGCGCCCGAGCTCGTAGGTCGTCTCGAGCAGCGCCGCCGCCGTCGTGGGCGTCGAGACGTCGGCCGCCACGGTCACCCGGGAGCCGGCTGCGGGGTGCTCGACCTGCGAATGGGGGCTGTAGGTGTAGCCCTTGTCCTCACGGATGTTGGCGACCCAGCGGGACGAGAAGTAGCCGCCGAACACCAGGTTGGCGAGGGCGAACGCCGCGGAGTCCGGATCGGTGCGGCCCGGGGCGGGGCCGGCCAGGCGCAGGGTCGTCTGGACGGCTCCGGGCCGGTCGATCAGCACCGCCGGGCCCCGGACGGTGTCCGGCAGCGGCGGGGCGACGAGCGCGGAGGCACTCGCCGTCCACCCTGCGAGGGCGCGCTCGACGAGCCCGATCGCCCGGGCGGGTGTGAGGTCCCCGACCACGGTCAGGACGGCGCCGGCGGGTGCCACCCGGGAGGCGTGCAGGGCGCGCAGCTGGGAGGCCTTGACCGCTTCGACCTCGTCGGCGGTCGGCAGCTCGCGGCCGTACGGGTGCTCGCCGTACAGGCGGCGCAGCAGCTCCTCGCGGGCCACGACCGAGGCCTCGCTCCGGTAGATCGCGAGCTCCTGGACGAGCCGGTCCCGCTCGCCGACGACCTCCCGCTTGGGGTAGGTGGCGCCGGTCAGCACCTCGCCGAGCAGCTCGAGCAGGCCGGGCAGGCCGGAGACGAGCACCGAGCCCGCGAGGCCGAGCCGGTCGGCGTCGCTGCTGGCAGCCAGCTGACCGCCGAGCGCCTGCACGTCGGCAGCCAGCTGGGCCGCGGTACGGCCCGTGGTCCCCGACAGCATCGTGTCGGACAGGAGCTGGGCCTGCGCCGTGTGGCCCCGGCTCTTGCGGCCGGAGGGGCCGGCGAAGGGGATGCGCAGGCGCAACTCGGCCAGCGGGACACCGGGACGGCGCACGGCGAGGACACGCAGGCCGTTGTCGAGGACCCGCTCGCCGACGCTCGGCAGCTTCGTGGCCCGCGGCTTGGCGAGCGGCGGGACCGGGCGCACCAGCCCGGCGGTCATGCCGGTGTCCCGGGGCGCAGCTCGAGCAGGGCCCGGGTGTCGGGGGTCAGCGTGGCTGCAGCGGCCTGGACCTGTTCAGCAGTGACCTGGCGGAGCAGGTCGGGCAGCTCGTTGACGAGCTCAGCCCGCCCTCGCTGCTGCTCGAACACCGACATCGTCGTCGCCCTCCCGAGCACCGAGTCCACCTCTCGCAGGTAGCGAGCGGTCATGCGGGCCACCGTGCGGTCGAGCTCGGCGGGCAGGAGCCCGTCCTGGGCGAGCCGGGCCAGCTCCTCGTCCACCGTGCTGACCACCGCGTCGAGCGAGGTCGAGTCGGGGTGGTGGACCTCGAGCAGGAACGGCGTCGGGTCCCGCGCGTCGAGCGGGTCGCCCAGCAGCCCGAGGTAGCCGCCGATGCTCGTGGCGGAACGGTCCTCGAGCAGCATGCGCTCCTGCAGCCGGGACGCGTCGCCGTCGGTGAGGACCTCGGCCAGCACCACGAAGGGCAGGTAGGTGGGCAGGTCGGCCGGGTCCGGCGTCCGCCAGGCCATGGCGACGGCCGGCGTCGGGACGAGCGCGTCGTAGGCCGTCGCCCGTCGTTCTGCGGTCGGCATCGGCTCGACGAACGACGGCCGGTCCGGCACGGCCCGCGCGGGGATGTCGCCGAAGTGCTGCTCGACCCAGCCGAGCACCTCTGCCGGGTCGATGTCCCCGGCGACGGTGAGCACGGCGTTGCCCGGTGCGTAGTAGCGGGCGAAGAACTCACGCGCGTCCTCGACCGTCGAGCTCTCGAGGTCGACGAAGTCGCCGTAGCCGTTGTGGCTGTTGGCGAACTCGTCGAACAGCACAGGCGGGACCATGAGCCACGGGAACCCGCCGTACGGGCGGTTCAGGACGTTGACCCGGATCTCGTTCTGGACCACCGCGATCTGGTTGTCGAGGTTCTCCTGCGTGACCGCGACACTGCGCATGCGGTCGGCCTCGAGGAACAGGGCGAGCTCGGTCGCGCTGCTCGGCATGACCTCGTAGTAGTTGGTGTAGTCGACGTGCGTGGAGCCGTTGAGGGTCCCGCCGTTGCCCTGCACGTAGGTGAAGTGCTCGGTCTTGCCGAGGCTCGCCGAGCCCTGGAACATCAGGTGCTCGAACAGGTGCGCGAAGCCGGTGCGCCCCTCGGGCTCGCTCCGCATCCCGACGTCGTAGTAGACGGCCACGGCCACCACCGGACTGCTCCGGTCCGGGCTCAGCACGACCCGCAGGCCGTTGTCGAGGCGAGCCCGCTGGACCTCGTACGAGGGTCGCGCGGCGGTGCCGCGGCCGGCGGCAGGAGCAGGACGAGAACGGGTACGGGGAGGCACCCGCCCGACGCTAGTACCGGCAGCCGCTCGACGCCGGGTGCACGGGCCGCGGTGCACGACTACAGGTCTGTGCTAGAGGGCCGAAGGACTGGGCATGGCCCTTTCCTTCACGCAGCGCCTGGCCCGCTCGGGCACGATCAGCACGTGGATCGGCGTGGCCATCACCCAGTCCGTGGCCGCGGGCCTGGAGCAGACGAGCTTCGGTGGCTTCGTGCACCAGCCGGCCGCGCTGCTGTGGGGCCTGCTCGGCGTCTTCAACGCCACCATGCTCACCATCACGCCGACGCTCCAGAAGTCCCCCGGCTTCGAGGCGAAGATCAAGCCGTGGCGGATCTTCCTGCTGAACACCAACATGCTGTACTACGTGGCCCTGTCCGCCGTGACCGGCGGCATCGCCGGGCCCCTGTGGGTCATGCTGATCCCGGGCCTGATGTTCGCGGCCATCTCACTTCCCCGCTGGCAGTCGCAGATGTTCGGCTTCCTGGCCGGCCTCGGGGTCGTCGCGTCGTCGGCGCTCGCCCACACGCTGACCGTCGACCGTGCGCCCACCCTCGTCCTCGCGGTGATCCTGCTGATCCTGGTGCCCTTCTACAACAGCATGCTGTCGAGCGGCCTGTGGGAGCTGCGCGCCCGGGCCAGCGTCGAGCGTGACCAGCTGCGCGAGCAGATGCAGTCGCTGACCTCCGTTCTGGAGCGCACGGCCAGCGGCGACCTCAGCGTCGCCGTCGACATCACGTCCGGCAACCGCCAGCTGCGTGAGTTCTCCGGCGCGTTCGACCACACGATCGGGAACCTGCGGGGTCTGGTGGGTCAGATCCGGACGGGTGGGGAGCAGATCGGGGCGTCGGCGGGGCAGTTGTTGGCGTCGGCGGAGGAGCATGCGGCGTCGGCGACGCAGCAGAG
>JAOPWP010000134.1 GCA_025965615.1 Frankiales bacterium
CTCTCCGGTCACGACGCTCTCGTCGAGCCCGGTCTTCTTCCGAGCACAGGACAGCGCCTCTGCGTACCTCACGTCCTGCGGCACCCCCGAGATCGGCACGTCCCAGCAGCTCCAGGTGCCCGGGTCCACAACCACGTCGATCAGCGCGAGGGCACCGAGGCTCATGCGGTCGAACTCCTGCTCGTCACGGCGCTACGGTCGGGAAGTGCTCAGCCTGTCAGACCTCCCGCGTCCGGCGTACGGGACGGCTGCTCTGAGCGACCTGCTCCCGTCGGCGCTCGCCTCCCTCGGCGTGCCCGGCGAGGCGGACGCCCTCCACCTGCCGCCGACGTCGAGGGCGGTCCTGCTGCTGGTCGACGGCCTCGGGCTCCGGCTGCTCGAACGGCACCCCGACGCTGCTCCCTTCCTGAGCTCGCTGTCCCGCCGCACGCTCACCACCGGCTTCCCGTCCACGACGGTCACCAGCCTCGCGTCGCTGGGCACGGGGCTGACCCCCGGGGAGCACGGCTTGACGGGCTACGTCTCCTGGGTCGCGGAACTGGCCGACACGGTCGCGTGGCTGACCTGGACTCCTGAGCACGGGCGGAGCGACCTGCGGGAGCAGCTGGTGCCAGAGTTGGTCCAGCCCCGGGCCACCACCTTCGAACGTGCCGCCTCCGACGGCGTCGCGGTGACCGTGGCGGCGCCAGCGGCGTTCGAGGGCAGCGGCCTCACCCGGGCCGTGCTGCGGGGCGGCAGCTACCGCGGGTCCATCACCCCCGGCGATGCAGTGGCGCAGGCGGTCACGGGCAGCGCGCTCGGTTCCCGGAGCCTCGTCTACTGCTACACCCCCGACCTCGACGCCACGGGCCACGTCCGCGGGGTGGGCAGCGACGCGTGGCTCAGCCAGCTACGGCTCGTCGACCGCTTCGCCGAGGAGCTGGCGGCACGGCTCCCGAGGGGCACGGCGCTCCACATCACCGGCGACCACGGCATGGTGGACGTGCCCGAGTCCGCGAGGGTGGACCTCGACAGCACCCCCGCCCTGCGGCACGGCGTACGCACCCTCGCCGGTGAGCCGCGCGCCCGCCACGTGCACTGCCACCCCGGAGCTGCCGACGACGTCCTGGCCGCGTGGACCGGTGAGCTCGGCGACCGGATGTGGGTCGGCACCCGCGCCGACGCCGTCGCCGCCGGACTGTTCGGCCCGCGCGTGACGCAGGCAGCTCTGGACAGGATCGGCGACGTCGTGGCGATCGCCACGGGGCCGGTGGCCGTCGTGCGCTCGCAGGCCGACCCGTTCCTGTCCCGTCTGATCGGGCACCACGGCGCCCTGACCGACGACGAGCGCCTCGTCCCCCTGCTCAGCACCTCCTAGGCTCGCCCGGGTGGCAGTGCTCCTCGACCCCGCGGTGTGGCCCTGGCGCGGAGAACGGTGGGCCCACCTCGTGAGCGACACGTCCTACCAGGAGCTCCACGCCTTCGCCGCCGCGCTCGGCGTGCCGCGCCGCGCCTTCCAGGGCGACCACTACGACCTGCCGGCATCCCTGCGGGAGGCCGCCCTGGAGCTGGGGGCCGAGCCGGTCAGCAGCCGCGAGCTCGTGACCCGGCTCAGAGCGGCGGGACTGCGCCGAGCTCGTCGAGCTCCGAGCGCAGGTTCTGACGTGCTCGCGCCTCCCAGCGGCGGCGGCCCTCCGGCGTCCTGAACAGGTGCTCGTGCCGGTCCAGCACTCGCAGCACGCCGGCCCGGCCGGCCCGGAAGGCCTCGTCCGAGAGGTGGGCGTACTCCTGTCGCACGCCCGTGACGTAGGACCGGTAGCGGTCGGGAGGGGAGGCCAGGACGGCGAGGTCTGCGTCGCAGAGCAGCGCACCCGCAGCGTCGGCCTGTTCGGGGTCGTGGGTACGGGTCAGCAGCACCAGCCGTACGACCTCGCCGACCTCCTCGGGCGAGCGGCCGAGGCCGGTGAGCACCAGGTCCGCGAGCTCGGCGCTGCGCTCCTCGTCGTCACCGGCCCGACCCGAGTAGACAGCGTCGTGCCAGTACGCCGCCAGCAGCACCGGGGCAGGGACCTCCGCGCCGGCGAGCAGGCGCAGCGCATCCAGGACCTCCGCGAGGTGCCGCAGGTCGTGGTAGCGACGAGAGGGCTCCGCGTAGCGCTCGAGCAGCTGCTGCCCGGCGAGGACGACGTCCTCGGCCGGACCGAGCAGCTCCACCCACGACGCCAGCAGTGGGGAGCGGGAGGTCATCTCGTCGCACCCAGGTCCAGCGAGAAGCACGAGCTCGCCTCGCTGGGCCCGTAGGAGCCGCACGGCCCGCACGGCTCGAACCCGGCTACGCGGTACAGCGCCCGCGCGGAAGCGGACTCCGGCTGCGCCCCGGTCTCGAGGCTGACCCCCTGCACCCCCCGCTGCCTGGCGACGTCGAGCAGGTGCGCGAGGACGTCAGAGGAGGCAGGGTCGTCCGCCGTGAGCTCGAGCGACATGAGGCCCACCGTAGGCGTCAGGACGGGGCCGGTGCGGCCGAGGCGGCTTCGTGGTCAGGGGCCGCTATGCGGGGGGGTACTGGAGTTCCGCGGTCACCCCGACCCGACGCGCTGGGCTCTCGACGCCAGCGACTCGTCGCGGAGGTCGACGACGCGTGACGCGGCGCCCGTCGCCTGCTGCGGCACGTGGGCGACCCCCGGCCGGGTCGGTGCGGACCGGGGCCTCGCGGCCCTGGCGGGGCCGGGCTTGGCCCTCGCGACGAACCACCCGACCGCCACGACGGCGGCGACGACAGCGACGCGGCCGGCACCGCGCAGCAGGGTCTCCACGACGGCCTCCCGGTCGCGCGAGAGGTCGTACGCCACCGCACCGGCGAGCCCGAGCAGCACGGCGCTGCAGGCGACCGCCGTGCGCACCGCGAGGCTCCACCCGACCTGGGAGTGCTGGGTCATGGCCGTCGCCGTGGTGGCCGCGAGGAGCAGTCCGGCGCCGGCGAGGGTCACCGCCACCGGCACTCCCGGCATCACGAGGGTCAGGGCGACGAGGGCCGCACCGACCCCGACCGTCAGGCTCAGCACGTTGCGCCCGTTGGCGCTGCGGGTCGTGAGCCGGTTGACCAGGACCCAGACGAGCAGGGCGTACCCGCGGAGCGCGGTCAAGGTCGCCGACACGAGCCGAGGGCCGGGCAGGCTGGCCAGCATGGAGGTGGTCGACGCAGCCGCGTGCGTCATGGTCCGCGCGAAGGTGTCGGTGCCGCCGTCCATCTCGGTGCTGATCCGCTGCCTGCCGATGGCCTCGCTGCCGCGTGCCAGCGACGCGGCGGTCGTGAGCGACATCGGACCAGCGGCAGCGGCCTCGCAGACCCGCAGCGCCCAGTGCTCGCTCGGCTCGAGCCGGTCCTCCTCACCCAGCACGGACTCCGCCAGCGCGACCAGCTCGTCCTCGAGCAGCTGGGCGTGCAGCCGGGCCGCGATGCGTGCCGCGATGAGCGGGAACGTCCGCGGCAGGGGGTCGGCGTCGTAGAGGACCTCGAGCTCGGTGCGGAGCGCCTCCGCCTGCTCGTCCCATGCCTCCAGCAGCTCGCGGGAGTGCCGCTCGGTGGCCGGACCTCCAGCGATCGACCTCAGCCTCGCGTACACCCGGTCGAGGTTCTCCCGCTCCGACAGCGAGGGGTCCAGCAGCTGCCGCAGGCGCTCGGGCTCGAGCAGCACCTGCACGAGCTGCTCCGACCCGTCGAGCCGGCCGCGCAGCCAGTCGTTGCACCGCCAGGACGCCCGGTAGAAGGCGCCGAAGTGGTGCTGCTGGATGCCGGTGAGCAGCTCTGGCCGCTCGGAGCTGATCTGGACCAGCTCCACCTCCTGCTCGACGTCGCCGGCGGCGCCGCCGAACGCGACCTGCACGACCTCCAGGTCGAGCATCCGCAGCAGGACGTCGTCGGCGCTCGTCGCGCCCTCGAACAGCACCCGGGTCAGGGAGCGCAGTCGCTCCTGCTCCTCGCCGCTGGGGTCCACCGTGGCGCTGCGGACGTCGACGACGGCCTCGAGGGCCTCCTTCCGCGACCAGAGGGAGGAGGCGAGGTGGTCGGCCTGTGCGTGCAGGGCGACCCGCCGTCGTCCACCCGTCGTCTCCCACCCTTCGATCACCTCGAGGACCCAGGAGCGCAGGTGCTGGAGCTCCTCCTCCGCGGCCGCCTCACCCTCGCGGCGGTCGGGCAGCTTGCGACCGGCCTCGCGCCAGTAGTCGTCGAGCCGTCGCCGGTCCTCGCGGATCTCGGTGAGCACCTCGTGCGCCTCCGAGCGCGCCGCCACGATCTCGACCCGCGCCCTGCTGCCGATCGGGGCGAGCCACACGGCCCGCTTGAGCACGTCGAGGGTGAGGTCGCCGAGCCGCCGCACAGCCGAGTGGCCCCAGCGCCAGTCGTCGGGGCGGGCCGACCTCGCTGTCGCGAGGTCCTCGGGCGGGACGAAGGGAAGACCTGCCGCGCTGGCGGCGATCTCACGGATCACCGTGGCCAGCTCGTCACGGCTCCAGCGACGAGCCGATGCACCGTTGCGCAGCCGCGCCGACAGGTCGTCGGCAGCCGCCTCGTTGCGCACCTCGCGGTAGGCGGGGTAGGCCGCCGCGACGAGCCCGTCATCGACGCCGGCGTCGAGGAAGGCGCCGGCCAGGCGGTCCCGCGTACGCCGCCGCCGCCGGGCCTGGTCGTTGCGCAGCTCGATCTCCGCGAGCTCGCCCGCGACCGAGTCGGTGGACCGGAGCCGGGTGAGGACTCCGAGCAGCACCTCTGCCGCGCCCGGCGCCGTGACGGGGGACGGCGGCGCGGCGCTCTCCCCCGGGTCCGGCACGACGTACGCCATGACCCGACGCACCTGCCGGCTGGCCGACTGGCGGTAGACCGCCTCGAGCGCCGGACGCACCGGCTTGTTGCGCAGCACCCCGCCGTCCACCACGAACTGCGAGCTCGAGAAGTTCGCGAGGCCAGCGGTCGAGGGCCACCGGTCCCCCGCCGCCTCCGCGGCGACCTCGACCCGGAACGGCTCGAAGGCACCGGGGAACGACGACGTGCACCGCGACGCGACCGCCAGCTGCGCTGCCACGGCGTCGAGGCCGAGGTTGCCCACCGCGGCGGTGCCCACCGTCGTCGGGTCGGACGAGAAGTGGAACGTCGCATCGTGGTCGACCTCGACGAGAGGGCGACCCATGTCGTCGGTGAAGGTGCTCCGCCGGCCGTCCCAGAGGGTCCCGGTCAGGTAGAGGTCCACGTGCTCGTCCGCCGGCGCCGGCCGACCCGTGCACGACCGGACGACGCGCTCGTACGCCTCCGCGAGCTGCTCGTGGAAGTACTGACCCCGCAGCAGGGAGGGGGCGCCCTTCTCCCGGGGATCGCGCAGGAGCGTCGAGAGGTCGCCCTGGTCGCGCCACAGGTCGCGCATCATCGACAGGTCGGCGCCTCGGACCAGGCCCAGGGCCAGGAAGCCGCCGTTGAGCCCGCCTGCGCTGGTCCCCGCGACGACGTCGATCCGCGCGCGGGCTCTCAGCAGGTCGAGCAGCTCGGCGTAGACGTCGCCCCTCCGCCGGTCGGCCGGCGCGCGACTGCCCTGCACCAGCCGGTTCAGCTCGATCACGACGCCGCTGATCCAGACGGCGAGGCTCACCCCGCCGTTGAGGACGACGGCGACGCGCAGGTCCTGCACGTCGGCGTCGTCGCTGTCGGCCGTGGTCGTGACCTCGCCGGGGTCCCCCTCGAGCAGGTGCCTGGGCTCTCGCGCGCGGGGGGTCGGGGAACTGGACATGGCTCCTCCAGCCGCCGTTGGGTCCGTGTCGCAGCGGTCGGCAGACCGGAAGATCCGCCGAGGAGCGTGCAGCGTCAAGCACCGGGCCGGATCGGCGACGCAGCCGTGACGCTGCGGTGACGCGCTCCGGTGGACAGTGCCTCCCCGAGCCCGCCGGCGTGCGGGACGGACGAGCAAGGGGGGCCCTCCATGGCCGACAACGGGCGCAAGCGCACGCACACACCGATCGACCTGGACCAGCTGCGGACGACGCTCGAGGGCGAGGGCGCCACCTGGCGCAACGGCAACACGAGCATGGCCGCGCTCACCGAGGACCTCCGGGTCGTGAGGCTCGGGGTACCCCTGCCCGAGGCGCCCGAAGTGGACCGGATCCTCAGCGACGGCCCGCGCATGGCTCAGAGCTCCGCAGGGTTCGCCAGCGCGATCGGCGCCCCGGCGGGCTTCGACGCCCGCAGCATCGGCGGGCGCGACTACACGACGCCGGTCAAGAACCAGGGCAACTGCGGTTCCTGCGTCGCCTTCGGCGCCGCCGCGACGGCCGAGACGACGCACGCGGTGCAGACCGGCCAGCCCGACGTGAACCTCGACCTGTCCGAGGCCCACCTGTTCTACGGGCTGGGACCGGCGACGGGGGCGTCCTGCGCGAACGGCTGGTGGCCCGAGCACGCGCTCAACGCGATGAGGACGACAGGCATCACGACCGAGGACTACTTCCCCTACAGCAGCGGCAACTCCAGCGGCGCCGTGCTCAACGCGGACTGGCCCAACCGCCTCGCGAAGGTGACCTCCCACCGCGACCTCAAGAACAACCCGGCGGCCATCAAGGAGCACATCGCGTCGCACGGGGCGGTCTCGGCGTGCCTGATCATCTTCCAGGACTTCTTCAGCTACCGCACCGGCGTCTACCGGCATGTGTCCGGGGCCCAGGCGGGCGGGCACTGCGTCAGCCTGATCGGCTACGACGACGCCCAGCGGTGCTGGATCGCCAAGAACAGCTGGGGAACCGGCTGGGGCGAGTCCGGCTTCTTCAAGATCGGGTACGGCGAGTGCGGCATCGACACCTGGGACGTCCGGGGGATCGACGGGATCACCCTGCGCTGGTGGAACCGGCAGCGCAAGGTCCTCGGCGTGTGGACCAACGAGACGGCCCGCAACGGCTACGTCTACCTGTCCGACACGGGCTGGCGCCGGCTCTGCGCCGACTCTGACGCGACCAACCTGGCGATGCTCACCGAGATGGCCGGCGCCAAGGCGACCGGCCGGCCGGTCGACGTCTTCGAGGACCAGGGCACGGTCGTCGAGTCGTACGCGTACTAGACCCCTCCCCCACCACCTTCTGCAGATGGAGACCTGACGTGAGCAAGGCCGTGCACGACCGTCCCAGCGACATCGCCACCCCCAGCACCGGCGACACCACCGACCTCGGCGTCCCCCGCCAGCTGAGCAGCGCCGACCTGTCCGACAGCGTCCTCACCACCCGGGACGTCCTCGGCGTCCCGACCAGCGAGCCGCCGGGGAGCGCCGCCGGCCAGGCAGCCGTCGCCGCTGTCGGCGCCTGGCAGTCCGACAAGCGGATCAGCGCCATGTGGTGCAACCGCTCCCCCCGCAACGCCTTCATGCACGTGACCGGCATCGGGTGGAAGCGGCTGTCGCCGGCCAGCGAAGCCTCCTGGAACGCCATGGTCATGCTGGCCACCCAGGCCCGGCAGACCGGCTGCCGGATCGACTACCGCGACGAGGCCGACGGTCTGGTGCACGAGATCTACCTGTGGTGAGCCGTGCCGGCCTGACCCTCACCGTCGACTCCGACGGGGACGTCCACGACGTGGGGGGAGGGCAGGAGGTGCACGTCGTCCTGCCTGAGATCCCGACGTCGGGCTTCCGGTGGTCGCTGTCGGTCGACGGTCCGGTGGAGGTGGTGGACGACAGCTACGAGGCCGAGGGGTCCGGCGTCGGAGGCGGCGGCAGCCGTCGCTTCGTCGTACGCACGCGCGACGGCGGTCGGGCGGAGCTGCGTGCTGTGCTCCGCCAGCAGTGGAACCCCTCGGAGCCCGCCGAGCGGTGGGCCGCCTCCCTGGACGTGGCGTCCTGACCACACGCCCGGAGGGGGGTGGGTGAGATCCACAGCACCCCGGTGCTGTGGATCTCACCCACGTACTGGGGCTCAGGGCGAGGGCGTCGCGCTGGGGGCTGCGTCCGACGGGGAGGGTGACGGGGACGGCGCCCGAGAGGGACTCGGTCGCGCAGAGGGCACCGGCGACGGGGAGGCGCCCGGTGTGGGGGCCGAGGAGGGTCTCGGCGAGACGGCTCCGGTGCCCGAGGACGGTCGTGGTGTCGCGGCCGGCTCCGCCGCCGTCGCGGCTGCTGTCCCTGCCTCGGCCTGCTCGGTGCCGTCGACGAGCCCCGCCGTGGTGAGGATGCCGAGCACCTCAGCCTCGACCGCCTTGACCTGCGCGTAGACGGCATCGAGGTCGAGGGCGCCGTCGAGCTGCTCGATCCCGTCCAGCTCCGCCAGGGCAGCGGACAGTTGGGCCTGCACCTGCTCGTCCGGCATGGCGTTGAGGCTCACGACGAGCTGGACCGCCAGAGCGGCGGTCGCGCAGGCGACGCAGCCTCCGTTGGCGGCGACCGCCGCGTTGGTCGGGGCGACGACGTCGCTGCTCCCGACGACCAGCACGACCTGGAAGGCGACAGCGACCGTCGTGCAGCTGGTGCAGCTCGCAAGCGCGTAGGCCTCGTTGGCGTTGCGCGCCTGTTCGCCGTCCTTGACCCAGACCAGGGCAACGGCGACGTCGTACGCGACGGAGCCGTCACGGTCGTTGACGGCCAGCGCCTGGTTGTCGCCCTCCCCCGGCGCGTCCGGCAGGGTGAAGGGGAAGGCCTGCCCGCCCCGGGTGCCCCCGTCACCCCCGTCGCTGGTGAGGATCGACCGGACCGGGCCGTCCGCGTCCGAGGTCAGCAGGAGGGTGGGGTGCCGCCCGTCGCGGGCCTTCGGGACGAGCGCGAGGGCTGTCACGGGACGGCCCTCGCGCGCGTTGACCGGCGCAGCCCGGAACGCTGCGGGTGTACGGAGCACGCTGCTCAGCGTGCCGCGCTCACTGGCCTGGACCGGCTCGTACTGCCCGTCGGGCCACCAGGCCCAGAGCAGCCCGGCCAGCAGCGCCAGCACGGTCGCGAGGGCCAGGCCGCGGTGTGCGGGCCGGCCTTGCGTCCGCCGCCAGACCTGCACCCCCCAGGTGCGTACGAGCCGGACCAGCATGTAGGTGATGGCGGCGACGGGCAGCACCAGCGCCATGATCGAGACGAGCTCGGCCAGCACGACGAGGACGTCGGCCCGGCCGGCCGCGTCGGTGAGCGAGGCCCACTGCTGACCGCCGCTGTCCCACGCGGTGGCGATCAAGCGCGGCAGCAGCAGGACCCCGGCCACGAACAGCGCGAGCAGCATGGGCACCACCAGCAGCACCCAGGCGCTGACGACGACCCGGGCCCACCGCTTGAGCGGTGTGGCCTGCGGCTTTCCCCAGTTCCACGGCAGCAGGGCCAGCAGCGTCGGGCGCATGTGCGCGAACAGGTCGGGGACCCCGGTGAGGTCGGCCAGGATGTGGTAGCCGTCGGCCCGCACGTAGGGCGCGAGCTGCCGCAGCATCTGCAGCAGCTGGGTGGCGACCCCGAGCAGCAGGGCGTCCTGCCTCGTGACCCACCACCACGCGGCGATCGCCACGGCGATGATCGCGTTGAAGTAGAGCCCGCCCAGGTCGACGCGTAGACGGCCCCACCGGCTCAGGCGGTAGGAGTCGTCGACGTCGGTGTAGAAGGCGGGCCAGACGACGTAGAGGCCGGCGCCCATGGCACCCGGGGTCGCTCCCCCGTAGCGGCATGCCGCGGCGTGTCCGAACTCGTGCAGGCCGGCGGACAGCACCGTCAGCCCCAGCACGGCCAGCAGCAGGTGCGGGTCGTAGAACGCCGACCGGGTCGCCGACGCGAGCCCCTTCTCGACGAGGACCCACCAGCACACGACGAAGAAGGCGACCAGGACGGGCACGACGACCGCCGAGCGGAACAGCCACGCGAACGGCGAGGTCAGCCGTCGGGTCACCTCCGGGTTGGAGGCGACCACCTTGAACCGCAGCGCCAGCAGGGGGTTGGGCTTGACCGGGGCAGGCCCCGAGGAGTCCGGGTCGTGGAGGACGCCCAGAGGCGCGAGCTTCTGCAGCAGGTGCCCGACGTCATCGGCACTGGCCGTCTTGCCGATCCGGGCGGACAGCGCGCCAGCGAGGGCGTCGTGGTCGCGCGTGCCGTCCACGACCTCCAGCAGGGCCGCGAGCAGCGGGGTGACCTGGAGGGTCTGCCCGTCGGCGCGGCGGACGAGGGCGGGCGCGTCCTCGTAGCCCGAACCGCTCAGCTGACCCAGCAGCACCACCCCGTCGGCCAGCCGAGGCACCTCGGTGACCCGGCCGGAGACGGCAGGCGCAGCTGACGTCTCCGGCGCGGAGGTCACCGCCGCCTACTGCTGGATGGTCGAGTCCTGCTCGGCCGTGGCCGAGGCAGTGACGTCGTCGAGGTCCTGGTTGATGATCGCGGTCTGGTCGGCGAGCGCGGTGGCCTCGGAGCCGACCGAGCCGATGTTGGCCGCCACCGCGGCGTCGATCGGGGCGGCGACGTTGGCGTTGGCCGCGACGGCGCCGGCCACCGGCGCGGCGGCATCCACGCTCGCGTCGATGTTGACGTCGATGTCGAGCAGGTTGCCACCGGCGGTGATGTCGCCGACCGCGACCTGCCCGTCCTCCTCGGCGGCCGGCGGGGGCGTCGTCTCGGGCAACACGTCCTGGCCCTGGTCGATCGTGGAGGTCTGCGGCGCGTCGGCGATCGCCTCTCCCGACAGGTGCTGGTCGATGAGCACCTGCTGCTGGGCGAGGCCGGTCGCCGTGCTGTCGACGGACAGCACGTTGGCCGAGGCCGCGGCGTCGATCGGCGCCGCGATGTTGAGGTTCGCCGCCACCGCGAGGTCGATCGGAGCAGCCAGGTCCAGGGCGAGGTCGACGTCGGCGTTCAGGTCGAGCAGGGACATGACCTCCTTCGTCGGCAGCGCGGTGACGCTCTCTGCCTCGAGGTCCTGCAAGGAGAGCTCCCCGCTCGTCGTCTGCACGTCGTCCATCGTCGATCCCCTGTCGTCCGTGGCGGAGTGGTCGGGCAGTCCCTGCCCATCCGCGACGGACTCCTAACGGCCTGTTCCGGGCGAGGTGACGGAGCGTGATTCCGGCTTCCGGGACGCTCGGACCACGCCCAGGCTCAGCACCGCCCCGACCCCCGCCACCGCCGCCCCGACCAGGAACGGCACCACGAAGGAGCCGGTCGTCTCCGCCAGCCACCCTCCGAGGGGAGGTCCGAGGACCTGCGCCATCCCGAAGGCCAGGGTGCAGCGGCCGAACGCGCCGGCGAACTCCCGGGGGGTCAGCGTGTCCGACAGGTGGGCGGCGATGACCGCAGCGAGCCCCGACATGGTCACGCCGAACGCGAGCGCGGACACGGCGGCGAACGGCTCGGCCCCGACGAGTGCCAGCAGGATGGAGGCCCCCATGACGAGGTAGCCCACGACCAGCAGGCGACCGCGGCCCCACCGGTCCGACAACCGGCCGAGCAGGACGCCGCCGAAGATCAGCGCCACGCCGACGAGGGTGTAGACGCCGGCGGCGTGCCCACGGGAGAACCCCGAGTCGTCCTCGAGGGCGCTCACCAGGTAGCTCGTGTAGATCGAGTACGCGAGGCCGTAGGCGGTGTAGCCGCCGACCAGGCTGGCCCATCCCGGCACCCGCCGCAGCGCCCCGCTGCGCACGACCTCGGCAGCGGCGGGACTGCCCTGCGGGCGGAGCAGGACCATGCACAGGGCGAGCGCGAGCCCGGCGAGCACCGACTCCACGAGGTAGACCGTGCGCCACGTGGCGTCGCCACCCCGCGAGGCCAGCAGGGCTGCCAGGGCGCTGGCGAACACGATGCCGAGGCCGATGCCCGAACCGGCCCAGCCGATGGCTGCGCCCCGGCGTGACGGGCGTACGACCGACCCGGCCAGGCCCGGCGCCGGCACCCAGATGAAGGCGCCCGCGACCCCGGTGAGGGAGAGCCCCACGGCGAGCGCGACGGCCCCCTCGGCCCGCCACAGCACGAGCAGGCCCACGAGGGAGCCGCACAGCCCCCAGCGGATCATCGCAGTGGGATCAGCCCGTCGCGCGGTCGCGCTGACGACGACGGTGCCGAGCAGGTAGGCGGCGACGTTCGCGGTGCCCACGAGCCCGGCGAGGGCGTACGAACCCAGCAGGTCGCGGTCGATCGCCGGCAGCAGGATGGCGTAGCTGAACCGGCCGAAGGCCTGAGCCACCCCCGAGGCCAGGGCCACGAGCGCGACGACCGTCCGCGGGCGCACTGCGACGCGCACGAGCCCCCTCACCTCCGGTCGGACGACCTCCGCCCGCACCAGTGTCCGTCGCGGGCCGGGTCACTTCTCGCGCAGGGCCCCCGGCTCGTGCACGGCCTCGCCACCGGACGTGTCACTCTCCACGAGGAACTGCGGCTCGTCCTCTCGGACGTGATCTTCTCGACCACCTTGCCGGCGGCCTGTCCGCCGTGGCTCTTCCAGGTGACCTCGTCACCCTTCTCGAACTCGTTCATGGTGTCCCCGCACGGGTCATGGTGCCGGTCGGCACGAGGGATCCCCGCCCGGACCGCTCCATCCGCTCTCCTGGATACGGTGCAGCCATGACGACGCCCGAGAGCCGCGCCGCGACCGCCGCCGCCATCGGGGCGCTGACCGACTTCCTGCTCGAGATGGAGGCCGGTTCGGCCCGCCCCGTCGGCGCCTACCTCCAGCAGCTGGTCGACGACGAGGGCGTCGGCGTGCTGGCCCAGGGCTACTACGGCCTGCTCAACCTCTCGGCGCTGCTCCTGCCGATGGCTGCGGCCCACGAGGGCCTCGCGCCTCGCGAGCTGCTCATGCACATCGGTCTCGTGGTGGCCCGGGAGCGCGACTAGCGGACCACACCGGCGGCCGCCCCTGGAGCGCCACAGGCAGACCAGGATCCTGGCAGGATGCGGGGCCGAGCCCAGGAGGTAACAGCGTGACGAGGACGGGACCGCTGACCGGGATCCGGGTGGTGGAGCTGGCCGGGCTCGGGCCCGTCCCGCACGCCTGCATGGTGCTGGCCGACCTGGGCGCTGACGTCGTCCGGGTGGACCGCCCCGGCGGCGGGAACGGTCTGGCAGCCAACGACGTGCTGGGCAGGTCCCGGCGGTCCCTCGCCGTCGACCTCAAGCACCCCGCTGGGTCCGAGGTGGTGCTCCGCCTGGTCGAGTCCGCCGACGTCCTGGTCGAGGGCCTGCGTCCCGGAGTCACCGAGCGGCTCGGGGTCGGGCCGCAGGCCTGCCTCGAGCGGAACCCCCGACTGGTCTACGGGCGGATGACCGGCTGGGGGCAGGACGGCCCGCTCGCTGCCCGGGTCGGCCACGACCTCAACTACCTCGCGATCAGCGGGGCGCTCGGCGCGGTCGGCGAGCCCGGCCGCAAGCCGGTGCCGCCGCTCAACCTCGTCGGCGACTTCGGGGGCGGCTCCATGCTCCTGGTGAGCGGCGTGCTGGCGGCGCTCGTCGAGCGGGCGACGAGCGGCCGGGGCCAGGTCGTGGACGCAGCCATGGTGGACGGCGTCAGCACCCTGATGGCCATGACCTGGGCCTTCCGGGCGACAGGCAGCTGGGCCGATGAGCGGGGGGTGAACATCCTCGACGGTGGCGCACCCTTCTACGACACCTACGCGTGCGCGGACGGTGGCTACCTCGCGATCGGTGCCCTCGAGCCGCAGTTCTGGGCGGTGGTGGTGGAGGTGCTCGGCCTGCAGGACGCCCCGGCGCAGTACGACCGCGACCGATGGCCGGAGCTGCGACGGCGCATCGCCGTGGCGGTCGCCAGCCGGCCGCGTGACGAGTGGGCTGCGGTGTTCGAGCCGCTGGACGCCTGCGTCTCCCCCGTGTTGACGCTCGGCGAGGCGGCCGCGCACCCGCACATGGTCTCGCGCGGTGCTGTCACCGACCTCGGCGGTGGCGTACTGCAGCCGGCACCCGCGCCACGCTTCTCCCGCACGCCAGGCAGCGTGAGCCGACCGGCCAGCGACCCCGGTGCCGACACCCGTGAGGCTCTGACCGACTGGGGCTTCAGCACCGCCGAGGTGGACGAGCTGGCGGCCGCGGGCGTCGTCCAGCAGGCCTGAGGTCGGCCCGGCGGGACCGGATCCCGGCGGACCGGACCTCCCGTCAGGAGCGCCGGCGGCGCAGGAGGAACAGGACGACGAGGACGGCGGCCGCGGCGCCGGCGATCACGGGGGCGTGCGAGGAGGTGGCGACCGACAGAGGGCTCGAGGAGTACGGGGGCAGCTCGGACCCGGCCGGCTCGACGCCGACCTGGTCGGCGTCGTAGGCATCGGCCAGCGAACCCGTGGTCGTGGCGGCGCCGAGCCGGACCGATCCGTCGGAGGCACCCGTGTCGGTGCGGCTCGCGACCTTCTCCTTGAGCGTGGCCGCAGCCTCCTTGGCGGTTCCCGTGGCCTCCACAGCCTTCTCCTTGACGGTGCCGCTGGCGACCGCCGCCTTCTCCTTGACCGTCGCGGTCGCCTCGGCGGCCTTGCCCTTCACCAGCGCGGTCTTCTCCGCCACGGTCTCCTTGGCCGACTCCGTCGTGCGGTGGGCGACCCGCTTGGGGCTCACCTTGTCGGCGATGGCGTCGAGCGTCTCGGCCAGGTCCTCCCTCGTCCGCTCGATCTGCGACGCGAGCACGTCAGGATCAGTGCTCGGCTTGGCGCCGGACCCCTGCGGCTTGCTCGAAGCCTGCTCGCGGCGCGGGGACCAGGAGCCCTCAGCTGCTCCGGTGGGCTTGCTGTCAGTCGCCACGCTGCTGCTCCTCGATGACGTTCGCTCAGATCCTGGTACGGATCATCTCCTGTCGACGACCGTGCCCCCCACGGCCCCGTCAGAACCCGCCGGCGTCGACGGGCATCGAACGGCAGGACGTGCCAGGGTGGCGTCCGGCGCGGAGCGCAACCCTCGCTCGCCCTACCCTCGCTGTTGCATACGAGTGGCAACAAGGTGGCCCAGCCACTAGCGTCCATCCCATGGGGACCCCGGTGAGCGCAGGCGCGCTGGTGACCGTCTCCGGGGTCAGCTTCGGCTACGACGGCAAGCCGGTCCTGCTCGACGTCGACTACGCGGTGCAACCCGCCGAGTTCACCGGCATCGTCGGTCCTTCCGGGAGCGGCAAGACCTCCCTGCTGAAGGTTCTGCTCGGCACGGTGACACCGCAGCGCGGCACCGTGCACCGGCAGCCCGGAGTCGCCGTGTCCTACGTCCCGCAGCTCGAGACGGTCAACTGGAACTTCCCCGTGACCGTGGCCGAGTGCGTCCTGATGTCCCGCTCGACCCGTCGGCTGCTCCCGTGGGCCACTCCCGCCGAGAAGCTCGAGGTGGCGGCCCTGCTCGAGCGCCTCGGCATCGGTGAGCTCGGGCGACGCCACATCCGGGAGCTGTCGGGCGGCCAGCAGCAGCGCATGTTCATCGCCCGGGCGCTCCTGCGCCGCCCCCGGCTGCTGCTCATGGACGAGCCGACGTCCGGCGTGGACATCGGGACCCGGCACGAGGTGCTGCACCTGCTGGGCGACCTCAACCGCGACGGCCTCGCCATCGTGCTGACGACCCACGACCTGAACGGCATGGCGGCCCACCTGCCGCACCTGGTCGCACTGCAGCGCCGGGTCATCGCGGCGGGACCCCCGTCCGAGGTGATCGTGCCGGACGTCCTCGAGCAGACCTTCGGCGCCCGCATGGAGGTCCTCCAGCACCTCGGCATGCCCGTCGTCGTGGACACCGGCGAGCCCGTACGCCTGCAGCCGGTGGCCGGATGACCCTCTGGGAGACGCTGCTCGACCCGTTCGGCTACGACTTCTTCGTCAAGGGCCTCGGCGCGGCGGTCCTCGCGGGGGCCCTCTGCGGTCTGATCGGCGTCTACATCACCCTGCGCGGCATGAGCTACATCGGGCACGGCCTCTCGCACGCCATCTTCGGTGGCTACGCCGCCGCCCCGCTGCTGGGCGTGCCGATCGTGCTGGGCGCGGGCGCCTGGGGGCTCGCGTCCGCGCTCGCCATCAACGCGATCGCCCGGAGCCGCCGGATCGGGGCCGATGCCGCGATCGGCGTCGTCACGACGGCGTCGTTCGCGCTCGGGGTGGCGCTGCTGACCCGGTTCGGCACCAAGGGCCCGGCCTTCGACGCACTGCTGTTCGGCAGCATCAACGGCGTCGCAGACAGCGACCTGCTGCTGCTCGCCGGTGCGCTGGCCTTCGCCGCTGCGGTCTTCACCGCCCTCTACCGGCAGTTCCTGTTCTCGACGTTCGACCCCGAGGTCGCTGACGTGTCGGGCGTGCACGTCAAGCGCATGGACGCCCTGCTGATGCTCGTACTCTCCCTCTCGATCCTCGCCACCTTGAAGATCATCGGCGTCACCCTCGTCGCCGCGACGCTGGTCATCCCGGCTGTCGTCGCCCGCATGCTGACCGACTCGTTCAGCCGGATGCTGTGGCTCTCGACCGGGCTCGGCGCCTGTGCCGGAGCCGTCGGGATGTACCTGTCGTTCCAGCTCGAGATCCCGTCCGGCACGACGATCGTGCTCGTCGACGCCGCCGTGTTCCTCGTCGTGCTGGTCGTCACCGGCGGACGAGCGCTGCGGCGCGCTGGCGGGCTGGACGACCACGTCGAGCTCCCGGTCCCCGTACGACCGGTCGGTGCCTCGCGCTGACCGACCCACCCGCTGCGAGGATGGCGCCATGACGACCCCACACCGCCTGTCCCCGGGCGATCCCGCCCCCGACTTCCGGCTGCTCGACGCCGACGGGCAGCCGGTCTCGCTCACCGACCTGCGAGGCCGCAGGGTGGTGCTCTACGCCTACCCGGCGGCCGCGACCCCCGGTTGCACGACGCAGGCGTGCGACTTCCGCGACAGCCTGGACAGCCTGAAGGCGGCCGGTCTCGACGTCGTCGGCCTGTCGCCCGACCCGCCGGAGAAGCTGGCCTTCTTCCGAGACGCCAAGTCGCTGACCTTCCCGCTGCTGTCCGACCCGACCAAGCAGGTGCTGACCGCCTACGGCGCGTACGGGGAGAAGAAGCTGTACGGCAAGACCGTCGTCGGGGTCATCAGGTCGACGTTCGTCATCGACGAGCACGGGATCGTCGAGCGGGCGTCGTACGGCGTGAAGGCGACAGGGCACGTCGCCAAGCTGCGTCGCGACCTGGGTGTCGACGCCTAGTGCGGTTCCGCTGGGCCGTCTCGACCTCGGGACGGCCGGGCTGACCCGGTTGTCGGGGCCGCGCGACGCAGCCAACAGCTGTTCCCGGAGGGCTGCGTGCGTGTCCCGACACCCCCCTCGCCGGTCTCGCCGCCACGGCAGCGCCGGCGAGGCGCAGGACCTGGCGATGGCACGAGCGGCCGCGCAGGCGCTCGACTCCCCGGAGGGGAGGACCGCCTCGCAGTGGCCGATGCGCCGAACCTGGCCTTCCACGCGGGGACGCGCCTCGACGATCCCGACGGCCCGGTGAGTCGTGGCGCCTACGCTTGCCGCACGACGCGCGCGTGGCGGAACGGCAGACGCGCCAGGTTTAGGT
>JAOPWP010000179.1 GCA_025965615.1 Frankiales bacterium
GACTTCACCGTCGACTGGGTGCACCTCAAGCTCAACGACCAGGCGCAGCGCACCGTGCTGTGCAAGGACCCCTTCCGCTCGGTCGACGACCGGGTGGACAAGCTGATCGCCAGCATGTGACTGGCACGAAGGAGAGCGCCGCATGACCGCACCCGATCTGTCGAGCAAGCCCGAGGTGACGATCCCCGACGGCCCGCCGCCGTCCGAGCTGCTCGTCGAGGACATCGTCGTCGGCGACGGCAAGGAGGCCGTCGCCGGCACGAGCCCGAGCATGCAGTACGTCGGGCACAGCTGGTCGACGGGCAAGCAGTTCGACGCGTCCTGGGACCGGGGCCAGCCCTTCTCCTTCCGCCTCGGCGAGGGGCAGGTCATCGCAGGCTGGGACCAGGGCGTCGCCGGCATGAAGGTGGGCGGTCGTCGCCGCCTGACGATCCCGCCGGAGCTCGGCTACGGCGCCCGGGGCGCCGGTGGGGCGATCGGCCCGAACGAGACGCTGGTCTTCGTGGTCGACCTGCTGGGCGTGCGCTAGCTGTCCTGACCAGGGGCGTTGGTTGACCGGGTGCGACGACACGCGCTGATGAGTTGTTGATCGACGAGGACCTCCTGGCGTGAGGTGGAGCTGTTGAAGGCCACCACGTCACAGACCACCAGGAGGTCCTCGATGTGCGCGCACACGCTGCTCTGACGCCGAAGGCTCGGCTCAGGATCGGCCAGCTGACCGTTGATCACGGTTGGCCGGTGGCGGTGTTCTGCTTCGCCGCCCGCGGTGTGACCGTCCAGCGCGCGCTGACCGCCAACGGCGGCTGCTGCCGCAGCCACCTGTGGCGTCAGCAGTGCCAGGACCTGGACGTCACCCACACGCGGACCCGGCCCTACCGGCCACGGACCAAGGGCAAGGTTGAGCGCTTCCACCGCACCATGACCGCCGGATGGGCCTTTCGACGGCTCCCTCTCAGCGGGTCAGCCCGACGACATGCCCTGCCAGGCTGGCTCCACGAGGACGACCATCACCGGCTCCACACCGCAAGAGGCGAGGCCACACCGATCAGCACCCGGCGGGCTCAGCCGGTCCGGGCGAGGTCCAGCGCGATGTCGACGAGCAGGTCCTCCTGGCCGCCGACCATGCGCCGGCGGCCGGCCTCCACCAGCAGGTCGCGCGGCTGCAGGCCGTGCCGTGCGGCGATGCGCTCTGCGTGCAGCAGGAAGCTGGAGTAGACGCCGGCGTATCCCAGCGTCAGCGTCTCGCGGTCCACCCGCACCGGGCGCGTCATCAGCGGCCGCACGATGTCGTCGGCGGCGTCCATCAGGGCGAACAGGTCGCAGCCGTGATCCCATCCGGTCAGGTCGGCCACGGCGATGAAGGCCTCGATCGGGCAGTTGCCGGCACCGGCGCCCAGACCGGCCAGGGAGGCGTCGACACGGTGGGCGCCCTCCTCGACCGCCGCGACCGAGTTGGCCACCCCCAGAGCCAGGTTGTGGTGGGCGTGGATGCCGATCGTGGTGGCGGGGTCCAGCACCTCGCGGTAGGCCCGTACGCGGTCGCGCACCGCCGGCGTCGTCAGCCGGCCTCCGGAGTCGGTGACGTAGACGCACTGGGCGCCAGCGGCCTCCATCAGGCGCGCGTTCTCGGCCAGCACGGCCGGCTCGGCCATGTGGCTCATCATGAGGAAGCCGGCCACGTCCAGGCCGAGCTCGCGCGCGGTTCCGATGTGCTGCGCGCCGATGTCGGCCTCGGTGCAGTGGGTGGCGATCCGCACCGACGTGACCCCGGCGTCGGCCGCGGCACGCAGGTCGGCGAGCGTACCGATGCCGGGGAGCAGCAGGGTCGTCAACCGCGCCGAGGTGACGACCTCGGCGACGGCCGCGATCCACTCCAGGTCGGTGTGGGCGCCGGCGCCGTAGGTGAGGCTGCCGCCGGCCAGGCCGTCGCCGTGCGCGACCTCGATGGCGTCCACGCCCGCAGCGTCCAGCGCCGCCGCGATGCGCTGCGCCGTCGAGACCGACAGCCCATGGGACACCGCGTGCATGCCGTCCCGGAGAGTGACGTCCTGGATGTACATGGAGGTCATCGCGCGGCTCCGGCCAGCTCGGGGAGGGAGGCGAGGGTCTCACCGACGCGGAGCGCGGCGGAGGTCATGATGTCGAGGTTGCCGGCGTAGGACGGCAGGTAGTGCGCGGCGCCCTCGACCTCCAGGAACACACTGACCTGGAGCAGATCGTCCTCCGCGGCAGCCGCGCTGACGAGCCGGCGCCGCCCGTCCTGCGGTGGCACCACCTCGAACTGCACCTGCTGCTTGAGCCGGTAGCCGGGCACGTAGGCCGTCACGGCCTCGACCATGCGGTGCACTGACTCCACGATGGCGTCGCGGTCGGCCGCGGCGGCCAGCAGCAGCACCGTGTCGCGCATGATCATCGGTGGCTCCGCCGGGTTGAGCACGATGATCGCCTTGCCGCGCTCGGCGCGGCCCACCTGCTCGATGGCGTGTGCGGTGGTCTCGGTGAACTCGTCGATGTTGGCGCGCGTGCCAGGGCCGGCCGAGCGCGAGGCGATCGAGGCGACGATCTCGGCATAGCGCACGGGCGTCACCTGCGAGACCGCGGCAACCATCGGGATCGTCGCCTGGCCCCCGCAGGTGACCATGTTGACGTTGCGTTCGCCGGTGAGGTCAGGCAGGTTCACCGCGGGCACGACGAAGGGGCCCACGGCCGCCGGTGTCAGGTCGACGACCCGCACGCCCGACTCGCGCAGCGCAGCGTCGTTGCGCAGGTGCGCCGAGGCAGAGGTCGCGTCGAACACGACCTGGATGTCGGCGAACTGCGGCATGCGCAGCAGACCGTCCACGCCCTCGGCGGTCGTCGCCACGCCCAGGCGCTCAGCCCGGCGCAGGCCATCGCTGTCGGGGTCGATGCCCACCATGACGGTCGCCTCGAGCTGCTTGGACAGGCGCTTGACCTTGATGAGCAGGTCGGTGCCGATGTTGCCGGATCCGATGATGGCCACCTTGGCCGTGGACGGTGTCATGCGCTGAGCTCCTCGGTCTGCGGTGCGAAACGGACGCGGACCGCGCCCAGTCCGGTGAGCGTTGCCGTGTAGGTCTCGCCGGGCGTGACGGGGACCATCGCACCCAGCGCGCCGCTCAGCACCACCTCGCCGGCCTGCAGCGGCTTGCCGACCGCCACCGCCGTGCGCGCCAGCCACTGCAGCGCCACGAGCGGGTTGCCCAGGCACGCCTTGCCGGTGCCCGCGGACACCGGGACGCCGTCGCGCCGCAGCTCCATCACGACCTCCTCCAGCCGCAGGTCGGTGAGCGCGACGACGTCGTCGCCGAGGACGAACAGCCCGCTGGAGGCGTTGTCGGCGACGGTGTCGGTGATGCAGATGTCCCAGCCGGCGATGCGGCTGTCGACGATCTCCAGCGCCGCCCGGGCGCCGGCGACCGCCGCCGCCACCTCGGCCAGACTCGGCTCGGCCGAGGGCAGGTCACGGTCGAGAACGAAGGCGATCTCGGCTTCGATCTTCGGTTGCAGCAGCCGATCCGGAGCAACGGCCTGCGACCCGTCGACCAGCATCGAGGACAGCAGCGTGCCGAAGTCTGGCTGGTCGACGCCCAGTTGCAGCTGCACCGCCTCGGACGTGAGTCCGATCTTGCGCCCCACCGGCCGGTCACCGCCGGCGACCCGGCGCCGCAGCACGGTGTCCTGCACGCGGTAGGCCAGTGCGACGTCCGTGTCCCCGATCAGGTCGCGCACGGGCGCGCAGGGGCGTCGGGTGCGGGCGGCTGCGTCCAGCCTGTCGGCTGCGTCGCGGATGAGATCTTCTGAAGCGGTCACACTGACCATGACAGTCGACCGGCTCCGGCTGCGGCAAGCCCGCATTCCGCCCTGCGGGACGGCGCCTGAGTCGCCGCCGGCGCACCGCGACGTCCGCGATGGCCACGTCGACCTTCCGGGCCGGTGCCAGGCACCCACGCTCGTCCGGTCACAGCCGGGCGGCCTCGGCCGGCACCGCGCGCAGCAGCCCGGACCGCAGGTCCCGGGCCCGTCCCAGGTTGTCGACAGCCAGGCAGGCGTTGAGCAGCTGCTCGACCGCGACGCGGTCCCGGCCGAGCAGGTTGCGCCGGAACTTGTCGTCCAGCTCGGCCGCCGTCAGCTCGGCGCCAGGATCTCCGGGCGCCACCTCGACGCGAGCGCCGTGCTCCCGTCCCTGCACCGTCACCACGACCTCGGCCCCCCAGCGGTCCGGCAGCAACCGGCTCAGCCCGTCGTCGGCGACGAGCGTGAACCGCGGGGCGCGCACCGGCGCGGCAGCGCGCACGAACGCCACGTCGCGGGCGCGGCCCTGCGTGTGCGCATGCCAGGCCACCGCGGCGCTCGACGCCGCGTCCGCGGGCCCGTCGGGCGTGGTGGTCGCGGTGACGAACGCGAGCAGCGGGGCCGGCAGGCGGACCTCCACCGAGCTGGCCTGCCCGGTGCGGCACCCATCCAGGGCCAGCTCCTCGAGCGCCGCGAGCACCGCGGACAGGGGCCGGGCGAAGGGATAGCGCTTGAAGGACGAACGAGGCAGGTGCGGTCGGGCCGGCGGGCTGGGGGGCAGCACCTGCCGGCCGAGCAGCACGGGCAGCGCCGTGTCGAGCAGGCCCTCGTCGGCGCGCATGCCCAGCGCCGCGCCACGGGCTGCGGCCAGGCCGGCCGCGGCGGCCCGGCCGGGCAGCAGGTAGTGCCCGTCCGCGAGCACGCCCGCGGCCAGCGGACCACCCAGGTC
>JAOPWP010000198.1 GCA_025965615.1 Frankiales bacterium
CGGAACCGCTTGCGCGCCCAGTCGTGCCCGTTCCACACGTGCGGTCGGCCCGGACCGGTGCGGAGCGCCGGCGGCTGATCGACGAAGTACACCGAGCGCCCGTAGACGAAGCCCACTTCCGGATGCGCTGACATCAGGGTCGTGGCCCGGGCCAAGCTGCCGGGGACCAGGAGGTCGTCCGCGGACAGCAGCACGGTGAACGCACCGTCTGCCCAGGCGAACCCCTCGTCGTACGTCGTCAGATGCCCCTTGTTCACCTCGTGCACCACGACGTGCACGCGGTCGTCCTGCGCCGCGATCCCCCTTGCGACGTCAGCCGAGCCGTCGCCGGAGGCGTCGTCGATGATCAGCACCTGCACGTCCACGCCGATCTGGCTCGTCACGCTCTCGACGCACTGCGGCAGGAAGTGCCCGTAGCGGTAGCACGGGACGATCACGCTGACGGTCGGCAGGTCGGCCGCCTGGGCAGGGCGCGCCAGCTGTGCAGCCGTCATCGGGCCAGCGCCAGCACGACCGCTGCGACCCTGCCCTGCTCGTCCTCCGTCATGGTGTGGAACACCGGCAGGACGAGCGACTGCGCCGTGAGGCGCTCAGTGACGGGCAGCTCGGCGACGCGCCCGGCGTAGGGCGGCTCAAGGTGCGCGGCCATGATGCCGCGGCGGCAGGAGATGCCGGCCTCCAGCATCGCGCGCAGCACGTCGTCACGAGCGGCCGGGAAGTCGTCGGGAAGCACGACCCAGAAGGACTGGTAGTTCGTTCGACCGTGCGGTGGGTCGTCGACCATGTGCAGTCCCGGTACCTCGCGGAGGAGGTCCCGGTAGCGAGCTGCGAGCACCCGGCGTCGGGAGACCATGGCGTCGAGCTTAGCCAGCTGCACGAGCCCGATGGCCGCCTGCACATCGGTCATCCGGTAGTTGAAGCCCACCTCGAGGTAGCGCTCCAGGACCAGACTGCGGCTGTCATGCCGGTCAGCTGCGCTGACGTCCATGCCGTGCTCGCGAAGCCTGCGGGCGCGGGCCGCCCACGCAGCATCATCGGTCGTCAGCATCCCGCCCTCACCCGTGGTGAGCAGCTTGCGGGGGTGGAACGACCAGGCAGCCATCAGTGCTCCGGCTCCCACCGCTCGGCCGCGCAGCACCGAACCCACCGCGCAAGCGGCATCCTCGAGAACGGGTACGGCGAGGGGGTCGCAGAGCCGGCGCAGCTCCTCCACGTCGGTCGGGACCCCGGCCTGGTGCACGGCGAGCACCGCCCGCGTCCGCGGACCGAGCACGGTCTCCACGGTCTTGGCGGTCAGGTTCCCTGTCTCCGGATCTACGTCGGCGAAGACGGGCTCGGCACCGGTGTGCCGGACGACGTTCGCCGTGGCGATGAAGGACAGCGAAGGGACCACGACCTCGTCCCCGGGGCCGACCCCGCTCAGGAGGAGTGACAGGTGCAGTGCGGCCGTGCAGGACGACACGGCCACCGCCTCAGCGGCGCCCACCCGCTCGGCGAAGGCCTGCTCGAACGCGCGCACCCGCGCCCCCTGCGCGATCCAGCCCGAGCGAACCGCCTGCGCAGCTGCCTCCGCCTCCTCATCGCCCAGCCACGGGCGCATCACCGGGATCGTCGTCATGCCTGCGCCGCGAACAGAGCACGGTCCTGCTGCTGCCACCAGGCGACGAGACGCTCCAGCCCCTCGTCCAGGCCGACCTCGGCCTTCCACCCCAGGAGTGCGCGGGCCGCCGAGACGTCGGCCAGGCGCCGGGACACAGCGTTCACCGAACGGGCGGGTCCGAACTCCAGCTGACTGTCGGACCCCATGACCCGCAGCAGCGCGGCGGCCAGGTCTCGCAGGCTGGTCTCCGCCCCGGACGCGATGTTGAGCACGGCACCGCCGGCCTCGGACTCTGCCGCGAGCACGTTGGCCCGTGCGATGTCGTCTGTGTAGACGAAGTCCATCGTCTGAAGACCGTCGCCGAGCACCAGCAGCGGTTGGCCGTCGGCGATGCGCTCCATCCACCGGATCAGGACCTCGGTGTAGGCGCCGTGGACGTCCATGCGCGGGCCGTAGACGTTGAAGTAGCGCAACGCCACGTAGTCGAGCCCGCACATCGCTTGGAAGCTGCGCAGCAGTCCCTCGTTGAACACCTTCGCCGCGCCGTACAGGGTGTCGTTGTTCCAGGGGTGGTGACGTTCGTCAGTCGGGAAGGTCTCTGCCAGGCCGTAGACCGACGCCGAGGACGACGCGACGACCTTGCGCACACCGGCCGACACTGCCGCCTCGAGCACGTCGAAAGTTCCGTCCACCAGCACCTCGAGGGCCAGCCGGGGCTCAGCGGCGCACTGGGTGATGCGGATCGCCGCGAGGTGGAAGAGCACGTCGGTCCCGGGCATGATCTCCGCGAGCAGTGCGCGGTCGCGGATGTCGCCCTCGACGAGCCGCACCGTCGGTGAGCGGAGCGCGCCTTCGAGGTTCGCGACCCGTCCGCGGACGAGGCTGTCCAGCACGACGACCTCCTGTGCCCCTGCCGCGACCAGGTGGTCGCACAAGGTTGAGCCGATCGTGCCTGCGCCGCCGGTCACCACCACCTTGGCCCCGGCCAGCTGCACAGCGCTCACCGTGCGCTCCGCAGGGGGACGACCGAACCGTGGTACGCCAAGCTGGTGGACGCGGCATCGAGCACGTCCAGCACGCGAAGTCCAGCTCGGCCGTCGGTGAGGGGCGCCCGCTGCTCGCGGATCGCGCTCGCGAGCTCGGTCATGACACCCTGAAGAGCCTCGGTCTCGGGCAGCGCCGGCGCCACCATGTCACCTGAGCGGTAGGAGATCATTACTTCGCGCCGCTCCTCGGTGCCCATGCTGCCCGGGGGTCCCAGGTCCACCCCACGGTCGTACAGGCTCAGGCGCTGCGTCGGGTTGAGGTCGTCCCAGACGAGCGTGCGCTTGGAGCCGCCGATGATCGTCGTCCGGATCTTCGTGGGGCTGAGCCAGTTGACGTGCGCGTGCGCCAAGGCCCCACCGGGCAGCTGCAGGGTGAGGTACGCGATGCAAGCCTGGCCGGCGCCGATCGGGTCAGCGCCCTGGGCCGCAACCGCCTGGGGCGCCAGGTCGGTCGGCAGCACGAAGTCGAGGATCGAGAGGTCG
>JAOPWP010000221.1 GCA_025965615.1 Frankiales bacterium
CCAGTCGTCGAGCTCGTCGACAGCGCAGGGCGGCGCGAGCAGCGGTCGCTCCGGGGCGAGCGGCTCCCGCTCCGGCGCCTCGTCCGGCGGCGGTCGCAGCGCGGCGAGTGGCCCTGCACGGACGCGCGCTGAGCTCGCTGCTCGAGCGGGCCAGTCCTCCGGACGCAGCGGCGGCGGGCGCGGCCGGGCGCGCTGAGCCCGGCCCTGTGCTGGCTCAGCCGCCGCGCAGGTGCTCGGCGGACTCGACGCCCACGACGGCCGTGAGCAGCTGCTCCTGGTCGGGTCCCTCCTGCGCGCTCCCGAACGGGGGTAGCGCCGGGAGCAGGCTGGCCGCGACGGTGCCGATCCACGTGCACGGGTCGGCCTGCTTGCCGATCTCGTAGGTGTCGGCGTCCCTCGGACGCAGGAGGTAGTCGCCCTCGACCGCCGAGTCGGCGGAGTCGGAGCCGGCGGGGAGGATCCAGACGGTAGGCATGTGCGCGCCCTACCCCGACGGCGGCGGTACGCACACCCCGCGCACCGATCTAGCGGAGCACCTGCCGGGCCATCACCATGCGCTGCACCTGGTTGGTGCCCTCGTAGATCTGGGTGATCTTGGCGTCCCGCATCATGCGCTCGACCGGGAAGTCGCGGGTGTAGCCGGCGCCGCCGAACAGCTGGACGGCGTCGGTGGTCACCGACATCGCCGTGTCGGACGCGAAGCACTTCGCCGCGGAGGACGCGAAGGTCATGTCGGGGGCTCCGCGCTCGGCCTTGGCGGAGGCGACGTAGACCAGCTGCCGTGACGCCTCGATGCGCATCGCCATGTCGGCGAGCATGAACTGCACGCCCTGGAAGTCCGAGATGGCCTTGCCGAACTGGCGCCGCTCCTTCACGTAGGCGACGGCCGCGTCGAGCGCCCCCTGCGCGATGCCCACAGCCTGGGCCCCGATGCCGAGCCGGGTGTGGTCGAGGGTCTTCAGCGCCGTCTTGAAGCCGGTCCCCTCCTCGCCGATCATGCGGTCGGCCGGGATGCGGCAGTCCTCGAAGGAGATCTCGCAGGTCGGGGAGCCCTGGATGCCCATCTTGCGCTCCTTGGCGCCCACCGAGAAGCCGGGGTCGTCGGCGTGGACCACGAACGCCGAGATGCCGTTCGCTCCCCTGTCGGGGTCGGTCACCGCCATCACCGTGTAGTGGGTGCTCACCCCTGCCCCGGTGATCCAGGCCTTGGTCCCGGACAGCACGTAGGAGTCGCCGTCACGCCGGGCCCGCGTCTTCATGGCCGCTGCGTCGGAGCCGGCCTCGCGCTCGGACAGCGCGTAGGAGAACGTCGCGTCGCCTGCCGCGACCGCCGGGAGGTAGGTCTGCTTGAGCTCCTCCGACCCGGACAGGATCAGCCCGGTCGTCCCGAGCTTGTTGCCCATCGGGATCAGGCTGCTGGAGGCGCAGACCCTCGCGATCTCCTCGACCACGATCGAGTGGGCGATCTTGTCGGCACCGGCCCCTCCGTATGCCTCCGGCACGTGGATCGCGAGCAGGTCGGCGTCCTTGAGCGCCTTGTGCACGTCCCAGGGATACTCGGCCCTCTCGTCGATCTCGGCAGCGCGCGGGGCGATCCGGTCGAGAGCGAGGTCGCGGACCGAGGCGCGCAGGAGCTCGTGCTCCTCCGGAAGGGAGTACAGCGAGAAGGACGGGTCAGCCATGACTGAATCGTATGTCTGCCTGCGGCTGACGCCTGCCGACCCTAACCTTGCCCAATGGCGACCCCCCCAAGACTGACCGTGATCGGGACCGGCTACCTCGGCGCCACGCACGCCGTCTGCATGGCCGAGCTCGGCTTCGAGGTCCTCGGACTCGACGTCCTGCCGGAGAAGGTGGCCCAGCTCCAGTCGGGGACCGTGCCCTTCTTCGAGCCGGGCTTGCCCGAGCTGCTGCGCAAGAACCTCGACAGCGGTCGCCTGCGCTTCACCACGTCCATGGAGGAGGTGGGGGAGTTCGGGGACGTCCACTTCGTCTGCGTGGGCACCCCGCAGAAGCAGGGCGAGTACGCCGCGGACCTGACCTACGTGGACGCCGCCTTCCGGGCCCTGGTCCCGCACGCCAGGACGGGCAGCCTCCTGGTCGGCAAGAGCACCGTCCCGGCCGGCACCGCGGAGCGCCTCGACGCCGAGATCACCGCTGCTCGCGGGGACGAGCTCGAGCTGGCCTGGAACCCGGAGTTCCTGCGCGAGGGGTTCGCGATCGAGGACACGCTCACCCCCGACCGGCTCGTGTTCGGCGTCCGGTCGGCGCGAGCCGAGGAGCAGCTCCGCGCCGCCATCGGACCGGTCCTCGCGCGGCCGACCCCCGTCGTCGTGACCGACTTCGCGACGGCGCAGCTGGTCAAGGTGGCGGCGAACGCGTTCCTCGCCACGAAGATCTCGTTCATCAACGCCATGGCCGAGGTCTGCGAGGCCACCGGCGGTGACGTGACGCTGCTGAGCAAGGCCCTCTCGTACGACGGCAGGATCGGCGGCAGGTTCCTCCACGCCGGGCTGGGCTTCGGCGGTGGCTGCCTGCCCAAGGACATCCGGGCCTTCATGGCCCGCGCCGGCGAGCTGGGCGTGGACCAGGCCCTGTCGTTTCTCAAGGAGGTCGACGCGATCAACCTCCGGCGTCGTGCCCGCATGGTGGAGATCGCCCGGCAGGAGGTCGGGGGCAGCTTCGGCGGCATGCGGGTGGCCGTCCTCGGCGCGGCCTTCAAGCCCAACAGCGACGACATCCGCGACAGCCCGGCGCTCGACGTGGCGATGAGCATCCAGCTCCAGGGCGCAGCGGTCTGCGTCTACGACCCCCAGGCGATGGAGAACGCCAAGGTGAAGTGCCCGCAGCTCGGCTACCGCGAGAGCGCGCTCGAGGCGGCCAAGGGCGCCGACCTGGTCCTGCACCTGACCGAGTGGGAGCAGTTCCGGCAGATGGACCCGAGCGCCCTGTCGGCCGTCGTCGCCGAGCGCCGGATCGTCGACGGGCGCAACGCCCTGGACCCCGACCGCTGGCGCAGCGCGGGCTGGACCTACCGGGCACTCGGCCGCCCCTGAGCGCGACCACCGCGAGGCCGAGCGGTGGATCACGGCGTGGCTCGCCGGCGTGGCGGAGCAGCGATCACCCGGGGGCTGAGCCCTGCCGCGGGCGGTCCTGAGTAGTACTCCCCTCCCCCCGGACCCGCGTCGTGCCGATCATGGGCGCATGACCGCCCCCGCAGCTCCCCCGGCGTCCCCGCTGCTCCCGGACGCGAGCCGCTGTCCGGACTGCCGCGCTCCGCTCGCCGTGCCCGGCTCGGGCCGAGCCACCGCGTGCCCCCGCTGCGGGTTGCCCCTGACCAACCGCTGGGCCCTGCGCCTGTGGGACGTGGACACCGAGCTCCTGCGGCTCCACGCGCGGCGGGAGGCGCTGCTCGTCGAGCGGACCGGGCTGCTGACGGCCCTGCGCTCGCTCGGGACCGGCGACCTGGCTCCCCTCCCGGAGGACGGGGTTCCCACCCAGGCGCCCCACCCCGCAGGGCCCGTCCCGCCGCCGTCGACGGTCCCGCAGCCCCGGGCCGAGTGGACGCCGAAGCGGGTGCAGAACCTGCTGCTCGGCCTGGGCGGGCTGCTGCTCGCGATCGCGGCGCTCGTCTTCACGGCGGTGACGTACGACCGGCTGGGCGCCGGCGGACGGGCGACCGTCCTGGTCGTGCTGACCCTGCTCGCCGCCACCGCCGCTCCGACGGTCCTCGCCCGGGGCCTGTCCGCGACCGCCGAGACCGCGGGGGCGGTCGCCCTGGTGCTCGCCGGCCTCGACGCCTACGGCCTGCGCACCCTCGGCCTGGGGACGGACGCCGACCCCGTCACCTACACCGCGGTCAGTGCGGGGGTGCTCGCCGTGGCCGCGCTGGTCTACGCGCGGTTCGTCCCGCTCCGCACCGCCCGACGGGCAGGCGTGGTCCTCAGCCAGCTGGCCGTCCTGCTGCTGGTGGTCAGCTGGGGCCCGGAGCAGGGAGCCGCCGCCGTGGTGCTGGCAGTCCTCGCTGCGGCCGACCTCGCCGTCCTGGCGGCGCTGCGCGGCCGGAGCCTGCCCAACGACGTGCGAACGACCCTGGCGGTCTGCGCCGGGATCGTGACCGTCCTCGGGGTCCTGCTGGCCGTCGACGCAGCCGGCGGTCGCAGTGCCGTCTCCGGGGCGTTCGCCCTGCTCGCCCTCGCCGCCGTCATGGTCGCGGCGGCCCTGCTCGTCCACGATCCCGTCCTGCGAGCAGCGCTCACCTCGGCGCCGGTGCTGCTCCTGGCGGTGGCTGCATGGGGGCTGACGCAGCGTGAGATCAGCACGACCTCCGAGCCGCTCGTCCCGGCCGCCGCCGGACTCGTGGCCGCCCTCGTCGCCACGCGGCTCCCCCGGGCCTGGCGGACCGGACCCGCTCTCGGCGCCGCCCTCGCCGCGGCGGCGTCCCTCGCCTGGGTGGCCGAGCAGGTCGTCACCGGGGTGCTCCTGCCCGTGACCTGGCTGGTCGACCCCTGGAGCCGCAGCGCGGTCGGAGCGCGCGGGGTCCTGGGTCCAGAGGCCACCTGGGAAGGCACCCTCGTGACGACGCTGGTGCTCGCAGTGGCGGCCCTGACGACCTTCACCTGCGGCCTGGCCCTCCGCCGCCTCCGCGTCGCCGTGGGCCCGGCCGGCGCCCTGGCCGCGGCCACGGCCGTCCTGCTCCCGCTCGGCCTCGACACGTCGTTCCCCGTCGCCCTCGGGCTGCTGCTCTCGGTCGCGGTCGCGCTGGAGGTCGCTGGCCTCGCCCTCCAGACCCGCCACCGGGCCGCCGGACCCGCCCTCGTGGGGGCCGGCACCGCCGTCGTCCTGCTCACCTGCTGCTGGGCAACGGCCGATCGCACCGCCACCCTCGTCGTGCTCCCCCTGGCGACGGTCCTGCTCGCGGGGCTGGGTGCCGGCCGCCGGCTGCCTGCCCCAGCCGTCCTGCCCGTCACCGCCCTCGCCGGTGGCCTCGGCTCCGCAGCGCTCGGGGCTGTCGGCGCCGCAGGGGACCTGACTGCCGACCAGGTGGGTGGCCTGCTCCTGATCAGCGCGGCCGCTCTCGCCTGCGTCGCGGCCCTGCTGTCCCGGACCGGCGACCGGACCGGCTCCGACGGCCGCACCGGTGCCGAGCTCGCCGGCCTGGTGACCGCCTGTGCCGCCGCCTCCCTCGCCGTCCCGGACCCCGGCTGGCTCTCGTGGGTGCTGGCCGCCGCCGGGCTGATCGGCCTCGCCACCGCGCTGCTCCCCGACCGGCGCCGGGCCGCGGTGGCCGCCGGGCTCCTCCTGTCGGCCTCCTCCTGGGTCCGGCTCGCCGACGCCGGTGTCACCGCCCCCGAGCCCTACGTCCTCCCGCTTGCCGCGTTCGCGCTGGCGCTCGGGCACCTGCGCCGACGGGCCGATCCGTCGACCCCCTCGTTCGCGGCGTACGGCGCCGGCCTGTCCGTGCTGCTGCTGCCGAGCCTGCTCGCCTCGTTCGACGACGAGAGCCCCGCCAGGGCCCTGCTGCTCGGGCTGGCCGCCCTCGTCGTCCTGCTCGCCGGCGCCCGCCACCGGCTGCAGGCGCCCCTCGCCATCGGCGCGGGAGTG
>JAOPWP010000231.1 GCA_025965615.1 Frankiales bacterium
CGCCCGGGCCGACGTCCCGACCGAGGTCCCGGCTGGGGCTCCGGCCGAGGTCCCAGGCGGTGCTCCCGCCGACGTCCCAGCCGGGGCTCCAGCGGGCGGCACCGTCCCGGCCGGCGCAGCCGGTGGCGGCGCCTGGACCGTCGGGACGAAGTACACCGAGGTCGGAGGCGCCCCCATCGACCGGCCTCCGACGACGACCTGACCGGCGGCGTCCTGGTAGGTCAACCAGGTCACCGCTTCCTGGAAGCCCCTGCCCGGCTTGCTGTAGTCGCAGACGCCGGTCGGGAAGGTGACCCGCAGGGCGTCCTGCTGAGCGGCCGAGAAGACCTCGGAGAAGGACTTGCCGGCGAACCGGAACTGCTCGATCGGCATCGTCTGGCAGTCGAGCCGGTCGTCGGGAAAGCCGACCACCTGCGGTCCGACACCGTTCACGGGTGCCTGGTCCCCACCCCCGGCCTCGATCCGCGGCGAGCTGAAGATCGTGGGATCGACCGTCGTGTCGCAGAGCTGCAGCGGCGCCTCGGCGCCGTCGGTGGCGACGCAACGCTCGCGCATGCCGGCCGGGCCCTTGGCGTCGATGACCTTCTGCGACAGCGGGACCTTCCGGCGGTCGGCCTCGACCACCCGGAGCCACTCGTCCATGGCGGTGATGGCCTGCTCGGCGAAGCGCACGTCCCCCAGCAACGGCGTCTGGCCCTCCCAGAGGACCTGGTTGGCGGCAGTCCCGTGCTCACGCTGGAGGCGCTCCCGCATCGAGTACTTGCGGTAGACGTCGTGGAACGCGCCGGGCTCGGGTCCGCCGAGGTCGATGATCGCGACCTGATCGAGGTGCGCTCCGGTGTTCACCGCGCCGCTGCGGTACACCCGCTCCTGGGCCAGCGGGTCGGCGGAGGTCCGCTCCCTCGTCGGCTCGAAGTCGATGTCGTAGCCGCCGACGCGCGTGTTGAGGGCGACGAACTGGTCGGTGGTCAGCGGGGGTCGGGTCAGGTCGCCGACGTTGGCCCCGAGCGTCGTGAGCAGGCCCGACAGGCCGTACATCACGCCCACGTTGCTGATCGGGCGGCGGGCCTTGCCGTTCTCGTCCACCCCGAAGACGTTGCGCATGTAGTCCTGGAAGGAGCAGCGCACGCCGTGGGGGTTGGTCTTGCTGTACACCTCCCCGGGCGGGACTCCCTGGCAGTCCCGGCTCGGGTCGCCACTGTTCGGGATGGCGGTGGTGAAGGTGATCTGGTTGGCCGGGTTGGCGTGCCCGTAGATCGAGGGCCACTGGGCCGGAGTGATCCGGTGCTCGGCAGCCGTCGCCGGGTTCTCCAGGTAGGCGCGCAGGCCGACGTAGTCGGTGTACTGCTGCGCGGAGCTCCACGCGTCGGTGAAGCTGCACTGCGGCGTGATGCCCTGGTAGACGCCCGGGTAGGCGTTGGCGACCTGCTGCTGCACGAGGGAGCCACCGGAGCAGCCGCTGCCGATCGTGTAGCGCAGCGGGCCGAAGCGCTCGACGACCATCTCCTTGAGCATGAGCAGCGACTCGGCCTGGGTCACGAGGTTGCAGTTGTGCCCGGCGTTGTCCAGCGCGTGCGAGGCGATGGCGAAGCCCTGTGCCAGCGAGTCCTCGTAGCGCACGTCGGTCGCGGTGCCCGACTCGTACGACGTGTCGCAGCTGGTGCCGTGCGCGAGGACGAGCTTGTCGGCGAAGCCCGGGACGTCGCCGGTGGGGCTCGGCGCCGCGCCCTGGGCCGGATCCCACAGCACGGCGATCTTGTACTGGTCGCGCAGGCTGTAGCCGGTCTCGACCCGCACGACGAACGGGACCGTCCGGCCCTCGTCGGTCGTGGTCATCGCGACGTCCCTGGGCGGGTTGGCCGGGTCGTACGCCCGGAGCTGCGACCCCACCGGTTCGCTGGCGGCCCGGGCGGACGGGCCTGGCACGGCGCTGGTGCTCTTGTACAGGTAGGTGATGGTCGGTGGGGCGCTGCAGTCGTCCTGCCTGGAGCCGTTCGTGCACGTCCACGGCTCGATCAGCGGTCCGGAGAAGACCGGCCCGCCCTGTGGGGCGTTCTCGACCAGCAGCCGGGCACCGCTTCCGTCGGGGAGCGTCGCGGTGATGGTGCTCGCGCCCAGCGGCAGGCCGGTGACCAGCCCTCGCAGCCCGGGACCGGCGGAGACGAAGGAGCTCGTCACGTCCCTGCTGCCCACGGTCACCCGGACCGCGCCCACGTCCGTCCCGCGGGGCACGACGACCTCGATCAGGGTGTCACCGCCGCTGACCAGGTCGGCCCGTGACGACAGTGTGCGGACCTGGACCGGGTCACCGTTGTCGACCGGGTCGAACGAGGAGTACGCAGGGACGGCCAGCGGCCCTGCGGGCCCGGCGGCCCCGGCCGGGAGCGCCGACAGGGGGACCACAGCGGCGCCGGCGAGCAGAGGCAGGGTGAGCAGCAGTGCGAGGCGTCTACAGGGTGCGGAACTCGCTGGGCGTGCGCGGGACATGGTCGCCTTCCGTTGACGGGAGCTCTGCACCAATGCGCCGGACGGGGCGGCCGGAGGTGCCTTCGCTCCCCTCCAACGGCGAAGCGCCCGTCGAGGTACGGGTGCGCGGCACGGCGGCTCAGGCCGCCTGCCCGTCGGGACGCAGGTCGCCGCGCTCACCGTCGCGTGGCACGCACAGCTCGAGCAGGCCCGGCAGCACCTCCACCAGCAGTCGGGTCCCGGGTTCGACCAGGTCGCCGTCCACCTGGCGCGGCTGCTCGTGCGGGGTGCGGACGTCGATCCTGCTCCCGCGCAGGACCTCCATGCCGAGCGGGATCCGTCGTCCCAGGAGCAGCCCCGTGGCCAGGGCCCCCCACCCGGTGAAGCCCTTGGGCCGCAGCAGCCCGACGTCGAGGACCCCGTCGTCGGGGCTGGCCGCCGCCAGCAGGCGGACCCCGCCCTGGAGCCGCCCGACGTTGCCGATGACGACGGAGGTGACGCGGCGGCGCACCGGAGGGCGGCCGTCGATCACGACCGTGACGTCGAACCGCCTGCGGTACACGTGCCGCAGCCCCGACAGGACGTAGGCCGGCCAGCCGAAGGCACGCTTCACCGGCGCCGGCACCCCGTCGACCATCGCGGCGTCGAACCCCATGCCGGCCATCACGACGAAGGGGTGGCCGCAGGTGTCGTCGATCAACCGGGCCACGTCGATCTGCCGACGGCCCCCTTCGGTCGCGAGCCGGACGCCCGCACCGGCGTCGTCGGGCAGGCCGAGGTTGCGGGCGAGCAGGTTGCCGGTGCCGGCGGGCAGCACGGCGAGGGCGGCCCGCCTGCTACCGCCCGCCTCCGCCAGCTCGGTCATCCCGGCGACCGCCGCCATCACGGTCCCGTCACCACCGAGGACGAACACGACCTCGGCGCCGGCCTCGACGGCCGCCCGCGTCTGTCCCGTCCCGGGGTCCTCCGGCGTCGTCTCGACCCAGGCCGGATCGGGCCAGCCGGCGTCGGCGAGCGCTGACCGGATGCTGGCCCTCCGCCCCTCGAGGTCGTCGACCCGGGCCGGGTTCACCACCACGGCGGTCCGGCACGGGGAGTGCCGGGCGGCGACTGCCGGCTCCTGCCTCATGACCCGGACCGCGAGGACCGGATCGCGGGCGACCCGGACGCCGCGGGGTCCCACGACAGCGTGATGTTGATCGTCAGCCGGTCCTCGGGCCCGCGGTAGAGGACCTCGACCGCCGGACGGAGGTAGCCCTGAGGGGCTCCGAGGAGCACCGTCTGGTCCCGGCCGTCCCGGCCCGGACGCACCCGCCCGAAGAAGGCCCGGACCTCGTCGGCCCGCAGACCGAGCACCGGGCGGACCGCGTCGACCATCCCCTCAGCTGCAGGAAGGTCCTCGGCGACGCCGTTGACGACGATCCTGTCCAGACCCGTCCCCGACGACGCCCCGGCGAAGACCACCCCGATGGCCTGGACGTCGAGGACCCGGTCCCCGGGGAGGGTCAGCTCGACGTCGAGGAACCTGCTGCCGTCCGCCCGCTCCACGATGTACGCGCGGTCGCCTGGCGCGACGCCCACCTCGCCGGGGAGCACCGGCTCCCGGATGTCGAGGTGCACCTGCTGGCTCTCGGCGAAGCGCTCCCGGGTCGACGAGACCGGGCCCTCTTGCTCCGAGGGGGGGTCCTCGCGCGGGAACCGCAGGTAGGCAGGCAGGGTGTCCTGCTCGATGAGGTCCCGGCGCGACTGGCGGTCGGAGATGTTGCCGTCGTGCAGCGGGGTCTCGACGTGCACGGTCCCCTGGACGGGGTTGTCCACGCTGACGCTCGGGACGTCGACCCCGGGGACGCTCTGGCTGACCGGAGAGGGGAACACGTCGGCACAGCCCTGGGCGCCCGGGATCGAGGGACCTCCGACGAGCGTCATCATGAACGTCACGGCCCGGCCAGCGACCGGGCGCTCGCGCATCCGGTCGCAGCTGTTGGCGATGATCTGGAACTGCTCGCGGTCCAGCAGGGCGGTGTTGCCCCGCTCCCGCGCAGCCGCGTCGCCGGTGCGCCCTCCGGCGTCGATGTCCTCCCAGGCCCTCACCATCTCCGGAGGGAGCTGGGAAGCCGCCGCGAGCTCGCGGATCGCCGCGAGCCCACCGTCCCTGTAGGCCTCGTGCATCATGGCCTGGTCGAGGAAGCTGTCCCTCTGCACGGTCAGGAACTTCTGCTCGTACCACCGGACGTCGGCCGCCCCCGTCGCGGCGAAAGCCTCCAGCCCGGGCGGCAGCCCAGGAGCCCCGGTGCGTGCGTCGACGTCCGCCGAGCGCTGGAGCAGGTTGAGGTCGAAGAAGCCGGCAGCGAACGACGGCCCGATCAGGCTGGCCATGCCCGCCCGGTGCAGGTAAGGGTTGTCGAGGTAGAGCTTCCCGTAGTACTCGTAGACCTTCTCGATGATCTCGCGGTTGGCCTCGGCTCCGAGTTCAGGCCGCCAGAGCGCCGGGTCGATCCCTGCCTCCTCGAAGGCCACGGCCGTCCAGGAGCCGCGCAGGGCGACGGCGTAGTCCGGTGGGGGCAGACCGGCGGACCGGGCCCGGTCGAGGAGCTGTGCGAGGGCGGCACGATCCGCCGGCGGTGCGGCCAGCTGGCGAAGCAGGTCGGCGAGTGGGAGCGAGCCGGCGTAGAAGGCACTGGCGTCGACCGTGGGGTAGCCGAGGCCGAACAGGCCTCCCAGAGCCCGCGTCATCACCGCGGCCTGCAGCCGGAGGGCGGGTACGGGAACGGCGGTCGCTCCGGCGATCTCGACGCCCGTGCGAGCCGTCGCACGACGCAGAGCGGCCCCGAGCTCGGCGAACTCGGCCTGGAGCGACCGCTTCGCGCTCGCCAGCTCCGCAGCCGCAGCGGAGGTCGCGAGGTCCGCGGCCCGGGCAGCGTCCTGTCGCAGCAGCGCGCGGTCCTCAGGTGGAAGTCCCGTCGGGACGACCCGGAGCTCCGCGGACTGGCGCTGCTCTGCCCCGGCGACAGCGCTCGCGCAGACTGCCTCGGCCTGCTCCCACCGCCGGTTGAGGTCGACCATCGCGGCCTCGCCCTCGCGGTAGGTCGAGGCCAGGCGGGCCAGCGACTCCTGCGCGTGCGAGAAGTGCGGGGCGGAGGCGGAGATCTCGCGGTCGAGCCCGGCCAGCTCCCGCGTGGCGGTGTCGGCCGAGGCTCCTCGCCACCCGGACGGCACAGCCGAACCCGCCCGCACGACCGAGGCGGCCTCGAGCTCGAGGGCGGCCCCGACCTCGGCGAGCCGGCGACCGGACGCCTCCACGGCATCCGGGTCGACGTCGAGCCGGAACGGCCCGATCATCGGCCGGTCATCGAGTGCCGGTCGTCATCGAGGACCCGACGGGCCGGCGAGCCCCGCGTCGGAGGCGGCCATGGTCGTCTCGTTCTGCCCGGCCAGCCGGCCCACGGCCTCGAGCGACGTCGCGAACGTGCGCAGCGCCCCGCACCAGGAGAGCTGGAAGGTCAGCAGCCCCTCGGAGAGGGCGTCAGCGAACTCGCCCGCGCCGTCGAGCCCACGTGCGACGTCTCCGGGGACGGCCCCCTCGGCGGCCTCGAGCCGACCGGACGTGGCCCGGAGCGCCGCCGCCAGTGCGCGCAGGCTCGACCCCTCCACCCGCAGCCCGGTCATGTCGCGCAGTCTGCCCGATGCGCCTCACCGGGACGACCGCGCACTGCCAGGGCCTGCCGCGGGCTCAGCGTCCGGACTGACCGTGCCCGGACGGATCGTGCCCCGCCGCACCGGGCTGGACGGACTCCTCGACCTCGAACCGCTCCTTGCGCACCTGCTCGGTGACCGTCTGATGTCCGCCGACGACGACCTTGTCGAGCGTGATCCGCTCGACGGGCACGACAGCCTTCTGCACCACGGGCTGCTCGGCCACCAGCAGGAACTCGTGCTCGAGCTCCGACAGCCCCGACACCCCCGCCTGCGCCGCCGTGCCGGCCGGCACGGGGTCGCGGGAGATCCGCAGCTGCTCGTGCGAGACGGGGACCGTGCGGGTCAGCGTCTCGGTGACGACGTGCTTGCGCAGCCGAGCCCGTCCCGCCTCCACCCGCTCGGTCCCGACGAGCAACCGCTCCTCGGAGCGGACGAGGGTGCCTTCCTCCTCGACGGGCGCGTCGGAGCGGCCGGGCTCGCGGGGGTGCGGCGAGTCGGGGGTCTGTGACACGCGGGCTCCTCGGCGTCTCGCGGCGGGGGTGCCGTCGTCAGGTCCTCCCTGCCTTCCCGAGCAGGTGCCGCGTACACGTCGGTCCGGGCCGCCGGCGTCGTGCGCCTGAACGGGGCGGCGCGGGGTAGGTCACCCGGGCCAGCAGAGGACCCAGAGCAAGGTGACGAAGGGTGAGACCGTGCGCCGTACTCGCAAGGCCGGCTTGATCGGGGCGGTGGTCGCCTTCGCCCGCAGCCCACAGGGACAGCGGGCGCTGGCCGATGCGCGCCGCAAGCTCGACACCCCGGCCAACCGGGCCAAGGCGCGCGAGACCCTCTCGGGCTTGCGGTCCCGGCGGACCCGGTGAGCCAGCAGCACCCGGAGCAGCCCCCGGGCCGGGACGCGCCGCTCGAGGTGGTGCTGCACCAGGAGCGCGCCGCGCTCGGCCTGACCCGGTTGGGCCTTCGCGCCGTCGTCCGGCGTCGCATCGTGTCGGAGGTGCGGCAGGTCGAGGTCACCGTGCGCCGCGAGGTCCTGGAGGTGGAGCACCTCCCCCTGGACCCGAGCCCCGACGGCTCGGTCCGGGACCTGCCCGCCCCGGGTCGGACGACCGCTCCCCTGACGTTCCTGCTGTCGGAGGAGGTGCCGGTCGTCTCCGTCGAGACCCGGCCCTACGAGCGGGTGACCGTCGCCGTCGAGACGGTCACCGAGTCGCAGGAGGTCTCCGCCACGGTCGGCACGGAGCAGGCGGAGCTCAGCACCGACGACCGGCTGCAGCGGCTGCCCGGCCGGCCGGTCCGCTAGACCGTCTTGGGGTAGAGGCTGTAGGTCGGGAAGTTGCCGTAGACGAAGCCGTTGCCCTCGGTGACGGCCTGGACCAGCAGGTCTCCGCCGACGAAGGCGCCCTTCCACGACGCGCCCTTGCCGCCGAAGACCTCCTCGCGGTCACCTCGCGAGCGCGGCTTGTTGATCCCGACCTTGAACGCCTGCAGCTCCTCGGCGACCCGGGCGCCGAAGTCGGCGACGTCGGTCGCGACGGAGGCGACCAGCGAGCCGTTCGAGGCGTTCATCGCGGCCAGCAGCTCGGACTCGGTGTCGACGATGACGACCGAGTCGAGGGGGCCGAAGGGCTCGGAGTGGTGCAGCGTCCAGTTGCTCGGCGGGCCGAGCACGCAGGCCGGCGCGACGTAGGAGCTGGTGTCCTGCCCGTCGAGGAAGCGCCCGTCCTCGGCGACGTCGCCGCGGTAGAGCGGGATCGCTCCCCCGCCGACGGCCTCGGCGTAGCGCTCGCGCAGCTCGGCGGCCTTCGTGGCGTGGATGACCGGGCCGAAGTCCAGCTCGGGCAGGTCGTCGTCAGGGGACTCCACGGCCAGCGGGTGCCCGAACCGCACGCCCCGGACCACCGGCAGGTAGGTCTCGAGGAACTCCGGAAACAGCTCGCGCTGCACGACGTAGCGGGGGTAGGCGGTGCAGCGCTGCTTGGCGTACTCGAAGCCCTTCTTCAGGTGCCCGGCCAGAGCGTCCCACTGGGAGAAGTCCCAGACGCCCCAGGCGTTGAGCCCCTCCTGCTCCAGGAAGTGGCGCTTGCCGGTGTCGGCGAGTGAGGTCGCGGCCTTGCGCCCGTTGGCCCGACCGCCGACGAAGGCCAGGCAGCCGATCTCCTCGGAGCGGATGAGGACGTCGCCGAGCGAGGACCCGACGCCCGACAGCAGGCTCACCGGGAGCCCGGCCCGCTTCATGAACGCGTGCGCGAGCGTCAAGGTGTGGAACCCGCCCTGCGAGGGGGTCTTGGCGATGACGGCGTTGCCGGCCAGGCACTGGACCAGCTCGGCATGCACCTGCACCGACATCGGGTAGTTCCACGACGCGATGTTGCTGACCGGCCCGGGCAGCGGGGTGCGCCCGGCCATCTGGCGCTCGATCTCCTCGAGGTACCAGTCGACCCCGTCGAGCGCCCGGTCCACGTCGGCGCAGGCCAGCCGCCACGGCTTGCCGATCTCCCAGACCAGCAGCAGGGCCAGGGTGTCCCGGTGCTGACGCATCTCGGCGACCGCGGCCGCGACCCGGCTCTTGCGCTCGTCGAGGTCCACCTCGGCCCACGCCTTGTGCTCGCCCGCGGCGTGCACCACCGCCGCAGCGGCCTCGTCGTGGGACAGCCGTGGCGGCCCCTGCACCTGGCGGCCGTCGACCGGGCTGGCGTGCTCGCCCGGCTGGCCGTTGCGCTGCCACGACCCGCCCACCAGGTTCAGGATCCGGTCGGCGTCGAAGGCCTCAGGCGCGGCGGCCTGAGCCCGCGCGTACACCTCGTCCCAGGTGGTGCCGGGCTTGATCTGCAACGTCACGGTGGAGCCTCTCGGTTCGGCAGTCGGTCAGTGTTGCTCGAAAGGGCCGCCTCTGGCCACAGGCGCCAGATGTGACGTGGGTCGCACGGCCCGGGGCGCAGGCTAGAACAGCACGCTGGTGAGGCGGCCGACCTCCCGGAAGCCGACCGTGGCGTAGGCCCGCCGGGCGGGCACGTTGTAGTCGTTGACGTAGAGGCTCACGACCGGCGCGACCTCGGTGCGGGCCAGCTGCACCACGGCGGCCGTCCCACCCACGGACAGGCCCTGACCGCGGGCGGAGGGCGCCACCCAGACGCCCTGCACCTGGCAGACCGAACGCGAGGCTGCCCCCACCTCGGCCTTGAACAGCACCCGCCCGCCCTCGATCCGGGCGTACGCCCGGCCGGTCTCGATCAGCTCGGCGACCCGGGCGCGGTAGAGGTCACCACCGCCTCCCGAGGTCGGCGAGACCCCGATCTCCTCGGTGAACATCGCGATGCACGCCGGGAGCAGCAGGTCGAGCTCCTCCGGGCGCACCTTGCGCACCGCGGGGTCGGGGGCCACGAGCGGCGGCCCGCCGATCGACAGCAGGGGCTGGTCGACGCGCAGGTCCCGGGCCGGCCCCCAGTGGGGGGCGAGCAGCTGCCACAGGGGCAGCACCGACGAGGACAGGCCCACCACGGAGGAGCAGCGGCGGCCCTGGCGCCGGGCACGTTCGGCGAACGCGCGCACGGCCTCGGGGCCGGCCTGCACCGGGACGAGGTTGGCCCCGGCGTAGCAGAGCGACTCCAGCCGCCCGCGATCCCCGAAGCCCCAGACCTGAGCCCGCAGGGCCTGCTCGGACAGGCCGGCGGCCTCCAGGCGCGACGCCACGAACACGTCGGCCACCGGGTCGCGCTCGAGCAGGGCGAGGGCCTCGTCGAGGTCACGCCAGTCGAGCTGCCGGGCGAGCGACGTCCTCAGCACGGGCGCCCCCGTCCGCCGGGGCCCGTGGCGAGAGCTCGTCCCATGGCGCGCAGCGTAGACCGGTCAGGAGACGCCGACGGCGGGCTCTCCGCTCGGGCCCGCGTAGCCCTCGGCAAGGCGCAGCGCCTCCTCGATGAGGGTCTCGACGATCTGGGCCTCGGGAACGGTCTTGATCACCTGGCCCTTGACGAAGATCTGACCCTTGCCGTTGCCGGAGGCGACCCCGAGGTCGGCCTCACGGGCCTCCCCCGGGCCGTTCACGACGCAGCCCATCACCGCCACCCGCAGCGGCACCGTCAGCCCCTCGAGCCCGGCGGTCACCTGCTCGGCGAGGGTGTAGACGTCGACCTGCGCCCGCCCGCAGGACGGGCAGGAGACGATCTCGAGCCCCCGCTGCTTGAGGTTGAGCGACTCGAGGATCGCGAGGCCGACCTTGACCTCCTCGACCGGTGGCGCCGACAGCGACACCCGGATCGTGTCCCCGATGCCCTCGGCCAGCAGTGCCCCGAAGGCCACGGCCGACTTGATCGTGCCCTGGAAGGCCGGCCCGGCTTCGGTGACGCCGAGGTGCAGCGGGTAGTCGCACTGCTGGCTCAGCAGCCGGTAGGCCTGGACCATGACCACCGGGTCGTTGTGCTTGACCGAGATCTTGATGTCGCGGAAGTCGTGCTCCTCGAACAGCGAGCACTCCCACAGCGCCGACTCGACCAGGGCCTCGGGCGTCGCCTTGCCGTACTTGGCCATGATCCGCTTGTCGAGGCTGCCGGCGTTGACGCCGATGCGGATCGGGGTGCCGGCGGCCTTGGCCGCCCTCGCGACCTCGCCGACCTTGCCGTCGAACTCCCGGATGTTGCCCGGGTTGACCCGCACGGCGGCGCAGCCGGCGTCGATCGCCTGGAAGATGTACTTGCTCTGGAAGTGGATGTCGGCGATCACCGGCAGCTGCGACTTGCGCACGATGGTGGCGAGCGCGTCGGCGTCGACGGGGTCCGGCACGGCGACCCGGACGATCTGGCAGCCGGTGGCCGTCAGCTCGGCGATCTGCTGCAGCGTCGCGTTGACGTCGGCCGTGACCGTCGTCGTCATCGACTGCACGCTGATCGGGGCCCCACCGCCCACGAGGACGCCGCCGACGTCGAGCTGGCGGGTCCTGCGGCGTTCCGCGAGGCGGGCGGGC
>JAOPWP010000234.1 GCA_025965615.1 Frankiales bacterium
TCCGTCTTCTTCTAGCCCCACCCCCCTCCATGATGATCAAGGCAGCAGGCCCGCCTCTGCCCTGATGATCATGGGCCTGCCGCCTTGATCATCGCCGCGGAGGGCGGTCAGCGGAGGGTGCGGAGCGCCTTCGCCAGGGGGCGGTTGCGCGCCACGCGCCGGCGGTGGAGCGCCAGTCCGGCCATGACGCCGCCCACGACCAGGCCGGTGCCTGCCGTGGCGGGGACGCCCACCTTGGCGGCCTTGCGACCGGTGCGGAAGTCGCGGACGGCCCACCCGCGGGCGCGCGCCTCGGCGCGGAGCTTGGAGTCGGGGTTGACGGCCACGGCGTGGCCGACCGAGGAGAGCATCGGGACGTCGTTGGAGGAGTCGCTGTAGGCCGTGCACCGGGACAGGTCGAGCCCCTCGCGCTCAGCGAGCGCGCGTACGGCCTCGGCCTTGGCGGGTCCGTGCAGGGGCTCTCCGACCAGGCGCCCGGTGTAGAGGCCGTCCTCGACCTCGCTGATGGTGCCGAGGGCGCCCGTGAGGCCGAGCCGGGCAGCGATGATCCGAGCGAGCTCGACCGGGGTCGCCGTCACGAGCCACACCCGCTGGCCGGCGTCGAGGTGCTGCTGGGCAAGGGCCCGCGTGCCGCTCCAGATCCGCCGCTCCATGAGCTCGTCGTAGATCTCCTCGCCGTAGGCCACGATCTCGGCGACGGACTTGCCGGCGACCAGGCCCAGGGCCTTGTCCCGCGCTTCCGCGACGGCCTCCAGGTTCTCCGTGCCCTGGACGCGGAAGGCGAGCTGCTGCCAGCCGAAGCGGATCAGGTCCTTGGTCGTGATGAGCCCGCGCCCGGCCATGCCCTTGCCGAAGAAGTAGATCGACGCGCCGCGGATCATCGTGTTGTCCACGTCGAAGAAGGCGGCAGCAGTGGGGTCCGGCGGGACGGACAGCTCGCTCTCCACCTCGGCGGCAGCAGCGGAGGCGGCCCCCGCGAGCACGGCCCGGACGCTGGCGTTCTCGCTGCGGCCCCGGCGCGGCACGCGGAACGGGCTGGGCACGTGTCCTCCAGGTCGCCGGGCTCGGTGCGGTCAGGCTGACACTAGACCGGTTGCGTTCTCAGCCGTTCGGGCTCGCCGAGCGCCGACGGCGCAGGACAGCGGCTGCGGCCAGCAGTGCCAGGCCGAGCCCGCCGAGCAGGTTCCCGTCGGACCCGGTGCGGGGCAGCTCCCGCGCGACGAACGCGACAGCCGCCGGTGGGGCGGCCTGGGTACGGGCGACCGCCGCGCTCGGGACGAGCTGCAGCTCGACGAGAGGACCGTTGATGCTCAGGGCACTCGCCAGCGGCGCCGGGAGCTCGACGCCGACGCCGACCCCCCTCGTCGCTGCGGCCGCGCAGGTTCCGTCCGGCGCCTCGAAGGTCCCGGTCTGGCGACCGTCCAGCCCGGTCGGGCAGGCGGCGAGCCGCGTCGCCGGCGCAGCGGCGTCAGCGTCCAGGACGGTGATGCGAAGGGGGACGAGGGCTCCCCCGAGCTGGCCGGTCAGGGCGGTCAGCAGGGTGTCCAGCGCCGGGGGGAGGGTGCCTCCACCGAGCCGGCCCCGGACCCCCGCGACCGTCGCCCGGACCTCCACGAACGGGTCGACCGTGCCGGCCGCCAGGGTGGCCACCGACGACTCCACCGTCGCGTCCGCGGTCCCGGGACGGCCCGTCGCCGTGGCGGTCGAGGACGTACGGAGGACCTCGGCGCCGACGAGGGCCTGCTGTCCCACCAGGGTGAGCCCGGCGACGGACGCCGTCGCCCGCGAGGTGATCCCCTCCGGTCCCGTGGTCACGGACTGGTCGCTCCTGATCAGACCGGTGCCGAGCACGCCGCGGGGGCCGGTCAGCGTCGCCAGGGCCGCGCGAAGGGAGGCGCGCAGGTCGTCGAGCACGGCAGGCAGGCTGCAGACCGCGCCGAGCACGGTCGCGTCCAGCACCTGAGCGACCTCGACGCGCACCGGCAGAGCGGCCAGAGCGGGCTCCAGCGCCGACGTCACCGCGCCCAGCTGGCTGACGGCCTGCGGAAGGCCGGCGCACAGGGTCGTGACCGGCACTCCCGCCTGGGCCGACAGCGTCCTGAGCAGCTCGTTCACCCCGACGGCGAGGGGGTCCAGCAGGGGGGCCAGCCCGTCGGCGACCGCGTCGGGCAGGCCGACGCCCAGACCGGCGACCGCCGCCTCGGAGCTGCTGGACGGCGCCGCCGTGACGGTCGCCGTGGCCGGGAGCAGTCGTACGGTCAGCAGGTCCGCCAGCGGCGAGGCGGCCAGGCCCTGGCTGAAGGCACCCGTCGGTTCCGTGGTGGCGGTCAGGGGTGCGGGGAGCATGGCGACGGAGGCTCCGGTGCCGGCTGTGTGCGTCCCGATGGCGGCGGCCAGCACCTCGGAGCGAGCGGAGGCGGCAGTCGTCGTGGCCACCCGGCTCGCGCTGCCGGTGACCGGGTCGAGGGTGAGCACGAGCCGGTTGGTCTGCCCACCAGGCAGGTTCAGCGTGAGGGTGAGGGCGGTGGCCCCCGTGGCGCCGGCGACGTCTCCAGCGCCGGGCGCAGCGAGCGAGGGCTGCGCGCTCGCCATGACGAGCGCGCAGGCCGTCATGAGCAGGAACGGACCCCGTGCCTTTCGGCGCATGCGACCTCCGCGGCGTGCTGACGAGGCGGCACGTCGCCTGCCCGCGAGGCCCAACGAGCCTCACCCCTGCGGGTGACGGATCAGCGGGGCAGGACCCCGCCCGGAAGCCCGCCGCCGGGGAGGGGCAGCGGGAGGGGCAGCGGCGACGGCGCCAGAGGCGGGATCGGCACCGGCAGGCTCGGTCCTGGGGGGAGCGTCGGCACGCCGGGGAGCGGGAGCGGCAGCAGCGGCCCG
>JAOPWP010000235.1 GCA_025965615.1 Frankiales bacterium
GTCATCGGGAACAGGTCGAAGGCGCGCAGCGAGGCGAGCTCCCAGCCGACGTCGAGCAGCACCCGCAGGTCCCGCGCGAACGACGCCGGATCGCAGGCCACGTAGGCCATCCGACGCGGTCGCATCGCCGCGAGGCTGCGGGTCACCGCCAGTCCGGCACCCGCCCGGGGTGGGTCGAGGACGACGAGGTCGGGCCGGCCGGCACCGGCGAGGACGCGGGCGTCGACGTCGCTGGTGCGGATGCGCACGTGCGGCTGGTCATCGGTGTTGCGGGCTGCGTCGGCGCAGGCCCTCGCGTCGGCCTCGACCGCCAGCACCGAACCGGTCGGACCGACCCGCTCGCCCAGCAGCGCTGCGAACAGGCCGGCGCCTGCGTAGAGGTCGAGCGCCCGGTCTCCCGGCTGCGGGTCCAGGCCGTCGAGCACGGCGGAGGCGAGCACGGAGGCGGCCTCGGGGTGCACCTGCCAGAACCCCCCGGCCGACACCTCGTAGGACCGACCGAGGACGCGGTGCCGCACGCCGTGAGGGCCGCGCCGGGGTCGACCGTCCACGACCAGCCCCGCGGGCACCTGCGGGAGCTCGGCCGGGGTGCGCCGACCCTGCGACGTGCTGGACACCGAGAGGACCCGCTGGTCCCCCGTGGCGGTCACCTCGATCGCGCTGACCCCCGGCCAGTGCAGCGCCTCGACGCCGACCTCCTCCACCTCGGCAGCGGCGATCAGGCACCGGTCGACCGGTTCGAGTTCGTGGGACCGGTGCTTGTGCAGGCCGGGCCGTCCGGAGGGGGCCACGGCGAACTGGACCCGGGTGCGCCAACCGAGGCCGTCGGGGGCCCCCGGGACCTCTTCCACCTCGACGGCCAGCTCGGTGCGGGCGAGCCGGCGCAGCTGCTCTGCGACGAGGTCCGCCTTGAGCCGTCGCTGCGCCGGCAGCGCCACGTGCTGCCAGTCGCACCCACCGCAGCGCCCCGGACCGGCGTAGGGGCAGGGCCTCTCGACCCGGTCAGGGGACGGCGTGAGCACCTCGACCGCGTCGGCCCGCAGGAACGACGTGGTCGCCGAGGTGATGACGGCCCGGACCCGCTCCCCCGGGAGGCTGTGCCGGACGAAGACGACGCGCCCGTCCGGAGCGCGAGCGACGCACGAGCCGCCGGCTGCGACCGCCGAGATGTCGAGCTCGAGAGTGGCGCCCACCTCCGACGCACCGGCCTCAACAGGCGTGCTCATCGCTCGGGGCTCCGGCGTACCGACCCGGGCGCGGACCCCTCGGCGGCGTCGTCGTCACGAAGGCGCTCGGAGGAGCGGAGCTGGTAGGCCACGCTGGTCACCATGACCCCGGGCTGGAACAGCAGCCTGCCCTTGAGGCGCAGCGCGCTCTGGTTGTGCAGCAGCTGTTCCCACCAGTGGCCCACGACGTACTCCGGGATGAAGACCGTGACCACGTCACGGGGGCTCTGCGTGCGGATGTTCCGGACGTAGTCGAGGACCGGCCGGGTGATCTCGCGGTAGGGCGAGTCGATGATCGTCAACGGGATCGGCAGCTCTCGCCGGTCCCACGCCTCCTGGAGCGCCCGAGACTCCTCCGCGTCGACCGACACGGTGAGGGCCGTCAGGTCGTGCGGCCGGGTCGCCCGGGCGTACGCCAGTGCGCGCAGCGTCGGCGCGTGCACCTTCGAGACGAGGACGATCGCGTGGTTCCGGCTCGGCAGGGGCACGGCCTCGTCGTCCGGCTCGAGCTCCTCGGCGACCCGGGTGTAGTGCCGGTTGATCGCTCGCATGAGCACGTAGAGGATCGGCATCGCGATCAGGACGATGTAGGCGCCGCGGGTGAACTTGGTGACCGTCACGATCACGAGGACCAGCCCGGTGAGGCTGCAGCCGGTCGCGTTGATGGCCCTGCTCCGGAGGACCGCACGGCGGCGCTCCGCGGTCAGGGTGCCTGATGCGAGCGCGCGGTTCCAGTGCCGGACCATCCCGGCCTGCCCGAGGGTGAAGGCCGTGAAGACGCCGATGATGTACAGCTGGATGAGCCGCGTCACGTTCGCCTGGAACAGCGAGATGATCACTCCGGAGAAGACCGCGAGGAGCAGCACGCCGTTGCTGTAGACCAGCCGGTCGCCGCGGGTGTGCAGCTGGCGCGGCAGGTTCCGGTCCTGGGCGAGGATGGACCCGAGCAGCGGGAAGCCGTTGAAGGCCGTGTTCGCAGCGAGGATGAGGATGCCAGCGGTCATCGCCTGCACGTAGAAGAACGGCAGGGACCCGTCACCGAAGACCGCGGACGACACCTGCGCGATGACGCTGCGCTGCACGTCGCCCCCGCCGAAGCCGACGAACTGGATCTCCGGGTCTTCCGAGTAGCGCACGTCGGTGAGGATGGCGAGCGTCGTGATCCCGATGAACATGGTCATCGCCAGCCCGCCCATGAGGGCCAGCGTGGTCGCGGCGTTCTTGCTCTTGGGCTTGCGGAACGCCGGCACCCCGTTGGCGATCGCCTCGACGCCGGTGAGCGCTGTGCAGCCCGAGGCGAAGGCTCGCAGGGCGAAGAAGGCGAAGGCGAGGCCGGTCAGCCCGACCTCCCCGTCCTCGGCGATGACCGTGTAGCCGGCGCTCTCGGCGGCGGGGGCGTTGCCCGTCACGGCCTGGAAGACGCCGTAGCCGATCATGGTCAGGATCCCGAGGACGAACCCGTACGTCGGGACCGCGAAGAGCCGGCCGCTCTCCTTCACACCACGCAGGTTCATCGCGGTCAGCAGCGTCACGAAGGCCAGGGCGAGGGCCACCCGGTGGTCGGCGAGGCCCACGAAGGCCGAGATGATGTTGTCGACGCCCGCGCTGATGGACACCGCCACCGTCATCACGTAGTCCACGAGGAGCGCGCTCGCGACGATCACGCCGCTCCTCGGTCCGAAGTTCTTGCTGGCGACCTCGTAGTCGCCACCACCGCTGGGGTAGGCGTGGACCAGCTGGCGGTAGCTCAGGACGACGATGGTGAGAAGCAGGACGACAGCCGCGGCCAGGTAAGGCGTCAGGTAGAGGTAGGCCAGTCCCCCGAGGGTGAGCACGACCAGGACCTCCTGCGTCGCATAGGCGACGCTGGACAACGGGTCGCTCGCGAAGATCGGCAGGGCGAGCGTCTTCGGCAGCTCCTGCTCGCTCTGGCGGTCGCTGCGCAGAGCCCGCCCGAGCAGGACCCGCTTGAGGACGTCGTTCGCCTTGGCCACGAACCGAGAGCGTACGGCCGGCGCCGGCACGCCGCGTGTAGCGTCGGGCACAGGCTGACCGTTGCTTCTCGAGCGGAAGACCGGCCGGTCGTACCGCACCTGGAGGAGAGCCGTGCACGTCGTCATCATGGGCTGCGGGCGGGTCGGCTCCGCGCTCGCGCGCGGCCTCGAGACCCTCGACCACTCGGTGGCTGTCATCGACCGGGACGCGGCCGCCTTCCGCCGGTTGTCCGCGGACTTCGAGGGGACCAAGGTGACCGGGGTCGGCTTCGACCGGGACACCCTCATCGAGGCCGGCATCGAGCGGGCCCACGCCTTCGCCGCGGTCAGCAGCGGCGACAACTCCAACATCATCGCCGCGCGCGTCGCCCGCGAGACCTTCGGCCTCGAGAACGTCGTCGCCCGCATCTACGACGCCCGCCGGGCGGCCGTCTACCAGAAGCTCGGGATCCCGACGGTGGCCACCGTCCGCTGGACCGCAGACCAGGTGATCCGACGCCTGCTCCCCGAGGGAGTGGAGACGGAGTGGCGGGACCCCAGCGGGAAGGTCGTCCTGGCCGAGGTGTCCTACTCGCCCGCATGGATCGGTGAGCGGGTCACGCACCTCGAGCAGGCCTGCGCAGCCCGGGTGGCGCTGCTCACGCGTCTGGGGGAAGGCATGCTGCCGCACGCTCAGTCCGTCGTGCAGGAAGGCGATCTGGTCTACCTGGCGCTTCAGGGGGATCGCCTCGACGAGGTCGGCCGGATCCTGGCTGCCGGGCCCCAGAGGGGTGAGGGCTGATGCGCGTCGCCATCGCGGGTGCCGGCAACGTCGGTCGCTCCATCGCCGGCGAGCTGCTGCTCAACGGCCACGAGGTGCTGCTGATCGAGCGCGAGCCGAGGTCGGTCAAGCCCGACAGCGTGCCCGGAGCCGAGTGGCTGCTGGCGGACGCCTGCGAGCTCGAGACCCTCGTGTCGGCAGCCATCCAGACGTGCCAGGTCGTGGTCGCGGCCACCGGTGACGACAAGGTGAACCTGGTGGTCTCCCTGCTTGCCAAGACCGAGTTCGGGGTCGACCGCGTCGTCGCCCGGGTCAACCACCCCAAGAACGAGTGGCTGTTCAACGAGTCCTGGGGCGTGGACGTCTCGGTCTCCTCGCCTCGCCTGCTGGCGGCGGTCGTCGAGGAGGCCGTCTCGGTCGGGGACCTGATCCGCCTGCTCACCTTCCGGCAGGGCGACGCCAACCTCGTCGAGCTCACCCTCGCCGCCGACGCCCCGTTGGTCGGCAAGCTGGTGGGGTCCGTTCCGTGGCCCAACGACAGCGCCCTGGTGGCGATCCTGCGGGACGGCCGGGTCATCGTCCCGACGCCGGACGCGGCCATGGAGGGCGGGGACGAGCTCCTGCTCGTCGCGACCACCGAGGTCGAGACCGAGCTGGACGCGCTGCTCGGCGGCAGGGCTCCCCGCAAGCGCTGATCGGCGAGTTCCGAGCTGGGCTCACCGACCCGGCCCGCCCCCCGGGGACGACCCCCCGCCGGGCTCCAGCTCCGCACCTACGACACCGAGCACCCGACGACGGCGACCCGCTCGGGCCAAGCCCTCCTCCACAGCAGCACGCGCTGGACCGATGTGCACCAGTTCGCCCAGAAATGGTTGTGCGGGCGAGCCACGGGAAGTTCGGCTGCCTACAGCGTCAACGGAGGAGCAGGAAGATGAGCGCAGGACGCCTCGCCGCCCGGGCACTGATCGGCGGTCTGTTCGTCGGGCACGGCACCCAGAAGCTGTTCGGATGGTTCGGCGGCCCGGGCCGTGCCGGCACCGAGGGGATGATGGAGTCCCTGCAGATGCGGCCCCCCAAGGTGCACGCGCTGGCCTCCGGCGTGACCGAGGCCGGTGCCGGTGCGCTCCTGGCGGTTGGTCTTGCCACCCCCGCCGCGGCCGCGGCCCTGACCGGCGTCATGACCACGGCGATCAAGAAGGTGCACCTGGCGAACGGCCCCTGGGCAGCCAACGGGGGCTGGGAGTACAACGCCGTCCTGATCGCGGCGGTGGTGGCGCTCACCGAGACCGGCCCCGGCGACTTCTCGCTGGACCACAAGCTGGGCCTCGAGCGGAGCGGCACCGCCTGGGCGCTCGGGGCGCTGGCCAC
>JAOPWP010000273.1 GCA_025965615.1 Frankiales bacterium
GGCCGCTCGGAGCGCACCGCCACCTGGCAGCAGGTCTCGGCGAGGACCCGGCTCCAGCGCAGCGAGGCAGAGCTGGCGCGCGTCGCGCCACAGGCGGCACCGGACGCGGCGGCGCCGGGCCACGGCATGCCCCGTGCGTCCGCCGCGCCCGAGTCGGTCGGCGGCGACGCGTCGCGGTCGGTGGAGTCGCTGCGTACCTGAGCCAACAGGTCAGTCCTCGAACGGGAAGAGCCCTCGCGGCTCCCAGGGGCCCCCGAGGTAGCGCCAGAGCGCCAGCCCCGTGCCGCGGACGTCGTACGGCGAGAAGCTCGCGGACAGCTCGGCGAGCAGGGCTCGAGCCGCCGCGGGTGCGACCTTGTTCTGCACGGTGACGTGCGGCCGGAGCGGCTGGCGGTCCTGGCGGGTCAGCCACGGGTCCCAGCGCCGGGTGAGCTCCCGGTGCTGCTCGTCCAGCTCCGCGGCGCTGAGGTCGTACGCCACTCCCCGCCCGAGGGAGCGCACCCGGGTCACCTGGACGTCGTACGCCGGCCGCTGCGCCACGTCTGCGAGGTCGTTCCGCACCCGTTCCAGGTGCTCGCCGGGCAGTGCGTGGAACAGGGTGACGTGGGCGGCCAGGTGGTTGCGCTCGATCGGGAAGTGGGCGGCCCGCAGCGCGTCGAAGCGGCCCTGAGCGGCAGGGTCGAGGGCGAGCGTCACGATCAGGGGTGCCACGGACCCACCCTCCCCCGCACGGCGCCGGACCATTGGGACAGGATGGGACAGCCCACCTGCGCCTGTCCCTGGAGGACCACCCATGTCCGACGTCACCCTCGAGCACCCCGGCGGCACCCTGCCGCTCACGGTCAAGCCGGCCACCGACGGCCCCGGCGGGATCGAGATCCCCAAGCTGCTCGCGAGCACCGGGATGGTCACGCTCGACCCGGGCTTCGTGAACACCGGCTCCTGCGAGTCGGCGATCACCTACATCGACGGCGACGAGGGCATCCTGCGCTACCGCGGCTACCCGATCGAGGAGCTGGCCGCGTCGGCCAGCTTCCTCGAGGTGGCCTGGCTGCTGATCTACGGCGAGATGCCGACCGAGGGCGAGCTGACGTCCTTCAAGGCCAAGATCCGCAAGCACACGATGCTGCACGAGGACTTCCGCGAGTTCTTCGGGGGCTTCCCCACCGACGCCCACCCGATGGCGGTGCTGTCCTCGGCCGTCAGCGCCCTGTCGACCTTCTACCAGGACAGCCTCGACCCGTTCGACCCTGAGCACGTCGAGATGTCCACGATCAGGCTGCTCGCCAAGATGCCGACGATCGCGGCGTACGCCCACAAGAAGTCGACCGGCCAGCCGTTCCTCTACCCGGACAACAGCCTGGGCTACGTGGACAACTTCCTGCGGATGACCTTCGGCGTCCCCGCCGAGGAGTACGAGGTCAACCCGGTCGCCTCCAAGGCGCTGAACCTGCTGTTCCTGCTGCACGCCGACCACGAGCAGAACTGCTCGACCTCGACCGTGCGCATGGTCGGCTCGTCCAACGCGAACCTGTTCGTCTCGGTCTCGGCGGGCGTCGCCGCGCTGTTCGGGCCGCTCCACGGGGGCGCCAACCAGGCGGTCCTCGAGATGCTCGCGGGGATCCAGGCCGACGGGGGCGACGTCGCGAAGTTCGTCCAGCGGGTGAAGGACCGGGAGGACGGCGTCAAGCTGATGGGCTTCGGCCACCGGGTCTACAAGAACTTCGACCCCCGGGCCACGATCGTGAAGAAGGTCGCCCGCGAGGTCCTCGACTCCCTGCAGAAGCCCGACCCGCTGCTCGACCTCGCGATGCAGCTCGAGGAGGCCGCGCTCGCCGACGACTTCTTCGTCAGCCGCAAGCTCTACCCCAACGTCGACTTCTACACCGGCGTGATCTACAAGGCGTTGGGCTTCCCGACGCCGATGTTCACGGTCCTGTTCGCCCTCGGCCGGCTGCCGGGCTGGATCGCCCAGTGGCGGGAGATGATCGAGGACCCGGCCACCAAGATCGGCCGCCCGCGTCAGGTCTACGTGGGACCGGAGCTGCGCCACCTGCCGTAGACCGGCCGGCGGGTGCCCCAGGGGTGGGCTGCTGCTGGACACGCCCGGCGTGTCGAGCAGCAGAACCCCTCGGGGGCCGACCTCGCGGCGCCCGTCGTGGACGAGGACCGGTGCTCCATGCGGTCGAGGAGCCGGAGCAGACCGGATGTCAGCGGACGAGGGCGTCGAGCAGCCGGACCAGCTCGCCGGCTGGGTCAGGCGTCAGGCCGCTGTGGACCGGGCCGGTGTGCACCACCGTGCTGCGCGGCGCCGTGAGCCACCGGAAGCGCTGGCCGAGCGAGGTGTCCGCGGCCGGTCCGATCCCGTCGCAGGTGCGCTGCAGGGCGGAGACGGCCTCGGCGATCCCCTGGACGTCGGCCGCCGGGTCGAGGGCCCGGACCCGGGCCGGGTCGAGGTGCGTGGCGACGGCCAGGAAGTCGGTCGCCTGGCAGTAGAGGAGCACGCCGACGTTGACGCACTCCCCGCGCTCGACCCGCGGGGAGGCCCGGACCAGGGCGTACTCGAAGACCAGTCGGCTCACGGCTGCCAGCTCCCGCGGGCCTCGACCCGGCGCAGCAGGTGGTCCACGTATCCCGCTCGGACGGCGTCCGGGTCGTCGAAGCCGGGCTCCGCCTCGAGCCAGACGTCCGGAACGAGGGACACGACGGCCTCGAGCAGCTCCCGGGTGACCCGTGGCGCCAGTTCGGCCGCGGCCTCCTGACGGTGCAGCGCCGCCGGCAGGAGCACGTGATCGGCTGCGGTGTAGGGCTTCTCGGCCGCCGATGCCGCACGCGCCCAGTCGTGGTGGAAGACCAGCGAGGCGCCGTGGTCGATGAGCCAGAGCTCCCGGTGCCACAGCAGCAGGTTGGGGTTGCGCCAGCTGCGGTCGACGTTGCCGACGAGGGCGTCGAACCAGAGCACCCGGCTGGCGAGGTGAGGGTCGACGGCGTGGGCGTTGGGGTCGAAGCCCAGCGACCCCGGCAGGTAGTCGGTGCCCAGGTTGAGCCCGGGGCTGGCTCGCAGGAGGTCCTGGACCTCCTCGTCCGGCTCCGCGCGCCCCAGCACGGGGTCGACCTCGACCAGGACCAGCTCCGGGACGGGAAGACCGAGCGCGCGGCCCAGCTCGCCGACGAGCACCTCTGCGACGAGGACCTTGCGGCCCTGGCCGGCGCCGACGAACTTCACGACGTAGGTGCCGAGGTCGTCGCACTCCATCAAGCCGGGCAGGGAGCCGCCCTCGCGCAGCGGCATGACGTAACGGGTCGCCGTGACCGTCCGCAGCACGGGCGCGGTCAGGGGCTCGGCACGACCTCGGGCGGCGGGCTGGCCGGAGCCGGCTCGGAGGACGGCTCGACGGGCTCCGGCTGCGGCTGCGGCGCCGGAGCGGGGGGCGACGGCGGGGCGGGAGCCTCGCCCCCACCGTCACCGGTGGGGTTGTCGGTGCCCGGAGCGCTGCTGCCCGCACTGAAGACGTGGGTGCCGCCGTAGACGTGGACGCTCATGCCGTTGCTCAGCGCCGTGAGCAGGTACTTGGCGTCGGCCCGGGTGACCCGCACGCAGCCGTGCGAGGCCGGCCCCGCCGGAACGCTGTTGGAGCCGTGGATGGCCCAGCCCCGGTAGAAGTACTGCGGGTCGTACAGCGTGCCCAGGTCGGCCTTGCGCTCGCCGACGATCCGTCGCTCGATCACGTAGTGGCCGGTCGGCGTCAGCGCCCGTGCCGTGGCGCCGTTCTTCTGCTTGTAGCTCGCGCCGTTGCCGGAGCTGACCGGCAGGATGCGCGACACCGCCCCGCCCTTGACGACGTAGAGCACCTGCTTGGTGAGGTCGACCTCGACCCGGTTGGCGGGACCGCCCCGCAGGTCAGGGGTCTTCGGTGAGGCGAGGGCCGCGAGGGTGGCCGCGTTGACGCTGCCGCTGCGCGGCAGGCCCTGCACCTTCTGGAAGGCCATGACGGCGCTGGCCAAGGCGCCGCCTGCACGGCCGTCGGCGGCTCCGCCGTAGTAGTTCAGGGCGGTCAGGGTCCGCTGCACGGCGGCCACGTCGTAGCTGGGCTTCGGCGCCGCCGACTTGCTGGGTGAGGGCGACGGGCTGGCGGAGGGGGACGGCGGCACGACGCTCGGCAGGACGACCGGGGTCACGACCTCGATCGGGGCCGGTGACGCAGGCGACGGGGGCTCCACGACCGCGGCCGGGGCTGCCTCGACCTGCTGGCGGGCGCCGCCGTTGCATCCGGCCAGGGCGACAGCGAGCATCGTCAGGCCGACAGCAGGAAGCAGGGGGCGACGCAAGACGGACTCCTCAGAGGCTGAACGGGGTCCTAGGAGGTAGACGCCCGAGACGGTCGCGAGGTTGCACGACCGCCTCATCGTATCTTCCGTCAGGGCAGGACGGCGTCGATCGCCCGGAAGATGCGCTTCTCCGAGACCGGGTAGCGCGTGCGCATGGGCGGCGCGAACAGGCTGATCCGCAGCTCCTCGACCATCCAGCGCAGCTGCTGCGCCTCCGGCGTGTCGGCCCGGCCGACCGCCTCCAGGCGGCGCAACGCGTCGTCCACCTCGGCGGTGACGTGCGCGACCTGCGCGGTGTTCAGCCTGTCCCGGGCCGGGTCGGCGGGCAACCGGTCGAGGCGCGCCTGCATCGCCTGGAGGGAGCGCAGCACGTCAGGCAGCCGGTCCCGTCCCGTCCTGGTCACGAAGCCGGGACCGACCAGCCGGTCCAGCTGTGCGCGCATGTCGGCGACCGACCCCTCCAGGGGCGGTCGCGTCTCGGCGTCCAGGCGGGTACGCACGGCGCTCCAGAGGCCGAGCACCTTGGTGACCGTGGCGAGGACCTCCTCGACCGCCGGCAGGAGCTGGGGGCGCACCGAGCCGCGCAGGGCCACGAAGCCCTCGGCGTCCCAGGCGGGGCCCCCCGCGCCGGCCATGAGCGCGTCCAGCGCCGCTGTGGTGCAGTCCTGCAGGGTCTCGGCCACGTTGCCCGCCGGGTTCTGGGCCAGCGCGAGCTTGCTGGCGTTCGGCAGCCGGCCCGACAGGGCTCGCGCCGGCGAGGGCAGGGTGAGCTGCAGGAGCCGTCGGGTGCCGAGCCACATCGCGCGCTGCTGCTCGAGGGCCGTACCCATCACCCGCACGCCGACCGTCGCGCCCTCGTCGACGAGAGCCGGGAAGCCCTGGACCGTTCCCTGTCGCACCTGTCGGGGCAGGGTGCCGACCTCCCAGTCGGTGAGGCCTGACCGCTCGATCCCGCCGGAGGCGGACGAGATGGCCTGCTGGACCGCCGGTCGGAGCTGCTCCCGGATGGCGGCGAGGTCCTTGCCCTCGGCGAGGGTGCGTCCCCCCTCGCCCTCCACCCGGAAGGTCATGCGCAGGTGGGCGGGGACCCGGTCGAGCTGCCAGTCCTCAGCCCGCACGTCGACCCGGCGGGTGTTGAGCAGCTCGATCTCGAGGGCCTCGAGCAGGGGCCGGCTGCGCGGCTCGATCACCGTCAGCAGCGCCGCCGCGGTGTCCGGGGCCGGGACGCAGCGGACCCGGAGCGGCTTCGGGAGCGACTTGATGAGCGCCGTCACGAGCTCCTGGCGCAGGCCCGGGACCTGCCAGTCGAACCCCTCGGCGCTCACCCGGTTGAGCACGTCGATCGGGATGTGCACCGTGACCCCGTCTGCGTCCGAGCCTGGCTCGAACTGGTAGGTCAACGGCAGCCGCAGGTCGCCGTCGACCCAGACGTCCGGGTGGTCGAGCGCCGACAGCGCGGCCGCCTCACCGCTGACCAGGTCGGCCATCGAGAACGTCAGGAGGTCGGGGGTCTCGCGCCGGGCAGCCTTCCACCAGCTGTCGAAGTGCCGTCCGGACACGACGTCGGCCGGCACCCGGGCGTCGTAGAACGCGTAGAGGGTCGCGTCGTCGACCACGAGGTCGCGGCGGCGGGCCCGGTGCTCGAGCTCCTCGACGTCGTCGAGCAGCTCCCGGTTGGCGGCGAAGAAGGCGTGGTTGGTGTCCCAGTCGCCCTCCACCAGCGCGTGCTGCAGGAAGAGCTCGCGGGAGAGAACCGGTGCGACGCGCCCGAAGCTCACCTGCCGCTTCTCGACCAACGGGACGCCGTACAGGGTGACCCGCTCGTCGGCCATGACCGAGGCCTGCGAGCGCATCCAGCGCGGCTCGGAGTAGGAGCGCTTCACCAGGTGGGCGCCCAGCTCCTCCGCCCACGAGGGGTCGATCCGCCCGGCCACCCTCCCCCACATGCGGTTCGTCTCGACGAGCTCGGCAGCCATGACCCAGCGCGGGGCCTTCTTGGCCAGTGCCGAGCCCGGCACCAGCGCCCACCGGGCCCCTCGCGCCCCGACGTACTCGCGCTTCTCCACGTCGCGCAGCCCGATGTGGCTCAGCAGCCCGGCCAGCAGCGACCGGGAGATCGTGTCGGCGGACGGAGTGGAGCTGTCGAGCGACAGGTCGAGGCGCTTGAGGCTCCGGCGCAGCTGGCTGTGCAGGTCCTGCCACTCGCGGACCCGGAGGTAGTTGAGGAACTCCTTCTTGCAGAGCCGGCGGAAGGCGCTGCTGGAGAGCTCCTTCTGCTGGTCCTGCAGGTAGCGCCACAGGTTCAGGTAGGCCTGGAAGTCCGACGTCTCGTCCGCGAAACGCTTGTGCATCTCGGCCGCCGCCTGCTGGCGGTCTGCCGGACGCTCGCGCGGGTCCTGGATCGACAGCGCGGCCGCGATCACGAGCACGTCGCGCACGCAGCCGTTGCGGTCGGCCTCGACGACCATGCGGCCGAGGCGCGGGTCCAGCGGCAGACCGGACAGCGTGCGCCCGAGCGGTGTCAGGCGCCGGCGGGAGTCGTCGGAGCGCACGTCCAGCGCGCCGAGCTCGTGCAGCAGGTCGACGCCGTCCTTGATGTTGCGCCGGTCCGGCGGGTCGACGAACGGGAAGGCCGCCACGTCCCCCAGACCCAGCGCGGTCATCTGCAGGATGACGCTCGCCAGGTTGGTCCGCAGGATCTCCGGGTCCGTGAACTCCGGCCGACCGAGCAGGTCGTCCTCCTCGTACAACCGGATGCAGATGCCTGGCGCGACGCGACCGCAGCGGCCCGCGCGCTGGGTCGCCGAGGCCTGGCTGATCCGCTCGATCGGCAGCCGCTGCACCTTGGTGCGCTGGCTGTAGCGGGAGATCCGGGCGGTCCCCGGGTCCACCACGTAGCGGATGCCGGGCACGGTCAGCGAGGTCTCGGCGACGTTGGTGGCCAGCACGATCCGGCGGCCGGGGTGGGGGGCGAAGACGCGGTGCTGCTCCGCGGCGCTGAGCCGGGCGAACAGCGGGAGCACCTCGGTGCCCTCGGGCACGGCGGCCCGCAGCGCGTCGGCGGTGTCACGGATCTCGCGCTCCCCGGACAGGAAGACCAGCACGTCCCCAGGGCCCTCGTCCGACAACTCGGCGACGGCCCCGACGATCGCCGTGACCTGGTCGCTGTCCTCGTCGAGGTAGGGCGAGTAGCGGATCTCGACCGGGAAGCTCCGGCCGGACACCTCGACGACCGGCGCGCCGGCGAAGTGGTCGGAGAACCGGCCCGGGTCGATCGTGGCGCTGGTGATGATCAGCTTGAGGTCGGGTCGCTTCGGGAGCAGCTGCTTGAGGTAGCCGAGCAGGAAGTCGATGTTCAGCGACCGCTCGTGGGCCTCGTCGATGATGATCGTGTCGTACGCCGAGAGCATCCGGTCGCGGGTGATCTCGGCCAGCAGGATGCCGTCGGTCATGAGCTTGACGAGGGTGTCCTCGCCCACCTGGTCGTGGAAGCGCACGGTGTAGCCGACGGTCGTGCCGAGCGGCGTCCCGAGCTCCTCGGCGATCCTCTCCGCGACGCTGCGGGCCGCCAGGCGCCGGGGCTGGGTGTGGCCGATCAGCCCGGCGACCCCCCGCCCGAGCTCGAGGCAGATCTTCGGGATCTGGGTGGTCTTCCCCGACCCGGTCTCGCCGGCGATCACGACCACCTGGGAGCTGCGGATCGCCGCGGCGATGTCGTCCTTGCGCTGGCTGACGGGCAGCGACTCGGGGAAGCGCAGCGGAGGGACCGACGCGCGCCTGCGGTCCTGGCGCTCCTGGCTCAGCTGTGTCCCCACTGCCTCCACGATAGGAGCGCGCACCTCGTACCGCCTGGGAGGCGTGGCGACCTGCGAGGACGGGGTAGGGCGGGTGATCATGCGGTCTCCACCCGCACGCCTCAGGAGGTTCTCGTGCTCGGACTGCCCGACGGCATCTCCGCCTGCCTGTTCGACCTGGACGGGGTGCTGACCGACACGGCCGCCGTGCACAACGCCGCCTGGCGCGAGACCTTCGACGGGTTCCTGCGGGAGCGGGCGGAACGGACCGGGGAGCCGTTCGTCCCGTTCGACCCCGTCGGGGACTACCTCGAGCACGTGGACGGCAAGCGGCGTGAGGACGGGGTCCGCGACTTCCTCGCCAGCCGCGGGATCGAGCTGCCGGAGGGCTCGGCGGACGACGCACCCGATGCCCCGACCGTGTCCGGCGTCGGCAACCGCAAGAACGTCCTGCTCCTGAAGACGATCGAGACCGACGGGGTCCGGGTCTACGAGGGGAGCCGCCGCTACCTGCAGGCGGCCAAGGACGCGGGGCTCCGGATCGCGGTCGTGTCCAGCAGCGCCAACACCAGGGCCGTGCTGGAGGTGACCGGCCTCGCCCCCTTCATCGAGCTGCGCGTCGACGGGGTGGTCGCCAAGGAGCGCGACCTGCCGGGCAAGCCCGCTCCGGACACCTTCCTCGCTGCGGCGGCGGACCTCGGCGTGCAGAAGGAGCAGTGCGTCGTCTTCGAGGACGCCCTGGCCGGAGTCGCCGCCGGTCGCGCGGGCGACTTCGGCTACGTCGTCGGCGTCGACCGGGTGGACCAGGCCGATCAGCTGCGTGAGCAGGGCGCGGACGTGGTGGTCGCCGACCTCGAGGAGCTGCTGTGATCGGGCCGGGGCTGATCCCCGTCGAGCCGTGGGTCGTCCGCGAGTGCCGGCTGGACCTCACCGTCGCCGGGCAGATGGAGTCGATCTTCGCCCTGTCCAACGGCCACATCGGCC
>JAOPWP010000003.1 GCA_025965615.1 Frankiales bacterium
GCAGTCCACGGTCTACAGCCACTCCGGCTTCCCGGGTGGCCTCAAGCGCACGTCCTACGCCGACGTCCTCGCCACCCGCCCCGAGCGGATCGTCGAGAAGGCCATCAAGGGCATGCTCCCGCACAACACGCTCGGCCGGCAGATGCTGTCCAAGCTCAAGGTCTACGCCGGCCCCACCCACCCGCACCAGGCCCAGGCGCCGGTGCCCTACGAGCTGAAGCAGGTCTCCCAGTGACGGTCACCCCCGATCTCATCCAGACCGTCGGTCGCCGCAAGGAGGCGATCGTGCGCGTGCGCCTCGTCCCCGGGACCGGCAACTACACGCTGAACGGCCGCACCCTGGCGGAGTACTTCCCGAACAAGGTGCACCAGCAGGCGATCAACGAGCCCTTCGTCACGCTCGAGAAGACCGAGCAGTACGACGTGATCGCCCGCCTGCACGGCGGCGGCATCAGCGGCCAGGCCGGCGCCCTGCGCCTCGCGATCGCCCGGGCCCTCATCGAGGTCGAGCCCGAGGACCGCGGCGCGCTGAAGAAGGAGGGCTTCCTGACCCGCGACTCGCGGATCAAGGAGCGCAAGAAGTACGGCCTCAAGAAGGCCCGCAAGGCCCCCCAGTACAGCAAGCGCTAGCGCGCACTTCCTTCGAGACGGTCGCCTCCGGGTGGCCGTCTCGAGGCACGTCTGGAGGACCTCATGGCTCGGATGTTCGGCACGGACGGGGTGCGGGCGCTCGCCAACGGCGACCTGCTCACCCCCGAGCTCGCCCTGGCGGTCGCGCGCAGTGCGGCGTACGAGCTGCTCGCCCGCCGGGCACCGTCGGCCGGTCGGGCGCGGGCCGTCATCGGCCGTGACACCCGGCCCTCGGGGCAGATGCTCGAGGCCGCAGCGGCGGCGGGGTTCGCCAGCGCCGGTGTCGACGTCGAGCTGCTGGGCGTCGTCCCGACCCCCGTGGTCGCCCGGGCCTGCGCGGTCGGAGGCGCAGACCTCGGCCTGATGGTCAGCGCCTCCCACAACGCGATGCCCGACAACGGGCTCAAGCTCTTCGGCCCCGGGGGCTGGAAGCTCCCGGACGACGTCGAGGTGGCCATCGAGGCCGGCCTCGCCGCCACCCGCGCGCGGCCCACCGGGAGCGGCGTCGGCCGGATCGCTTCCGCGGGTCCGGCCGTGGTGGACGGCTACGTGGCGGGTCTGCTCTCCGCCCTGCCGGCCCGCGCCGACGGACTCACCCTGGTGGTCGACTGCGCGCAGGGGGCCGCCTCGGCGCTCGCCCCCGAGGTCTACCGCGCGGCCGGCGCGACCGTCCTCGCGATCGCTGCCGACGGCGACGGCGCGCGGATCAACGACGGGTGCGGGGCCACCCACCTCGAGCTGCTGCAGGCCGCGGTCCTCGAGCACGGGGCCGACCTCGGGCTCGCCCACGACGGCGACGCCGACCGCTGCCTCGCCGTGGACGCCCAGGGAAGGGTCGTCGACGGCGACCAGCTGCTGGCACTGCTGGCTGTCGCGCTGCACGAGCGGGGACAGCTCCCCACGGGCACCGTCGTCGCGACCGTCATGAGCAACCTCGGCTTCGTCCGGGCGATGGAGTCCCGGGGCATCTCGGTGCTGCAGACCGCGGTCGGCGACCGCTACGTGCTCGAGGCCATGCGGGCCGGGAGCCACGCGCTCGGCGGCGAGCAGAGCGGCCACACCGTGATGCTGGAGCACGCGACGACCGGCGACGGCCTGCTCACCGGCGTCAGCGTCCTCGGGCGGATGGCCGAGACGGGGCGCTCGCTCGCCGACCTCGCGGGCGTGATGATCCGACTGCCCCAGGTCCTCACCAACGTCCGCGCGGAGCGGAGCCGGGCCCAGGACCCCGACGTGCTCGAGGCGGTCGCCGCCGAGCAGGTGCTGCTCGCGGACACGGGGCGGGTCCTGCTGCGTCCGTCCGGCACCGAGGCCCTCGTGCGGGTGATGGTCGAGGCCGAGACCGCCGAGCAGGCGGGCGAGGTCGCGGCCCGGCTCGCTGCGGTGGTCGGCGCCGAGCGGCGGTAGCTGGTCGTCGCGGTGCACACCCCGGAGGTGGCCTGCTGCCAGACGCGCTGGGCGAGTCCAGCAGTGACCCACCGGGGGAGCGGCGCCTAGGGTCGGCGCTGTGAAGAACCTGCTCCGCAGCGAGTCCGAGCAGCGGGCGCGGTTGCTGGAGGTCGCGTCGTACGACGTCCTGCTCGACCTCACCGCAGGCGACGCCGGGTTCGAGTCGGTCACCGTCGTCGAGTTCTCCTGCCGCGAGCCGGGGGCCAGCTCGTTCGTGGAGCTCGAGGGCGAGCTGGTCTCGGCCGACCTCGACGGCAGGCCACTCGGCCCGCTCGACGGCAACCGCCTGGCGCTGCCGGACCTCGCGGCCGACAACCGCCTCACGGTCACCGCCCGCTGCGCCTACAGCCGTACGGGGGAGGGGCTGCACCGCTTCTGCGACCCGGCCGACGGGCAGGTCTACCTGTGGGGCATGAGCTTCCTCGACGACGCCCAGCGGATGTTCGCCTGCTTCGACCAGCCCGACCTCAAGGCCAGCATCCGGTTGAGCGTCGACGCGCCGCCGGGGTGGTCCGTCGTCGGGAACACCCGGGGCGAGCGGTCCGGCGACCGCTGGCACTTCGTGCCGACCGAGCGGATCAGCACCTACCTGTTCACCGTGGCAGCAGGGCCGTGGCACAGCGTGCACCGCGAGGTCGGCGGGCGACGTCTCGGCCTGCACGCGCGCCGCTCGCTCGCGCCGCACCTCGACGCCGACGCCGACGAGCTGTTCGAGGTGACCGAGCAGTGCTTCTCCTTCCAGGAGGGCCTGTTCGGTCGCGCCTACCCGTTCGGGGACACCTACGACCAGCAGTTCGTCCCGGAGTTCAACCACGGGGCCATGGAGAACCCGGGTGCCGTCACCTTCAGCGAGGACTTCGTCTTCCGCTCCCGGGTGACCGACGACAGGCGGCGCAAGCGGGCGATGGTGGTCGCCCACGAGATGGCCCACATGTGGTTCGGCGACCTCGTGACGATGCGGTGGTGGGACGACCTGTGGCTCAACGAGTCCTTCGCCGAGCTGATGGGCCTGCTCACGGTCGACCGGGCGACCCGCCACGAGGGGGCGTGGGTCGACTTCAGCGCGACCCGCAAGGCGTGGGGCTACCGCGCAGACCAGCTCCCCAGCACCCACCCGGTGCAGGGGGAGGTGCCGGACACCCGCAGCGCCCTGTTGAACTTCGACGGGATCTCCTACGCCAAGGGCGCTTCGGTGCTGCGTCAGCTCATGGCGACGATCGGCGAGGACGCCTTCTTCGCCGGCGTCCGGGCCTACTTCGCACGCCACGCGTACG
>JAOPWP010000023.1 GCA_025965615.1 Frankiales bacterium
CGGGCCGACCGGGCCGGCGAGGCCCTGCGCGCCCTGTTCCCCGGGTCGTCCGGTCGAGCCCGGCAGGCCCTTCTCGCCCTGCTCGCCCGTGGCACCGTCCAGGCCCTTGGCTCCCTTGTCGCCACGCTCGCCGACCGGGCCGGTCTCGCCCCTGGGGCCCTTGTCGCCGCGCTCACCGGTCGGTCCCTTCACGCCCTGGTCCCCGGGCGGGCCCACGGGTCCGACCGGGCCCTTCGCGCCCTTGTCGCCGCGCTCACCGGCCGGACCGGTGGGGCCGAGGGGGCCCTTGGCGCCCTGGTCGCCCGCCTCGACGGTCAGGTCGACCGTGGCGACGACGGTCTCGCTCTCGGTCGTGACCCGGGTGGGGGCGGTGCTGGTCGTGCTCCTGGTGCTCGGCTTGGCCGTCGTCATGGGATGCCTCTCGAGATCGTGGACCGCGCGGTGCGGCGATGTCGTCTGCTCGCCCCCGGTATGTCCGCTGCTAGCTCGCGCAAGCACCTGGCAAGCAGTGCGTGATGTCACACGGCCGGGTCACGAGATTCCCGACTCCGCCGGAAGATCCGCGTGATCGGCGGGCGGGTCGGGCTCGACGACTTCCGTCTCCCAGCGAGCCCGGCGCTCGGCCTCCGACTGCTCCCACCACGGTGTACCGCGCTCCCCGAGAGCCACCTTGGCCGCGTGGACCCGCGCCCGCGCGACCCGCTCGGCCACCGGGTCGGACGACCGCAGGGCGGCGCCGACGGCGCGGCGGGCGCTCATCAGCGCCCGCCGCAGCTCGGCACCCACGTCCTCGGGCACCAACGGGTCGGTGGCCCGCCACCGGCGGCCGTCGACGACGACGTAGCGACCGTCCGGCGTGTGCTCCACCTCCCTGCTCAGGGGGCGATCGCCGATCCTCCTGAGGTGCTCCGTCCGCCGGAGGCCATCGAGTCACGCTGCACGCCGGGCTCGGTGTGCCAGACCACGGGAGGGAGCTCCGCGGGTGACGGCCTGCTCGGAGCACCGGCCGAGGAGGCCTTGCCACGCCGTGCAGCGAGAGCTCCCACGGCCACGGCACCGAGGGCGGGGACGACGAGGGCTGGCGACCCGGCCAGGCGCTTCAGGACACCAGGGACGACCTGGGTGGCCCGCTGCTGCTCGCTCTGCCACGACCCGGTGGCGATGACCGCGCCGGCCACGAGGGGGTTGAGCCACTGCACGAGCTTGAGCTGCTTCAGGACCTTCGCGGTCGCGGCGGGGGTCTGGGCACCGGCCTCGGTGGCTCCGGCGACAGGCACGTCGCCGGAGGCAGCCATCGTGCGGTTGAGGGCGGCGCTCCAGGCGCCGACCCCGAGGCCCGCCGCGGTGAGAGCGGTCTTGACCACGGTCGACCGGCCGACGCCCCGCTGGGTGGCGACCCGCTCGGAGTCCGTGACCGCGAGCCCGGCTGCGCCGAGCACGTGCGCTCCGATGGCTGCCGCACCGACCGGCGCCCAGCGCGACCACCCGGCGGTGGAGGCCCGGGCCCGCTGCACGGGGTCGTCCAGCTGGGCGGCCGCGCCGTTCAGCCCGGTGGCCCCCATCAGGGAACCGCCGAACCAGGTGGCGGCTCCGAGGTCGTGCAGCAGGCGTACGGCGGTGTGGGTGGCCATGGTGAGCTCCGAGGTCGCTGGCGGTCGTCGGGCACGACCGCGCTGGTCGCCGGGCTACCCCGCGGGCGGCGGGGCGACCGGTCCCCTGCGCCACAAGGCCGTCACCTCCGCGGCAGCCCAGGCCAGTGGACTCAGACCAGCCGGACCTTGACGTCGCCGACCGCGACGACGTCGCCCCTCTTGAGCTGGCGGCCGCGACGCGTCTCGACCCGACCCCCCACCGTCACGACACCCGACGCGAGGAGCGGGCGCGCGTCCGAACCGGCGTCGACGAAGTCGGCCAGCTTGAGCAGCTGCCCGAGCCGGATGCCGTCATCACGCACCTCGACCTCGCGCACCTCAGGCTGCCTGTGCGGTCTCAGCTCGAGGACGCGAGACCGTCGGCCCGGTCCGCCAGGCGGGAGATGGCGTCGACGACGGTCGGCCACAGCTCCCGCGGGAAGTTGTGGCCCATCCCCGGCAGGACGAGCAGCTCGGCGCCGGGGACGGCCGCAGCGGTGGCCTGGCCACCGGCTAGCTGGACCAGCGGGTCGCGGTCACCGTGGATGACGAGCGTTGGCACGGCGACACCGGCCAGCGCGGCGGTCCGGTCGCCGGAGGCGTGGATCGCGAGGAGCTGCCGCGAGACCCCGGCCGGGTCGTAGGCGCGGTCGTACGCCTGCCCGGAGATGTCGGCCAGCCACTCCCTGTCGAGCGGGTAGTCGGGGGAGCCGATCACCTCGTAGGTGGCGAGCGCGCGCTGGACCGCCTCGTCGCGGGTCGTCGCCGGGGCCGCCAGCAGCACAGCGACCGCCTCCGGGGTCGGCGGGCCGATCGAGGGCGACGGCGTCGACATGATCGAGGTGAGGCTGCGCACCCGGTCCGGATGCCGGATCGCGACGGTCTGGGCGATCATCCCGCCCATCGAGGCACCGACCACGTGGGCCGTCGGGAGGCCGAGGCCGTCCAGCAGTCCGGCCGTGTCGTCGGCAAGGTCCTCGAGGGAGTACGAGGCAGACGACGTGTCGCCGCCGAGGGCGGCCATCACGTCTGCCGGTGGTGCGTCGTGCATGTGCGTCGACAGCCCGATGTCGCGGTTGTCGAAGCGGATGACGTGGAAGCCCCGGCCGACGAGCATCTGGCACAGGTCCTCGTGCCAGGCGAGCATCTGCGTGGCGAGGCCCATGACGAGCAGCAGGGGGCGGCCCGAGTCGGGGCCGAACGTCTCGTAGGCGATCTCGACGCCGTTGGTCTGCACTGTGCCGGTGGTCATGCCTTGACGTTATGCGCAGTCCGTGCAGCGTGCGCACCGGTACCTCCGGCGACGTCGAAGGTCTTCGACGGCGGGCTGCCGGGGCTCGACCCGACGAGGAACTGACCTGCCTGTCCCGTAGTCTCCGGGGCGACCCGCGGGAGCCTCGCGCCGAGGCTGAGAGGGCGGCAGGACCGGCCGCTGACCGTTCGCACCTGACCCGGCTAGCACCGGCGTAGGGAGGAACCGCCATGACGTCGACCCCTGAGAAGACCGCTGAGCACGACGCGCCCACTGCGACGTCCGACGGACCGGGAACCTCGTTCCCCGGCTCGCGCAAGACCTACCTGCAGGGCAGTCGTCCCGACCTGCGCGTGCCCATGCGCGAGGTGAGCCTGTCGACCGGCGACAGCGTCGTGCTCTACGACACCAGCGGTCCCTACACCGACACGTCCCTGCGCACCGACGTCCGTCTCGGTGTGCCTGCGGTGCGCAAGGACTGGATCGCCGAGCGCGGTGACGTCGAGACCTATGACGGCCGCCCGGTGCAGCCGGTCGACGACGGCAGGAAGGCCCGCGACACCCGCGACCTGGACAGCGTCTTCGACTCCGCCGGACGTCGTCCGCTGCGCGCCCTGCCGGGCAGGACGGTCACGCAGCTCGCCTACGCCAGGGCCGGGATCATCACGCCCGAGATGGAGTTCGTCGCCCTCCGCGAGGGCATGGCGCCCGAGTTCGTGCGCGACGAGGTGGCGCGTGGCCGGGCCGTGCTGCCGGTCAACGTGAACCACCCCGAGGTGGAGCCGATGGCCATCGGCCGCGGCTTCCTGGTCAAGATCAACGCCAACATCGGCAACTCCGCCGTGGCCTCCTCCATCGAGGAGGAGGTCGACAAGATGGTGTGGGCGACCCGGTGGGGGGCCGACACGGTCATGGACCTCTCCACCGGCCGCAACATCCACACGACCCGCGAGTGGATCCTGCGCAACAGCGCCGTCCCGATCGGGACCGTCCCGATCTACCAGGCGCTGGAGAAGGTCAACGGCAAGGCCGAGGACCTCACCTGGGAGATCTACCGGGACACCCTGATCGAGCAGTTCGAGCAAGGGGTCGACTACGTGACGGTGCACGCAGGAGTGCTCCTGCGCTACGTGCCGATGGCCGCGACCCGCAAGACCGGCATCGTCAGCCGCGGCGGCTCGATCATGGCCGCGTGGTGCCTCGCCCACCACCAGGAGAACTTCCTCTACACGCACTTCCGCGAGATGTGCGAGCTGATGGCGCAGTACGACGTGACGTTCTCCCTGGGGGACGGGCTGCGACCGGGGTGCATCGCCGACGCCAACGACGAGGCGCAGTTCTCCGAGCTGCGCACCCTGGGCGAGCTGACGAAGATCGCGTGGGAGTACGACGTCCAGGTCATGGTCGAGGGTCCCGGCCACGTCCCGATGAACAAGATCAAGGAGAACATGGACCTCCAGCTGGAGGTCTGCGGTGAGGCGCCGTTCTACACGCTCGGACCGCTGACCACCGACATCGCGCCCGGCTACGACCACATCACCAGCGCCATCGGCGCGGCGATGATCGGCTGGTACGGCACGGCGATGCTCTGCTACGTGACCCCCAAGGAGCACCTCGGACTGCCCGACCGGGACGACGTGAAGGACGGGGTCATCACCTACAAGATCGCCGCCCACGCGGCCGACCTCGCGAAGGGGCATCCGGGAGCGCAGGCCTGGGACGACGCGCTGTCCGATGCGCGTTTCGAGTTCCGGTGGGAGGACCAGTTCAACCTCTCGCTCGACCCCACGACCGCGCGGGACTTCCACGACGAGACCCTCCCGGCCGGGGCTGCCAAGACCGCCCACTTCTGCTCGATGTGCGGGCCCCACTTCTGCTCGATGCGGATCAGCCAGGACGTGCGCAAGTACGCCGCCGAGCACGGCGTCGACGAGTCGGCCGCGCTCGAGCTCGGGATGAAGGAGAAGTCGGCGGAGTTCGCGCAGAGCGGCGCGCGCGTCTACCTCCCTGTCGTCGACTGAAACACCGCGGGGTTGCGGTCCCGCCACACTCGTGTAAGGGCACGCGCCAGGCCGGTTCCACGCGAGGGCGCCCGGGCATGGGCAGGACGTCGGCATCCGCCGACGGGAGCGCCGGAATGCCCGAGCGAGGTTGGTCCACGTGCTGCTGCGCCAGGAGAGCAAGGACGGGATGTCCGTGCTCTCGGTGACCGGGAGCGTGCGGGAGCAGGACACCCGCAGCCTGCTCGGGGCGGTTGCCTTCGCGCTGCAGGAGCAGCCGCGGGGGGTCGTGGTCGACCTGGTCGCTGCCACCGTCATGGCGCCCGGTGCCGTCCTCGCTCTCGACCGCATCGCCCGTCTCGGCGCGTCCTGGCCCTCGTCGACCGTGGTCTTCGCCGCGACGTCGCCTGCAGTCGTCTCCGCGCTGCCCGCCGGGCTCGTCCACCCCGATGCCGGCGCCGCAGCCCGGCACCTGGCCCACGAGGCGGGCGTCGGGCACGAGCAGGTGCAACTGGGGCACACGCTCGAAGGGCCGGCTCAGGCGCGTGCCGCCGTCCTGGCGTGGAGCGAGCGGCTCGGCTTCGACGACGTCCGTGACGACGTCACCCTGGTCGTCAGCGAGATGGTGACCAACGCCGTACGCCATGCGGCTCCGCCGGTCGCGCTCGAGCTGCGGGCCGAGGCCGGCCGGGTGCTCATCTGCGTCCATGACGGGACACCCGAACCTCCGGAGCGCCGGCCGGCGCCGAGCGACGCCGAGGGGGGCCGGGGACTGCTGCTGGTCGACCTGATCTGCGAGGCGCACGGCGTGCGCTCGCACCCGCCGGGCAAGACCGTCTGGGCCGCCGTCAGCCGCCCGCACCAGAGCGTCGCGCACTCCGACGGGGTTCCTGGTCCCGTCCCGGACCCCGACGGGGTCAGCCGTGGGGAGCAGGCTCCTTAGGCTGCCGACGTGCCCTCACTCCGCGTGGTCGTGACACCCGCTCTGCTGGACGCCGCACCGGGCGTGCTGGACCTCGACGGGCTGCGCGCCGAGCTCGACGCCCCCGGGCCCTTCTCGGCAGAGGCGCTGGCAGAGGCCGAGCGGGGAGCGGGTGCCCCGCGGCTTCCGGAGCTCGACCGCACCGATCTGCCGATGCTCACGATCGACCCTCCGGGCAGCATGGACCTGGACCAGGCCCTGCACCTCGAGCGCACCGACGGCGGCTTCCGGGTCTGGTACGCCATCGCCGACGTGGCGGCCTTCGTGACGGCAGGGGGCGCCCTGGACGCTGAGCTGTCCTCCCGCGGCGTGACCCTCTACGCCCCTGACGAGCGCGTGCCCCTGCACCCACCCGTCCTCGGTGAGAGCGCGGCAAGCCTGCTTCCCGACCAGGATCGGCCGGCCCTGCTGTGGCGGCTCGACCTCGACGCAGAGGGGCGTCTCGCCGGCACCGACGTGCGCCGTGCTCTGGTCCGCTCCCGCAAGCGGCTCGACTACGAGGGCGTCCAGGCCGAACTCGACGCGGGGACCGCCGACCCGGTCCTGCTGCTGCTGCAGGAGATCGGCTCCCTCCGACAGGCACGGGCGCGCGAGCGCGATGCGGTCGACCTGCCCACCCCGGAGCAGGAGGTGGCGGTCGACGCGTCGGGCCGGCCCACCCTCACGCTGCGGGCCCAGCTGCCCTGTGAGGGATGGAACGCCCAGATCAGCCTGCTGACCGGGACGGCAGCCGCAGAGCTGATGCTCGCCGGGCAGGTCGGCCTGCTGCGCACCATGCCCCCCGCGGACGCCGAGTCCGTCGCCTCGCTGCGCCGCAGCGCTCTGGCGCTCGGCGTCGCCTGGGAGGACGGCCAGTCCTACGGCGACGTGGTCTCGGCCCTCGACGCGTCCGTGCCCGAGCACGCTGCGCTGTTGACGCTCGCGACCCGGCTGCTGCGCGGCGCCGGCTACACCGCCTTCGACGGCTCGGTCCCGGAGCAGCCGCTGCACAGCGCGGTCGCGCTGCCGTACGCCCACTGCACAGCCCCGCTCCGCCGGCTCGCCGACCGGCACGTCGGGGAGGTCTGCCTGGCGCTCGCGGCCGGCCGGCCCGTACCGGACTGGGCCAGGTCGGCACTGCCCGGCCTTCCGGACGTCATGGCGGGCACGACCCGGCGGGCCAACGCATTCGAGCGGGCGGTGGTCGACGCCGCGGAGGCCGTGGTGCTGGCCCCGCGGGTCGGCGAGCAGTTCGACGCTGTCGTGGTCGAGAGCGGGCCGAAGGGGGGCGTCGTGCAGCTGCGCGAGCCGGCGGTCCGGGCGAAGTGCGAGGGAGCCGCGCTCCCGCTGGGCCACGAGGTCCGGGTCGTCCTGGCCGTCGCCGACCCGGCTGCCCGCAGCGTCGCCTTCCGGTTGGCGTGACCGGCCCCCCACGGCGCCGGACTCCCCACCCTGCCAGGATGATCGTATGAGCGACTCAGCAGCGCCGTTACCGGCGACGTCAGTGCCCCTTCCCGACCCCCCGGTCGTCTCCGTCCTCGGGGGCACCGGACCGCAGGGCAGGGGGCTGGCCCGGCGCCTCGCCATCGCCGGAGTCAGCGTGGTGCTCGGCTCGCGCGATGCCGTACGCGCCCAGGCTGCTGCGGCGGAGCTGCCCGGGCAGGTGTCGGGTGCCAGCAACGCCGACGCTGCAAAGGCAGGCGACGTCGTCATCGTCGCCGTCCCGTGGGAGGGGCACGGCGAGCTGCTCTCCTCCCTCGCCGCCGAGCTCGCCGGCAAGGTCGTCGTCGACTGCGTCAACCCGTTGGGCTTCGACAAGCAGGGCGCCTTCGCGCTCCGGGTGGCCGAGGGGAGCGCCGCCGAGCAGGCTCGCGACCTCCTTCCGGACAGCACGGTCGTCGCGGCGTTCCACCACGTCAGCGCGGTCCTGCTGCTCGACGAGGACGTCGAACGGGTGGACACGGACGTCCTCGTCCTCGGAGACGACCGTGAGGCGACCGACCGCGTGCAGGCCCTCGCCGACAGGATCCCGGGCATGCGAGGGGTCTACGCCGGACGCCTCCGCAACGCCTCGCAGGTGGAGGCGCTGACCGCGAACCTGATCTCGGTGAACCGTCGGTACAAGGCGCACGCGGGGCTGCGCGTCACCGACGTGTGACGGCGCCCGTCGACGACCTCGGCACCCCGGTCGCGGTCCCGCGCCGGGTGCGCCGGGTCGTGTCCATCGTGCCGTCGCTGACCGAGGCGGTGGCCGTCACCTGCCCGGACCTGCTCGTCGGAGCGACCGACTGGTGCTCGCACCCGGAGTCGCTCGACGTCACCCGGATCGGCGGCACGAAGAACCCGCGTACGGACGAGATCGCGGCACTGAGGCCCGATCTCGTGCTCGCCAACGCCGAGGAGAACCGCCTGGTCGATCTCGATGCCCTGCGCTCAGCGGGCCTGGCCGTCTGGGTCACGGCACCGGAGACCGTGCCAGCGGCGCTGACCTCGCTGCGCCGGATGCTGTCGGCCTGCGGCTCGCCTGATCCGGGATGGCTGGACGAGGCAGAGCACGTCTGGGCCGAGCCGGAGCCCGGGCCGCGGCGTCGCGCGGTCGTACCGATCTGGCGTCGGCCCTGGATGGCCGTCGGGCGCGACACCTTCACCGGCGACGTCCTCGCCCGGCTCGGGGTCGACAACGTCCTGAGCGGGCACGCCGAGCGCTACCCCAAGGTCGTCCTGGCAGACCTGCCCGAGCACGACCTGGTCGTGCTGCCGGACGAGCCCTACGCGTTCACCGCCGAGGACGGGCCGGAGTCGTTCTCGGCCCCTTCGGCGCTGGTCAGCGGGCGTCATCTCACCTGGTACGGCCCGTCACTGGTGGAGGCTCGCGGGCTGCTGCGGCAGCAGCTCGCCGCAGCAGTGGCCCGTGGGTGAGGGACGCACCGTCCCGGACCGGGTGGGTGCGGCAGCCGGGGCCGTCGGGGTCCTCGTCCTGTCAGCGGCGTGGGTCGATGCCGGCCAGCGCACCCCCGGCTTCGACCCGGTGCGCCAGAGCATCAGCCAGCTGCAGCGCGACGGGACGGGGACCGGCGCCGTCCTGAGCGCTGCCTTCCTCGCCTTCGCGCTCGGGGCGCTGCTGCTCGTCCCCGTGCTGACGCGCCGGATCGGCCGTGCTCCCGGGGCGGCGCTGGCCGTGGCCGCCGTGGCCACCCTGGGGGCTGCCGCCTCGCCGCTCGGACAGGTCCGGGGAGGGAGGCAGGACGCCGTGCACCTCGCCTTCGGCTCCGTCGGCTACGCCTCGCTCTGCGTCCTGCCCCTGCTCGCCGGCTGGGCGCTGCGACGGCGGGCGCCCCGGGCCGCCGCCGCTTCTGCCCTGCTCGGGGGAGTGGCCTCGATCTGCCTGCTCGGGACGGTGCCCGCGGACGCCGTGTCCGGGGCCCTGCAACGGGTCGGCTTCGTCGCGGTCCACCTGTGGCTGCTGGGCTTGTGCGCCGCCGTGCTGCTCCGTCCGGGCGCTCAGCCCCAGGACGCGAGCAGGGCCTCGGCCGCTGCCCGGTGGGAGGGCAGCCGCTCGGCGTAGAGGCGGCTCCGGACCGCGGCGGGCAGGCGCCTCAGCTCGGTCCACGGCTGGAGGTCCCCGGGGCCGTACGCCTGCACTGCCGCGGAGCCGTGCTCGTCGCCAGGCACGCGAGGTCCCAGGCGACCGGCCCGGAGCAGGTACACGCCGTCCCGGCGGTCGCCCTCCCTGATCGTGTGGCGTTCGGTGTCCGGTTCGTCCCGTACAGGAACGCCACACGATCAGGTACGGAGCCGGGGGGTCAGGAGAAGCTGTGCTCCGGGCCGGGGAAGCGTCCCTCGCGGACGTCGTCGGCGAAGGCGGCGGTGGCCTCGGTGAGGATGCCGCGCAGGTCGGCGTACTGCTTGACGAAGGTCAGCGGCTTGCCGGGAGTCAGCCCGGCCATGTCGGTCCAGACGAGGACCTGGGCGTCGCAGCCCACACCGGCACCGATCCCGACGGTCGGGATGTCGAGCTCCTTGGTCACCCGCTCCGCGAGGTCGGCCGGGACCGCCTCGAGCACGACCGCGAAGGCCCCGGCCTGCTGCAGCGCGCGGGCGTCGTCGAGCAGGACGTCGGCTGCCTCCCCGCGTCCCTGGACCCGCAGTCCGGTCACGTTCTCGGACTGGGGGGTCAACCCGACGTGCCCCATCACGGGGATGCCGGACGAGACGAGCAGCTCCACCTGCGGGGCCATCCGCCGGCCGCCCTCGAGCTTCACGGCCTGCGCGCCACCCTCCTTGAGGAACCGCACAGCGGTGGTGAGGGCCTGCTCGGGCGACCCCTGGAAGGAGCCGAAGGGCAGGTCGGCCACGACCAGGGGGCGGGTGGTCGAGCGCACCACGGCGCGGACCATCGGGAGGAGCTCGTCCACGGTGACCGGGACGGTCGTCGCGTAGCCGAGCACGTTGTTGCCGGCCGAGTCGCCCACCAGGAGCACGGGGATGCCTGCGGACTCGAAGATCCCGGCGGTGAGCATGTCGTACGACGTGAGCATGGCCCAGCGCTCACCCCGGTCCTTGGCGGACTGCAGGTCCCGGACGTGGACCCGGCGGTTGACGACCCCGCCGTAGAGGCTGGGCAGGTGGTCGCTGGACCTCTGCGGGGGCATGGGCTCTTCGGACATGGCGTCGACCTCCGGTCGCGAGCCTCGAGGCCGGCCCCCTCCGGTGGGGGCGAAGGTCCCCGGACCCGTCCAGGGTCGCACCTGTGCCCATCCCCGTCTCCGTGACCCGGGTCACCCGTCCGGGACTACCGTGACGGTTGCGTCTCGTTTCGGGCGCCCGTACCCTCGCTCTTTGCAAGACGGCGGCGTACCGCAATGGCGCGCGCAGAGGATCGGCGAGAGGTTTTCCACCGGCATGGCTGACCGCTCCGTCCACGACCGCCGCTGGTGGATCCTCGGGACGCTCGTGCTCAGCCTGCTGGTCGTGGTGCTCGACAACACGATCCTCAACGTGGCCCTCAAGACGATCCAGCAGGACCTCGGCGCGACCCAGAGCGAGCTCGCCTGGGCCGTCAACGCCTACACGCTGGTGTTCGCCGGGCTGCTGTTCACCTACGGGGTCCTCGGAGACCGCTTCGGGCGCCGACTGGCCCTCGTCGTGGGGCTGGTGCTGTTCGGCCTGGCCTCGCTGCTGGCGGCGTTCTCGTCCAGCCCCGAGGCGCTCATCGCCAGCCGGGCACTGATGGGGGTCGGCGGAGCCGCGGTCATGCCCTCGACGCTGAGCATCATCAGCGCCGTCTTCGAGGCCGACGAGCGTGGCAAGGCCATCGGGATCTGGGCCGGCTTCGTCGGCCTCGCCATCGCACTGGGCCCGATCACCGGTGGCGTCCTGCTCGAGCACTTCTGGTGGGGCTCGGTGTTCCTCGTGAACGTGCCGGTGGTGCTGCTGGCGCTGGCTGCGATCGTCTGGATCGTGCCGGAGTCGAAGGACCCCGGTGCGCAGCGGCTCGATCCGGCGGGCGTCGTCCTGTCCGTCGCGGGCCTCGTGCTCGTGGTCTACGGGATCATCAAGGGCGGCGAGACGACCGAGTGGGGGAGCGCTGCGGTCCTGGGGCCGCTCCTGGGCGGGGTCGCGGTCCTCGCCGTGTTCGTCGTCCTGCAGCGACGCTCGTCGGCCCCCATGCTCGACGTCACGCTGTTCCGCAATCCGGCGTTCTCCGCCGCCTGCGGCGCGGTCACCCTCGTCATGTTCGCCCTGTTCGGCACGGTCTTCTTCCTGTCGTTCTACCTGCAGTACGCCCGCGACTTCTCCCCGCTGCAAGCCGGTCTCACGTTCCTGCCGGTCGCCGTGTCGATGAGCTTGTTCGCCCCGCGCAGTGCTCGCCTCGTCCGCCGCCACGGCTCCAAGAAGGTCTGCGCCGTCGGCCTCACGCTCGTGACGATCGCCTTCAGCGGCTACCACTTCATCGACGAGCAGACGCCGATCGCCGTGGTGTGCCTGCTGCTCGCCCTGCAGGGGACCGGCATGGCCCACACGGTCGCCCCCGCCACCGAGTCGATCATGTCGACCCTCCCGCGGCACCGGGCCGGCGCCGGGTCGGCCGTCAACACGACGGTCCGCCAGGTCGGCGGCGCGCTCGGGGTGGCCGTCCTCGGGTCGATCCTCTCGGCCAGCTACCGCTCCGGGATCACCCCCTCGCTGGGCGGGCTGACCGGCGCGCAGCGCGAGGTGGCGGCCGAGTCGATCGGTGGCACCCAGCTGGTCGCAGCGCAGCTGCCCGCCGAAGCAGGCCAGGCCCTGGGCACGGCGGCCACCTCCGCGTTCGTCGACGCCATGCACACCACTGCGCTCGGCTCCGCGCTGTTCGCGGCCCTCGGGGTGCTCGTCGTGCTCCGGTGGCTGCCCGGTCGCCCGGCCGCGTCACGGGCCGTCCCCGCGCTGCCCGAGCCGGTCGCACGCGAGCAGGTGGTCGCATGACGACCACCTCGGAGGCCCCGCGCCAGCTGGGGCGGCCGCGCGACCCCAAACTCGACGCGGCCCTCATCGACGCCACGCTGCACCTTCTCGCCGACGCCGGCTACTCGGCGCTGACGATGGAGGCGGTCGCGGCGGCAGCAGGCGTCGGCAAGGCAACGCTCTACCGGCGCTGGTCCGGCAAGGAGCAGCTGGTCGTGGACGCCATCGCGACGCTCGTCGAGCCCGCGGAGACCCCCGCGGGAGCGGGCGTCCGGCACGAGCTGGTGGCGATGCTGGAGGCCGTCGGGCGCAAGAGCGGGTCCTCGCTGGCCGGCAAGATCTTTCCCCGGCTGATCGGCGAGAGTGCTGCCAGTCCCGAGCTGATGCGGCGCTACCGGGCTCAGGTGCTCGACCCGAGACGGGAGCGGTTCCGCGCCGTCCTGCTGCGAGGGGTCGCCGAGGGGCTCGTGCGGGCCGACCTCGACCTCGACTACGCGATCGACCTCCTGGTCGGGCCGATGGCCTACCGGAACCTGATCCGCAGCGATCCGCCCCCCGGGCCGGACTTCGCACCGCGCGTCGTCGACGACCTCCTGGTGGCGTTCGCGCCGCGCACCACCGACCCTGGACCAGACACCGGCACGACGAAGGAGCAGCTCGCATGACGACCCCCGCAGCACCGACGACCAGGGGGGATGCGCCCGCCGAGCTCAGCCACCGGCAGATCATGGTCATCCTCTCCGGCCTGCTGCTCGGCATGTTCCTCGCCGCGCTCGACCAGACCATCGTCTCGACCGCCATGCGGACCATCGCCGACCGCCTCGAGGGGCAGACGGCGCAGGCGTGGGTGACCACCGCGTACCTGATCACCTCGACGATCTCGACACCGCTCTACGGCAAGCTCAGCGACACGTACGGGCGCAAGCCGTTCTACGTGTTCGCGATCGTCGTGTTCATCGTCGGCTCGATGCTGTGCGGCCTGGCCCAGAGCATCTACGAGCTGGCGGCCTACCGCGCGGTCCAGGGGATCGGCGCCGGCGGGCTCATGTCGTTGGCGTTCGCCATCGTCGGCGACCTCGTCCCCCCGCGCGAACGTGGCCGTTACCAGGGCTACTTCATGGCGGTCTTCGGGATCAGCAGCGTGCTGGGCCCGGTGCTCGGCGGGGCCTTCGCCGGCCAGGACACGCTGCTCGGGCTCGACGGCTGGCGCTGGATCTTCTACATCAACGTGCCGCTCGGCCTGCTGGCGCTGTTCGTCGTGCTGCGCCGGCTGCACCTGCCGCGCCACCGGTCGAAGGCCCGGATCGACTTCCTCGGGGCCGCCCTGCTCACCACGACGGTGGTCCCGCTGCTGCTGCTGGCCGAGAAGGGACGTGACTACGGGTGGGGGTCGCCCACCAGCCTGGGGCTGCTCGCCCTCGGAGTCGTGTCGCTCATCGCGTTCGTCGCCTGCGAGCGCCGCATGGGCGAGGCCGCCATCCTGCCGCTGCGGGTGGTCTCGAGCAGCGTCTTCAGCCTCACCAGCGTGACGGCCGTGCTCGTCGGGGCCGGCATGTTCGGGGGCCTCGTCATTCTCCCGCTCTACCTGCAGATCGTCCGGGGAGCCTCCCCGACCGCCGCCGGTCTGCAGCTGATCCCCCTGATGGTCGGCATCTTCATCGCCTCCGCCATCTCCGGGAAGTTCATGAGCCGTACGGGCCGCTACAAGGTCCTGCCCACGATCGGCACAGCGCTGATGTTCACGGCGCTGATGCTCATGTCGACGCTGGACCCGCAGACGCCGCTGCCGCAGACGATGTCGTACATGCTCCTCATGGGGTCGGGGCTCGGCCTGTCGATGCAGACCCTGGTGATCAGCGTCCAGAACGCCCTGCCCCCGCGCGACATGGGGGTCGCGACCTCCTCGGTCACGTTCTTCCGGTCGCTCGGCGGGACGCTGGGGGCCGCGGTCTCGCTCGCCATCCTGTTCGGCTCGCTGGCCGCCAACATCCAGGACCGGGCCCGCGCTGCCGGGCTCCCGGCGGACGTGATCGACCGCTTCTCCAGCGCGTCGGCCCTCGACGACAGCTCCGTCATCGACACCCTGCCCGCGGCGGTCCGCCAGGCCGTGCTCGACGGGTTCGCCGACTCCATGTCGACCGTCTTCCTGGTGGTCGCTGCCCTGCTCGTGCCGGCGTTCCTGCTGACCCTGTTCGTCAAGGAGATCCCGCTGCGCGCCAAGGGCGGTCTCGCGGCGGCCCACGCCGACGCCAAGACCGAGGACGCGCTCTCGGCGAGCCGCGCGGAGTCTGCTGTTCTCTGACCGCGAGGGGTCGGCGTACCGTCAGGACCCCCGACGCTGAGGAGTTCCGATGGCCAGTCTCGACGACCCGGGCGTGCGCGCCCTGCTCGACAAGCCCAACCACGCTGTGGTGTCGACCTTCAACGAAGACGGGTCGATCCACAGCACCGTCGTGTGGGTCGACGTGCAGGACGGGCGGCTCGCGGTCAACAGCGCCGTCGGCCGGACGTGGCCGAGCAACCTCGAGCGCGACCCCCGGGTCACCGTGATGGTCTACGACGAGAACAACCCGTACGACTACGTCGAGGTACGGGGAACGGCGAGGGGGAGCACCGAGGGGGCCGACGCCCACATCGACCGCCTGGCCAAGCGCTACCTGGGGGTGGACAGCTACCCCTTCCGCACGCCGGACGAGCAGCGCATCAGCTACGTCGTCGAGCCGACCAGGGTGCGCCACCAGAAGCAGCGCTGAGCCTGGCCGTGTCCTCGTGGCTGCCGTGGGCAGGACGCACGACATGCAGACCTCGCGAGCTCGATCGGCGTCGGGATCGACGTCGGGGGAAGCGGCGTCAAGGGCGCCCTGGTCGATCTGGAGCGGGGCGCGCGAGCAGCTGACCGGGTACGCATCGCGACTCCGCAGCCGGCCACCCCGGAGGCCGTGTGCGACGTCGTCGTCCAGGTGCTCGAGTCGGCCGGCGCTCCCGACGGACCCTTCGGGCTGACCCTGCCCGCGGTGGTCCTGCACGGGGTCGTACGCACCGCCGCGAACATCGACGCGTCCTGGATCGGCACCGACGTCGTGTCGCTGGTCGAGCAGCGGACCGGGCGTCGACCGGTCGTCGTCAACGACGCCGACGCCGCAGGCGTCGCCGAGGCGAGGTACGGCGCTGCGCGCGACGTCCCGGGCACCGTTCTGGTGCTCACCCTGGGGACCGGGATCGGCAGCGCCCTGCTGGTGGACGGGCGGCTCGTCCCGAACACCGAGCTGGGGCACCTCGAGCTCGACGGGGAGCCGGCCGAGCGCCGGGCGGCCGGGTCTGCCCGGGAGCGCGAGGATCTCAGCTGGGCGGACTGGGCGGCCAGGGTCGAGCGCTACCTGCAGCACGTCGACCGGCTCTTCTGGCCCGACCTCGTGGTGCTCGGTGGAGGGGTGAGCAAGAAGGCGGACACGTGGTTGCCCCTGATCGACGTCCGCCCCGAGCTGCGGCCCGCTGCTCTGCTGAACGACGCCGGCCTGGTGGGCGCGGCCCTGTTGGCGTCAGGGGCTGCTGCCGAGGCCTGAGGCCCGCGGAAAGCCGCGTGATCGGTTGGGGGAACTGCTACTGCCCCTCGGGGCGAGCCGTCTCGGGCTCCGCGGCGCTGGGGGCGGCGGTCTCGCGCCACCGGGAGGTGATGGGCAGGCGGCGGTCGCGGCCGAAGGCCCGGCTCGTGATCTTCGGGCCGGGGGGTGACTGGCGGCGCTTGTGCTCGGCGGCGTCCACGAGCGAGATCACCCGGTCGACGGTCGCCGGGTCGAAGCCGGCCTCGATCAGCTCGGCCCGACCCTGGTCGCGCTGCACGTAGGCGTCCAGCAGCGGGTCGAGCACGTCGTACGCCGGGAGCCGGTCGCTGTCGAGCTGACCCGGCGCGAGCTCGGCCGACGGGGGCTTCTCGATGCTGTTCTCGGGGATCGGTGGTCGCTCCCCGCGGGACGCGGCAGCGGCGTTCCGCCAGCGGCACAGCTGCCACACGAGGGACTTCGGCACGTCCTTGATCGGCGCGAACCCGCCGGCCGAGTCGCCGTAGAGAGTGGAGAAGCCGGTGGCTGCCTCGCTCTTGTTGCCCGTGGTCAGGACGAGGTGCCCGGACTGGTTGGACAGCGCCATCAGCGTCGTGCCACGGACCCGCGCCTGCAGGTTCTCGACCGCGAGACCTGTCAGCTCGACCGACTCGAGCCACGCATCGACCATGGGCGCGATCGGGATGACCGACCAGTGCAGGCCCTGGCGCTCGGCGAGGTCCTGCGCGTCGGTGACGGAGTGACCGCTCGACCACTCGCTCGGCATGCCGACGACGTGCACCGCACCGGGCCCGAGGGCGTCGCAGGCGAGGGTCGCGACCAGGGCCGAGTCGATCCCCCCGGACAGGCCGAGGACCACCGAGCGGAAGCGGTTCTTGAGCACGTAGCCGCGGATCGCCGTCACGAGCGCCCCCCACACCTCGGCCTCGGGGCCGAGCACCTCCGCGACGGAGGGGACGAGGGGCTCGTAGGCGGGCAGAGGAGCTGACGTCAGGGTCACCCGCTCGACGTGCAGGGTCGTGCCGTCGCCCGCGTCGACAGGGCCGGTGGTGTCGGAGCTGGCCTCTGGCAGCTCCAGGTCGACGACGAGCAGGGCCTGCTCCCAGAGCGGGGCCCGGGCCAGCACGGCACCGGAGGCGTCGACCACGAGGGAGTCACCGTCGAAGACCAGCTCGTCCTGGCCGCCCACCGTGTTCACGTAGGCCAGGGCAGCCCCGGCCTCGACGGCCCGGCGGCCGGCGAGAGGGCCTCGTAGGTCGTCCTTGTCGCGCTCGTAGGGCGAGCCGTTGATGCAGACGACCAGCCCTGCGGCCGCTGAGCGGGCGGCCGAGACCGGGCCACCCTCCTGCCACAGGTCCTCGCAGATGACGACGGCCACGTCGATCCCGTGCACCCGGACGACCGGCAGCCGGTCACCGCGTACGAAGTAGCGGAACTCGTCGAACACCCCGTAGTTGGGCAGGTGGTGCTTGGCGTAGCGAGCGACCACCTCGCCGCCCCGGAGGACGGCAGCCGAGTTCTGCGGCTCGCCGGCCGGCCGTCCGACCGCGGGGACGGGGAACTCGGTGCGGCCGCAGTAGCCGACGACCACGACGAGCTCACCCAGCCCCTCGTCGGCGAGGCGCACCGCGAGGCGTTCGAGGGCGTCCAGGCTCGCCTGCACGAACGCGTGCCGCAGCACGAGGTCCTCGGGCGGGTAGCCGGTCAGCACCATCTCGGGGAAGGCGACCAGGTGACAGCCCTGCTCGGCCGCCCGACGGCTCCAGGCCACGACGACGTCGGCGTTGCCGGCGAGATCACCCACAGTGCTGTCGACCTGGGCCAGACCGACCCTCAGCTGCGGCATGCCGTCACGCTAGTGGTGGTGCTCAGGCCGCCGCGGTCAGGGCGGCGTACTCCTCGTCGGTGAGCTCGACCTGGGCCGCCGCACAGTTCTCCTCGAGGTGCGCGACCGAGCCGGTGCCCGGGATCGGCAGCATCACGGGGGAGCGGCGCAGCAGCCAGGCGAGAGCCAGCTGCGCGTGGGTGGCGTGGTGCTCGGCGGCGATCTCGTCGAGCAGCCCGCCCGGCTTGGCCAGGTCGCCGGCGGCCACGGGGAACCACGGGATGAAGGCGATGCCCTCGCGCTCGCAGTACTGCAGGACATCCTCGGACTGGCGGTTGCCGAGATTGTACAGGTTCTGCACCGAGACGACGTCGACCAGCTCGCGGGCCGCCTCGATCTGCGCGACGCTCACCTCGGAGAGCCCCACGTGGCGGATCTTCCCCGCGTCCTGCAGCTCCTTGATCGCACCGAGGGACTCCTCAGCCGGGACCTTCGCGTCGATCCGGTGCAGCTGCCACAGGTCGATGCGCTCGACGTCGAGGCGCCGAAGGCTCATCTCGACGCACTGGCGCAGGTACTCCGGCCGACCGACCTGCTCCCAGCTGTCGGGGCCGTTGCGGGTCAGGCCGCCCTTCGTCGCCACGACCACCCCGTCGTAGGGGTGGAGCGCCTCGCGGATCAGGTCCTCGGAGATGTACGGGCCGTAGCTGTCGGCGGTGTCGATGAAGTCCACGCCGAGCTCGACGGCGCGCCGGAGCACCTGGCGAGCGGTCTCGAGGTCAGCCGGCGGCCCCCAGATGCCCTTGCCCGTGATGCGCATCGCGCCGTAGCCGAGGCGGTGGACGGGCAGGTCGCCACCGAGGGCGAACGTGCCGCTGGCGGTGACAGGGGTGGTCGTCGAGGTCAAGGGGTTCTCCAGGGTCAGGTGGGTGCCTCCGCCGTCGGACGGGCACACGTCGGCCAACCCGGCCCGGCCACCAACACTTCCCCGGTACGGCCGGGCGCGCGGCGGCAGGCTGCCGGTGACCTCGACCCTGGGCCCGGACCCTGCCCCGTCGGCAGGTGTGGATCGGCCTCACGAGGGGTGCCGAAGTCCCCTTTGCCCTGGCTGGCAAGTACCTTCGCGACGTGTGACCACGCGGGCACACCCGGCCACGGAGTGCGCCCGGGAGCCTCGTCCGCACGGAGGAGGGCGTCGACCTGCACCACAGGCCGCGGGCCGATCCAGGCGTGTCCGTAGTGTTCTCGATGACGCTCGGCGCGGTTCTGCGGACTCCCTGCGGACCGGGCCGGTCCGGTGGCCCTACGACCTGGGAGAACTGACCTCGTGGTCAAGCAGCAGGAGTTCGTGCTCCGCTCCCTCGAGGAGCGCGACCTCCGCTTCGTTCGGCTGTGGTTCACCGACGTGCTCGGAACGCTCAAGTCGGTCGCCATCGCACCGGCCGAGCTCGAGGGCGCCTTCGCCGAGGGGATCGGCTTCGACGGCAGCGCGATCGAGGGCTTCTCCCGGGTGCACGAGAGCGACATGCTCGCCAAGCCGGACCCGGCGACCTTCCAGGTCCTGCCCTGGCGCAGCGAGAGCTCCGAGGGGGTCGGCACGGCGCGGATGTTCTGCGACATCGCCATGCCGGACGGCACCCCGTCGTGGGCCGACCCGCGGCACGTGCTGCGGCGGGCGCTGAGCAAGGCCGCCGACGCGGGGTTCACCTTCTACACCCACCCCGAGATCGAGTTCTTCCTGCTGAAGGGGCAGCCGGTCCCGGGTGAGAAGCCGGTCGCCGTCGACTCAGCCGGCTACTTCGACCTGACGCCGCACGGGGTCAGCCAGGACTTCCGGCGCGACGCCATCACGATGCTCGAGCGCATGGGCATCTCCGTCGAGTTCAGCCACCACGAGGTGGCACCCGGTCAGCAGGAGATCGACCTGCGCTACGCCGACGCCCTCTCGACGGCCGACAACATCCTCACGACCCGGCACGTGATCAAGGAGGTCGCGCTCAGCCAGGGCGTCTACGCCACCTTCATGCCGAAGCCCTTCAGCGACCAGCCCGGCAGCGGCATGCACACCCACCTCTCGCTGTTCGAGGGTGACACGAACGCCTTCCACGACGGGTCCGACCCGCTCCACCTGTCCATCGTCGCCAAGCACTTCATCGCCGGCCTGCTCAAGCACGCCGCCGAGATCACCGCGGTCACCAACCAGTACGTCAACTCCTACAAGCGCCTCGTCAGCGGGGGAGAGGCCCCGCCGTACGTGTGCTGGGGTTCCAACAACCGCAGCGCACTGGTCCGGGTGCCCATGTACAAGCCGCGCAAGAGCGGCTCGACCCGCATCGAGGTCCGCAGCCCGGACAGCGCGGCCAACCCCTACCTGTGCTTCGCGGTGCTGCTGGCGGCCGGGCTGAAGGGCATCGAGCAGGAGTACGAGCTGCCGCCCGGCGCCGAGGACGACGTCTGGACGCTGACGGAGGCCGAGCGGCGGGCCGTCGGCATGACGCCGCTGCCCGGCAGCCTGTCCGAGGCGATCGACGTGATGGAGCGCAGCGAGCTGGTGGCCGAGACCCTCGGCGAGCAGGTCTTCGACTTCTTCCTGCGCAACAAGCGGGCCGAGTGGCAGGCCTACCGCAGCGAGGTCACGCCCTTCGAGCTCGGCCGCTACCTGCCGGTGCTGTGACGGCCCCTGCGACCACCCCGCGGGCGGTGGTCCTCACGCACTCGGCGGCGGAGGGGCCCGGCACCCTCGCCGACTGGCTCCCGGCCGCGGGCCTCGACCTCGACGTGATCGCCTTGTGGGACGGCGAACCGGTCCCCGAGCTCGGGGGCTACGCGGCGCTCGTCGTCATGGGCGGTCCCCAGCAGGCTTACGACGACAGCTCTGCGCCGTGGCTCCGTGCCGTCAAGGACCTTCTCCGCGAGGCGGTGCGCGACGAGGTCCCGACCCTGGGCATCTGCCTGGGTGCCCAGCTGCTGGCCGAGGCCTGCGGGGGGCGGGTCGCGAAGGGGGCCGACGGGATCGAGGCCGGCGCTCGGCTGGTCGCCAAGAGAGACGCCTCCTGGGAGGACGAGCTGTTCGCCGAGGTCCCGTTCACCCCCACGGTGGTGCAGTGGCACGAGGACGCCGTCGTCGACCTGCCGCCCGGAGCAGTGCTGCTCGCCTCCAGCCCGCGCTACGCCCACCAGGCCTTCCGGGTCGGCACGCGCGCCTGGGGCCTGCAGTTCCACATCGAGACGCCCCCCGAGATGGTCCGGGGCTGGGGGGTCAACCTGGCCGGCCCGGTCCTCGCAGCCGGGCTCGACCCCGTCGCGCTGGCCGAACGAGCGGTCGAGGAGCTCCCCGAGGTCGAGGCCTGCTGGCGGCCGTTCGTCGAGCGCTTCGCAGCCGTGGCGCAAGGACGCGGCCGCAAGGTCCTCCCGCTCGTCGCCGCGCCGTCCGACTCCTGATCGGTCCGGTGCCGCGCCAGTGACCGCCTTCGGCGCTCGGAGCACCGGGACGGGCCTGCTCGTGCGGGCAGGGTTCCGCGACGTCACCGGCAGTGCGGACGCCCTTCGCCAGGCCGGGTTGTGGGACGACAACGGGCCGGTCGACCGGGCCGCGGGTGGCCTCGTGCAGGCTGCCGCCGAGGCGGCCGACCCCGACCTGACCGTGCAGTCGCTCGCCCGCCTCCTGGCGGTCGCCGAGCACGCGCCCGCGCTGCGGGAGTCCCTCGGGCTCAGCGGGCCCGGAGCGAGCACGGGGTTCCGGAAGCGGCTGTTCGGGGTCCTCGGCACCAGCGTCGCCCTCGGCGAGCACCTCGTCGCCACGCCCGGTGACTGGCGCGTGCTGCTCGACGACGAGCTCGTCGAGTCGCGTCCGAGCCGCTACGGCCTGGAGACCGAGATGCTCTCCGCCGTCGGCGTTCCCGTCGGCGCCGCGCCGGTGACAGGCACCGCCGGGGCTCGCGCCACGGTCACCGGTGCCGACGCGGTGACCGCGATGCGGCTCGCCTACCGCAGGTGCCTGCTCCGTCTCGCGGCCCGCGACCTGTCCGGCACGGTGGCGGTCGAGGAGGTCGCCGGCGAGCTGGCCGACCTCGCGGGCGCCACCCTCTCGGCAGCCCTGTCCGTCGCCCTGGCGGCGATCCCCGAGGACGCCGCCGCCTGCCGGCTCGCCGTCCTCGCCATGGGCAAGTGCGGCGGTCGCGAGCTCAACTACGTCAGCGACGTCGACGTCGTCTTCGTGGCGGAGCCGGGGGAGGACGACGAGCACGAGGGGGACGTCGACAGCGACGCGGCACTGCGGACGGCGACCCGGCTGGCCAGCGAGATGATGCGGGTGTGCGCCGAGGTCGCCTGGCCGGTGGACGCCGGGCTGCGTCCAGAGGCCGGGTCGGGCCCTCTCGTACGCACCCTCGCCCGCCATGCCGCGTACTACCGCCGCTGGGCCAAGACGTGGGAGTTCCAGGCCCTGCTCAAGGCGCGGCCCATCGCCGGGGACCTCGCGCTGGGGCAGGACTACGCCCAGCTCACCGGCGAGCTGGTGTGGACGGCCGGCGAGCGCAAGGACTTCGTCGAGGACGTCCAGGCCATGCGGCGCCGGGTCGAGGCGAGCGTCCGGGGCGACCGGGCCGACCGCGAGGTCAAGCTGGGGCCGGGCGGGCTGCGCGACATCGAGTTCGCGGTGCAGCTGCTCCAGCTCGTGCACGGCCGCACCGACGACACGGTGCGCAGCGGTACGACCCTGCTCGCCCTCGACCAGCTCGCGGCCGGTGGCTACGTCGGGCGGGAGGACGCGCGCCACCTGTCCGAGGCCTACCGGTGGCTGCGGACGGTGGAGCACCGGCTCCAGCTCCACCGGTTGCGGCGCACGCACCTGCTGCCCGCGGCCGACGACGAGGAGGGCCTGCTGCGGGTGGCCCGGGCCATGGGCTACCGCGCTGACCCCGTCCAGGCCTTCCGCCGGGAGCGGGCGGGCTTCGTGCGCGAGGTCCGCCGGCTGCACGAGAAGCTCTTCTACCGCCCCCTGCTGTCAGCGGTCGCCCGCCTCCCGACGGAGGACGCGCGGCTGGCCCCCGCCGCCGCACGCGCCAGGCTCGAGGCACTCGGGTTCGCCGAGCCGGCCGTCGCTCTGCGCCACCTCGAGGCGCTCACCGAGGGGGTCTCCCGACGGGCGGCCATCCAGCAGACGCTGCTGCCCGCGATGCTCGGCTGGTTCGCCGACGCCGCCGATCCCGACGCCGGGCTGCTCGCGTTCCGCCAGGTGTCGGACCGGCTGGGCTCGACGCCGTGGTACCTGCGGCTGCTGCGCGACGAGGGCGAGGCGGCCGAGCGCCTGGCCCACCTGCTCGGCTCCTCCCGCTTCGTGACCGACCTGCTCGGACGGGCCCCGGAGGGCATCCGGCTGCTCGCCTCCGACGAGCTGCTGGCGCCCCGACCGGCAGCCGTGCTCGAAAGCGCCTTCGTCGCCACCGTGCGCCGCCGCGACGACTGGGAGGCCGCGGTCCTCGCCGTCCGCGGCCTGCGCCGGGAGGAGATGCTGCGCGTCGCCTGCGCCGACCTGCTCGGGCTGCTCGACCAGGAGCAGGTCGGGCGAGCCCTGTCCGACGTCGCTGCAGCGGTGCTCGCGGGGGCGCTCGCGACCGCGACCCGCAAGGTCGAGACCGAGCGGCGGGGCGCGCTCCCGATCCGGTTGTCGGTCCTCGCCATGGGGCGCCTGGGCGGGGGCGAGCAGGGCTACGGGAGCGACGCCGACGTGCTGTTCCTGCACGAGGCCTTCCCCGGGACCCCCGACGGCGAGGCGGCCGGCATCGCGCACGACGTGGCCTCCGAGGTGCGCCGGTTGCTCGCCCTGCCCGCCGCGGACCCGCCCCTCGAGGTGGACGCCGACCTGCGGCCCGAGGGCAAGCAGGGGCCGCTGAGCCGGAGCCTCGCCTCCTACACGGCCTACTACGCGCGCTGGTCCCACGTGTGGGAGGCGCAGGCCCTGCTGCGGGCCGCTCCGCTCGCCGGCGACCCCGAGCTGAGCGCGGCGTTCCTGCGCAGCGTCGCTCCGGTGCGCTACCCCGAGCGCGGGCTGTCCGAGGCCCAGGTCATCGAGATCCGCCGGATCAAGGCCCGCATGGAGGCCGAGCGCCTGCCCCGGGGCGTGGATCCGAAGCTGGTCCCGAAGCTCGGCCCCGGCGGCCTCGCCGACGTCGAGTGGGTCGTGCAGCTGCTCCAGCTGCAGCACGCCGCCCGGCTGCCGTCGCTGCAGACCCCGTCCACTCTCCCGGCGCTGCGGGCCGCCCGCGACGCGGGCCTGGTCGAGCCCGACGACTGCGACGTCCTGGAGGCGGCCTGGTCGCTGGCCTCGCACGTGCGCAACGCCCTGGTGCTGGTCAGGGGGAAGGCCGCCGTGAGCCTGCCGTCCAGCGGCCGGGAGCTCGACGGGGTGGCGAGGGCGCTCGGCTACCCTGCGGGCTCGCAGGGAGACTTCCTGGACGACTACCGGCGGGCCACCCGTCGCGCCAGGACCGTCGTCGAGAGGGTGTTCTACGCATGAGGGTCGACACGGACAGCGACACGAGCACGGCCGCGGGCGGGCCGTGCGAGGTGCGGACCGTCGTCTCCGGGTCGACCGCGTTCCTGCTGCGCGAGCACCCCGCCGCTGCTGACGGGTCCACTCCGGTGCTGCTGCTGCACGGCGTCCCCCAGACCTCGTCGACCTGGCGTGACGTCGCTCCGGCCCTCGCCGGTGCGCGGCGGGTGCTCGCTCCGGACCTGC
>JAOPWP010000034.1 GCA_025965615.1 Frankiales bacterium
GGACGAGCAACTTCCTGCTCTGGCAGTCCGCCTACGCCGAGCTGGTCTTCCTGGACACGCTGTGGCCCGATGTCGACCGGCGGCACCTGTGGCGCGCCGTGGAGCTCTACGCCTCCCGCGACCGTCGCTACGGCGGTGCGGTGCCGAACTCCGGTCTGCCGGGCGACCCGGACACCCGGACACGCTCCTCAGGTGCTGGACATGCCGGCGGACCGGCCTAGCGTGGACCCCGTGCCCGAACGGCCGACCACCACGCCGACGCTGACCTACGGGCTGCGCGAGCTCGTCTGGGGGATCGAGAGCTCGGTCGCCGTCATCTCGAACCTGTCGCGCCAGATCGACGAGCACGTCGAGGCCCTCAACGCCCTGCGCGCCGAGGCGGCGGAGCGGTTGCTGCGCCTCGACGCCCTCGCCGCCTCGACGCAGGACCCTCACCTCGAGCTCTACCTGCGGTCGGCCGTGGACGCACCGCTGCCGCAGGTCCCCGAGCACTTTCCGCCGAGGATGTACGACTAGCGCGCGGTCGACCCCCGGATCAGCCGCCGTAGATGCGGTCCGGGAAGTCCTCCTCGACCTGCGGCAGCTGCGGCTGGATCGAGGTGTCGAGGAAGGCGCTGAGGTTCACGTCCTCCGCCGCCGCGCGCAGGTCGTCGAGGTGCAGGAGCCGGCGGGTCGCCTCGGCCCGCAGGTCGTTCAGCGCGGTGACGTGGGTGTCGATGTCGCCGGACAGCCCCGTGATCGCCGACACCTCGTTCTCGATGCCCTCGACCAGGCCGCGCAGCGCCGACGCGAGGGACCCTGCGACGTCCGTGGTGGACGTGGTGGAGCGCGCGGTGGAGCTGCTGCTGCTGCGTGCCGGACGCGTGGAGCTGCGACGGGGGGACGGGCTCTTCGCCGTCGCGCGCCCACGACGCGTGCCCGTCCCGCTCTTGGCGGGCTTGCTGGCTGCCTTGGCCGCAGGGGCGGCCGGTGCCGTCACCGCTGCCGCAGGAGCAGTCACTGCGGGGGCGGGGACGGATGTCGACGGCGCGGCCGAGGTGGCGCCGCCACCGAAGGGCTGCTCTGTCGGGTAGGCGTCCGGTGTCTCGCTCAAGGTCGTGTCCTTCGGGTGGTGGTGGTGAGGGGTGGAGGAGTCGCGCCCCGTGGCAGCGCCGCCACGGAGGGTGTGTCCGGGTGATCCTGGCACGTCCCGGGGCGTGACGGGACGTCCCGGACCAGACCGGCCCAGGTCAGGCTTGCGCGCGGCCGGCCGCCGCGGCGAGCACCAGCCCGACGGTGGCGACCCGCAGCAGGCGCGGGGCCGCGCCGACGACCGGCCAGGAGAGGTAGGAGAGCCAGCTGATCAGGAGCGCGAGCACGAGCAGGACGGGCACTCCCACAGCGGGCGGGGCCAGGAGGCCGGCGAGCAGCAGCAGCACGGTCAGCGCCGGGAGCAGCACCTTGGGCTTGCTCGTGAACCAGAGCAGGACGGGCGCGCTGAGGCGCTCGACCGTTCCCCGGGTGCCCGGCGCCGGCTGAGGGACCAGCGGCGCCCGTGGGGGGGCCGGGCGGGGTCGCCGGGCAGGCGGGGGTCGTCGGCGCGAGCGGGACTTCGGCACGGAGGCGGCCTTTCCGATCGGGCGTCCGGTGGGGGTGCGGGACTAGCGTGTCACCTGTGCTGGTCGTGACGAGGTTCGTGGTGCCCGAAGCGGAGTCGTCCGCCTTCCTGCCGCGCGCGCAGGCTGCGCTCGCGGCCTTCGCTGCCCGTCCGGGCTACCTGCGCGGACGGATCGGGCGCGCTGCTGACGACCCGTCGTCCTGGGTGATCACGACGGAGTGGGCCGGGGTCGGTGCCTACCGGCGCAGCCTGTCGTCCTACGACGTCAAGGTCGACGCGGCGCCGCTGCTGTCCCTCGGGGTCGACGAGCCGAGCGCCTACGAGCTGCTGCACCGTGACGACGCCTCGGCTCCTCCGGTCGTCGCGGTCAGCCGGCGGGCCGCCGACGCCGACCGGATCGGCGTCGGCGAGGCGTCCGCCCCGGCCGTCCCCGAGCTGCCCTAGCGACGAGGGGTCGCTGCCACGTCCCGGTAGCCTTCGAGCCCACCCGCCGACCGCCAGCCGGCCCGGGCTCTGCCCAGGAAGCGACAGCCCCCGTGAAGAACGACCGCATGGACACCCTCGTCAGCCTCTGCAAGCGACGCGGGCTGGTGTTCCCCTCGTCCGAGATCTACGGGGGCCTGCGGGCCTCGTGGGACTACGGCCCGCTGGGGGTCGAGCTCAAGAACAACGTGAAGCGGCAGTGGTGGAAGGCCGTCGTCCAGGGCCGCGACGACGTCGTCGGCCTGGACTCCTGCGTCATCCTGGCCCGCGAGGTGTGGGAGACGAGCGGACACGTGCAGGCCTTCGTCGACCCGCTGGTCGAGTGCATGTCGTGCCACAAGCGCTTCCGGGCCGACCACCTCGAGGAAGGCGCAGGCAAGCCGCTGAAGGAGCTCGCCTGCCCGAACTGCGGCAACCGCGACGTCTGGACCGAGCCCAAGATGTTCAACGGCCTGCTGAGCACCCACCTCGGTGTGGTGCAGGACGACAGCGGCCTGGCCTACCTCCGTCCCGAGACCGCCCAGGGCATCTTCATCAACTACGCGAACGTGCAGCAGAGCTCGCGCAAGAAGCCGCCGTTCGGCATCGGTCAGATCGGCAAGAGCTTCCGCAACGAGATCACGCCGGGCAACTTCATCTTCCGCACCCGCGAGTTCGAGCAGATGGAGATGGAGTTCTTCGTCCAGCCCGGGACGGACGAGGAGTGGCACCAGAAGTGGATCGACGAGCGGTTCGCCTGGTACGTCGACCTCGGCATCGACCCGGCCAAGCTGCGCCAGTTCGAGCACCCGAAGGAGAAGCTCTCCCACTACTCCAAGCGCACCGTCGACATCGAGTACGAGTTCGGCTTCCAGGGCTCGCAGTGGGGCGAGCTCGAGGGCATCGCCAACCGCGGTGACTACGACCTCGGCGTGCACAGCAAGGCCTCCGGTGTCGCCCTCGACTTCTTCGACCAGGAGTCCGGTGAGCGCTGGACGCCGTACGTCATCGAGCCGGCCGCCGGTGTGGACCGCTGCGCGCTCACGTTCCTGCTCGACGCCTACACCGAGGACGAGGCCCCGAACGCCAAGGGCGGTGTGGACAAGCGGGTCGTGCTCAAGCTCGACCCGCGGCTGGCGCCGGTCAAGGCCGCCGTCCTGCCGCTGTCCCGCAACGCCTCGCTGTCTCCGGTCGCGCGCGACCTGGCCGCCCGGCTGCGCCGCGAGTGGAACGTCGACTTCGACGACGCCGGCGCGATCGGCCGTCGTTACCGCAGGCAGGACGAGGTCGGCACGCCGTACTGCGTGACCGTCGACTTCGACACCCTCGACGACCAGGCCGTGACCGTCCGCGAGCGCGACGCGATGACCCAGGAGCGCATCTCGCTCGACGCCGTCCCGCGCTACCTGCACGACAAGCTCGGGCCCCTCTGAGCCTGCTGGCCGCGCTGCTGGTCGTGGTTCCCGTGCTGACGGCCGCGGGTGACCCGCAGGTGGCGTTCACCTTCGCCGACCCGCGCATCGACGAGTCGAGCGGGCTGGTGAGCGCCTCGCGCTCGGACGTGGTGTTCACCCACAACGACAGCGGGGACGACGCACGCTTCTTCGCGGTGGGGCCCGACGGCGCGACGCGGACCACGTACGTGCTCCCGGGCGTGCAGGCGCGCGACTGGGAGGACATCGCCCGCGGCCCGGACGAGCGAGGCCGCAGCAGCCTGTGGCTCGGGGACATCGGTGACAACAACGGTCTCCGCGAGAACGGCATCCTCGTGCACCGGGTGCGCGAACCGGTGCCGGGGGCCTCCCGGTCCGTCACGACCGAGCAGCCGACGAGCTTCCGCCTGCGCTACCCCGACGGGCCGCAGGACGCCGAGACGCTCCTCGTGCACCCGCGCACCGGTCGCCTGCTGGTCGTGGCGAAGCCGTTCGTGGGTCCGGCCAGCGTCTTCGCCGCGCCGGAGCGCCTCGACCCTGACGGCCCCAACCAGCTCACACGGGTCGGAGCGGTCGACGTGGACCGGACCGGCACCCCTGGGGGACCGCCCGGTCTCGGCGGCCTCGGCCAGACCCTCGTCACGGCCGGTGACATCGCCCCTGACGGCTCGCGGGTCGCGATCCGCACCTACACCGACGTCTACGAGTGGACCGTCGAGGGTGACGACGTCGCCGGCGCGCTCACCGGCACGCCGACGGTCACGGCGCTCCCGGCGACGGCCCAGGGGGAGGGGCTCGCCTACAGCGCCGACGGCCGGTCGCTGCTGACCAGCACCGAGGGCGCCCGTGCACCGGTGCACCGGGTGACCTCGCGAGCGGCTGTGTCAGCCAGCTCACCGCCTGGCCGGACCCCGTCGAGCGGGCCCGGCGAGCCGCAGAGCCGGCCGGATGAGGGCGGGTCGATCGGGATCTGGTCGGTGGCCGGGTCGGAGCGGCAGGCGCGGCTGGTCGCGGTCGCGGCAGCCGCCGGCGCACTCGCCGGGGTCGTCCTGCTCGTCCGCCGGCACCGGCGCCGGCGTTCCCGGTAGCCTCGACTCTCCATCCCAGGGCCTTGCCGAGGAGCCGCTCCGTGACGAAGTACGTCTACGACTTCGCCGAGGGCGGCAAGGACATGAAGGACCTGCTCGGCGGCAAGGGGGCGAACCTCGCCGAGATGACGGTCCTCGGCCTGCCGGTGCCCCCGGGCTTCGTCATCACGACGGAGGCCTGCACCAGCTACCTGCGCACGGGGGAGCTCCCGGACGAGCTCGCCGCGGAGGTCGAGGAGCACCTGGTCGCCCTCGAGACGGCCATGGGCAAGCGGCTCGGCGACGCCGAGGACCCCCTGCTGATCAGCGTGCGGTCCGGCGGCAAGTTCTCCATGCCCGGGATGATGGACACCGTGCTCAACATCGGGCTGAACGACGAGAGCGTCGTCGGGCTGGCGAAGCAGTCGGGCAGCGACCGGTTCGCCTGGGACTCCTACCGCCGGCTCGTGCAGATGTTCAGCAAGACGGTGCTCGGGCTCGACGGCGAGGCCTTCGACGAGGCCTTCGACGCGGCCAAGCACGACAAGGGCACCAAGGACGACCTGCAGCTCGATGCGCAGGACCTCGAGCGCATCGTCGGACAGTTCCAGGACATCGTGGCGGAGCAGACCGGCAAGCGCTTCCCCCAGGACCCGCGCGTGCAGATGGAGCTGGCCGTACGAGCCGTCTTCGAGTCCTGGAACACCGACCGGGCCAAGCTCTACCGCAGGCAGGAGCGCATCCCGCACGACCTGGGCACCGCCGTGAGCGTCTGCTCGATGGTCTTCGGCAACCTCGGCATGGACTCCGGCACCGGCGTGGCGTTCACCCGCGACCCGGGCAGCGGCGCGCAGGGCGTCTACGGCGACTACCTGCAGAACGCCCAGGGCGAGGACGTCGTGGCCGGCATCCGCAACACCCTGCCGCTGCAGCAGCTCGCCGACCTCGACCGGACCTCGTACGACCAGCTGATGGCGACGATGGCGACCTTGGAGCGGCACTACCGCGACCTGTGCGACATCGAGTTCACGATCGAGCGCGGCAAGCTGTGGATGCTGCAGACGAGGGTCGGCAAGCGCACCGCGGGGGCGGCGTTCCGCATTGCCACGCAGCTGGTCGACGAGGGGCTGATCACCGAGGACGAGGCGCTGCTCCGGGTCACCGGTGCCCAGCTCGCGCAGCTGATGTTCCCGCGCTTCGGATCGATCGACGAGGCGACCACGCTCACGACGGGCATGGGCGCGAGCCCCGGTGCCGCCGTGGGGCGGGTCGTGTTCGACAGCAAGACGGCGGTGCAGTGGAAGGAGCGCGGCGAGGACGTCATCCTCGTGCGCCGCGAGACCAACCCCGACGACCTCGCCGGCATGATCGCCTCGGCCGGCATCCTCACCAGCCGCGGAGGCAAGACCAGCCACGCCGCGGTCGTCGCCCGGGGCATGGGCAAGACCTGCGTCTGCGGTGCGGAGGAGCTGGAGGTCGACCTGCACGCCCGTACGCTGCGCGGGCCTGACGGCACGGTCGTCAAGGAGGGCGACGTGCTGTCCATCGACGGCACCAGCGGAGCCGTCTTCCTCGGCACGGTGTCGGTCACCCCCAGCCCGGTCGTGCAGTACTTCGAGGGCGAGCTCGAGGCGCAGGACGGCGACGACCTGGTCCAGGCGGTGCACCGGCTGATGTCGCAGGCCGACGCGACCCGCCGTCTCGGGGTGCGCACCAACGCCGACACCCCCGAGGACAGCGAGCGGGCCCGGCGCTTCGGCGCGCAGGGCATCGGCCTGTGCCGGACCGAGCACATGTTCCTGGGCGAGCGCCGCCAGCTCGTCGAGGACCTCGTGCTGGCCGACGGCGACGAGGAGCACGCGAGGGCCCTGGCTGCCCTGCTGCCGCTGCAGCGCGAGGACTTCGTGGGCATCCTGCGTGCCATGGACGGCCTGCCGGTCACGGTGCGCCTGCTCGACCCGCCGCTGCACGAGTTCCTCCCGGACTACGTCGAGCTGCAGGTCGAGGTCGCGGTCGCTGAGGCGACGGGCTCCCCGGTCGACCCCAAGCGCGCGGCCCTGCTGGACCACGTGCGCCGGCTGCACGAGGCCAACCCGATGATCGGCCTTCGCGGCGTGCGGCTCGGGCTCGTGATCCCCGGCCTGTTCGAGATCCAGGTCCGGGCCCTCGCCGAGGCAGCGGCCCAGCTCAAGGCCGAGGGCCTCGACCCTCGCCCCGAGGTCATGGTCCCGCTGGTGAGCGCGGTGCAGGAGCTCGAGATCGTGCGCGAGGCAGCCGAGCGGGTGCTGTCCGAGGTGGCGGCCGAGACCGGTCAGGACGTCACGACGCTGATCGGCACGATGATCGAGATCCCGCGTGCCGCACTGACCTCCGGCTCGATCGCCGAGTCCGCCGACTTCTTCTCCTTCGGCACCAACGACCTGACGCAGATGGGCTACGGGTTCTCCCGCGACGACGTCGAGGTGTCCTTCTTCGGGCGCTACCTCGAGCTCGGCGTGTTCGGCGTCAGCCCGTTCGAGTCCATCGACGAGGCGGGCATCGGCCGTCTCGTCCAGATCTCGGTCGAGGAGGGGCGGGCGGTCAAGCCCGACCTGAAGATCGGCGTCTGCGGGGAGCACGGTGGCGACCCGGCCAGCGTGCACTTCTTCCACCAGGCAGGGCTCGACTACGTGTCCTGCTCGCCGTTCCGCGTCCCGGTCGCCCGGCTGGAGGCCGGCCGTGCCGCCCTCGAGTCAGTCGGAAGCGACACGCGCTAGTGCTGCTCGCCTTCCGCTGGGTCCGGCGGGTCCTCTCGCTGCTCGTCCTGGCCGTGGTGCTCGTCGTGGCCGGCACGGCCGGGAGCGTCTGGTGGACGGCGCGTCAGGACGACCGCCCGAAGAGCGACGTCATCATCGTGCTCGGCGCCTCGCAGTTCGACGGGCGTCCGAGCTCGGTGTTCAAGGCGCGCCTGCAGCACGCGCGAGAGCTGTACGAGGCAGGAGTCGCTCCGCGGGTGATCACCGTCGGCGGCGGCGCGCCGGGTGACCGCACGACCGAGGCCGACGCGGGTGCCCAGTTCCTCGAGGAGCGCGACGTCGAGGCCATCGCCGTGCCCGAGGGGCGCAACACCCTCCAGAGCCTGACGGCCGCGGAGGAGCTGATGACCGAGCGCGGCTGGGAGACGGCCGTCCTCGTCACCGACCCGTGGCACAGCCTGCGTGCCCGGACGATGGCGCGTGACGAGGGCATCGACGCGCAGACCTCACCCACGCGCACGGGGCCGTCCGTGCGCACCCGCGGGACCCAGGTCCGCTACATCGGCCGGGAGACCCTCGCCTACCTCTACTACCGCAGCCTCGGGGGCAGCGGCGAGTCCGGCCCCAACGCCGTCTAGCTCTCGCCGGGGGTCAGCCCCGCCCGTGCCGCAGCCTCGCGAGTCGCACGAGCTGCCCGGTCACGCCGTCAGGCCGCTCGAACGAGGTGAGCGGCACCGGCAGTGCGAACCGCTGGCGGGTGATCGCCTTGGGTCGGGTGAACTCGCGCAGCCCGTCGTCGCCGTGGATGCGCCCGAAGCCGGACTCGCCCACGCCGCCGAAGGGCAGGCCGGGGACCGAGGCGAAGGCGATCACCGAGTTGACGCTCGCCATGCCGGAGCGCAGGCGCCTGGCCACCTCGACGCCCGCCTTCGACGAGGCGGCGAAGACCGAACCGGCCAGGCCGTACGACGTGGCGTTGGCCAGGCGGACGGCCTCGTCGACGTCGGCGACGCGGGTCACCGTGACGGTGGGCCCGAAGGTCTCCTGGGTGATGGCCGCGCTGGTCTCGGGGACGTCGACCAGCACGGTCGGTGCGACGAGGGCGCCCTCGACGGTGCCGCCGGTCACCGCCCGACCGCCGGACGCGAGCGCGTCGGCGAGGTGACGCTTGATGACGTCGATCTGGCCCGGCATGGTGATCGGGCCGTACGACGCGCCCTCTGCGCTGCCGGGCCTCAGCTTCGCGGCTCGGCTGGTGAGCTCATCCAGGAACCCGTCGTAGCTGGCGTCGGTGACGTAGACCCGTTCGATCCCGGTGCAGGTCTGTCCGGCGTTGCTCATCGCCCCCCACAGGGCGGCGTCCGCGGCGGCCTTCACGTCGGCGCCGTCACCGACGATCATGGCGTCCTTGCCGCCGCACTCCATCAGGACCGGGACCAGGCCCTCCGCACAGGCGGCCATCACCTTGCGGCCGGTCGCCGACGACCCGGTGAAGGCGATCTTGTCGACACCCGCCCGGCAGAGGGCGGCGCCGGTCGGCCCGAAGCCGGTGACCAGCTGCACGACGTCCGGTGCCTGCGGGACGGCACGCTTCCAGGCCTCGACGAGCCAGGCGCCGATCGCGGGCGTGTGCTCGCTGGGCTTGAACACGACGGCGTTGCCGGCCGCGAGGGCGTAGGCCAGCGACCCCATCGGCGTGAAGACGGGGTAGTTCCAGGGGCCGATGACCCCGACCACGCCCAGCGGGGCGTACTCGAGGGTGCTCGCCTGGTTCGCAGCCAGCATCCCGGAGCGGACCCGGCGAGACCCGAGGACCCGGCGGGCGTTGCGCGCCGCCCAGGCGATGTGCTCGACGGCCAGGGTGATCTCGAGGACCGCATCGGCGTACGGCTTGCCGTTCTCGGAGTGCATCAGCGCGGCGAGCTCGGGCATGCCCCGGGCGATCTCGCCGCGCCACGCCGCCAGGTGCGGCTTGCGGCCGGCGAAGCCCAGATCTCCCCACCAGCGAGCGGCCTCGGAAGCCGACGCCACGGTGGCCTGCACCTGCTCGTCGGTATGGACGGGCCAGGTCGACAGGACCGCGCCGGTGGCGGGGTCGAGGGAGTCGAACGTCTCGATCGCGGGTGCGCCCAGGGTGGCTGTCATGGCTGGAGCGTAATTCGCGGGAGCTCGTTCGAGCTGCCCGACGGCGCTGTCGTCATCGACACGCCGGGGTTGCGGGGAGTGGCCCTGTCCGATCGCAAGAGGGCCTGGCGAGGGCGTTCTCAGACGTCGAGCAGCTCGCGGCCGGGTGTCGCGTCGCCGACTGCGGCCACCACGGCGAGCCCGGGTGCGCGTGCAGGCGAGCCTCGACGCCGGGGACCTGTCGGAGGTGCGGATGGCGTCGTGGCGCCACCTGCAGCGCGAGCTCGCCTGGCAGGCCCGGCGCACCGAAGCGCGGCTCCGGCAGCAGGAGAAGCAGCGCCGGAAGACGATCCACCTGCAGCAGCGGGCCGGGCGGGGACGTCGCGCCTAGGCTCGCCTGGTGACGCCCGAACGGTCGACGACCTGCGACGACGCGACCCGCCGGTGACCTACGACGACGCGGCGACGGCCCGACTGGTCGCCGAGCAGGGGCAGCGACCGGGGCGCACGCCCTTCCAGCGCGACCGGGCCCGGGTGCTGCACTCGGGGGCACTGCGCCGGCTCGCCGGCAAGACGCAGGTGGTCGAGCCGGGGGGGCCGGGCATCGCCGTGCCACGGACCCGGCTGACCCATTCGCTCGAGTGCGCGCAGGTCGGCCGGGAGCTCGGGGCCGCTCTCGGGGCCGACCCCGACCTGGTCGACGCCGCCTGCCTCGCCCACGACCTCGGCCACCCGCCGTACGGCCACAACGGCGAGGCAGCCCTCGATGAGGTCGCCCTGCCCGCAGGCGGTTTCGAAGGCAACGCCCAGTCACTCCGGGTGCTCGTCCGGCTCGAGGTCAAGGTCGCGCGAGCCGGTCTCAACCTCACCCGCGCCACCCTGGACGCTGCGACGAAGTACCCCTGGGACCGGGCCACCGGACAGGCGCAGGGCACCTCGAAGTACGGCGCCTACGACGACGACGCCGACGTCTTCGCCTGGATCCGGCAAGGGGTGCCGGAAGGACGGCGTTCGCTCGAGACCCAGGTGATGGACTGGGCCGACGACGTCGCCTACTGCGTGCACGACCTCGAGGACGGGATCGTGGCCGGGCTGGTGCGCCCCGCGGACTTCGCGGACCCGGACGAGCAGGTGGCCCTGTGCGAGCTGGCCGCGGCCCACTACAGCGACGAGAGCGCCGCGGACCTCCACGAGGTCCTGGCCGGGCAGCGGCAGCTGGCCAGCTGGCCCACCGGCTACGACGGGTCGGCGGCGTCGCAGGTGATGCTCAAGTCAGCGACGAGCACCCTGATCGGCCGGCTGTGCGAGAGCGCCCAGACGGCGACCCAGGAGGCGTACGGCACCGGGCCGCTCTGCCGCTACGAGGCCGACCTCGTCGTGCCGCAGCAGAGCAGGGCGGAGGCAGCGCTGCTCAAGGCGGTTGCCGCCCGCTACGTGATGGCGAGACCGGGCGTGCAGGCCGCCCAGGAACGCGAGCGCCAGGTCGTGTCCGAGCTCGTGGGCCTGCTGGCCGACCGCGGCGAGAGCGCCCTGGAGCCGGCGCACGCGGAGGCCTGGCGCTCCGCGCAGGACGACCGGGCGCGCCTGCGGGCCGTGGTGGACCAGGTGGCGTCCCTCACCGACGCCGCGGCCGCTGGCCTGCACGCCCAGCTGCGAGGGGCCTGACCCCGGTCTCGCGACCCTGCCGCGAAGGCGGCCCGCGAGCCCTAGACTGCGACTGGGCCTGCTTCCCCCAGTGGGGCCTTCCGGGCGCGCGCACGGCGAGAGGGGACGGCTGTGGCTGGTCGCATCCGCGACGAGGACGTCGTCCTCGTCCGCGAGCGAGCGGCCATCGCCGACGTCATCGGCGAGGCGGTGCAGCTGCGCCCGGCCGGCGGCGGACGGCTCAAGGGCCTGTGCCCGTTCCACGACGAGAAGTCGCCGTCGTTCAACGTCAACCCGGCGCTCGGCTTCTACATGTGCTTCGGCTGCGGTGAGTCCGGCGACGTCATCAGCTTCGTCCGCAACACCGAGCACCTGTCGTTCGTCGAGACGGTCGAGCGCCTGGCCAACCGCTACGGCGTGCAGCTGCAGTACGAGCAGGGCTCGGCCGCCGCGGGCCGGCAGACGTCGCAGCGCACCCGCCTCGTCGCTGCCCACCGCGAGGCGGCCACCTTCTACGCCGAGCAGCTGGGCTCGGCCGAGGCGGTCATCGGCCGGCAGTTCCTCGCCGAGCGGGGCTTCGACCGGGACGCGGCTGCCACCTACGGCGTCGGCTACGCCCCGCAGGGGTGGGACGTGCTGGTCAAGCAGCTGCGGTCCAAGGGCTACAGCAACGAGGAGCTGCTGCTCGGCGGGCTCGCCTCCGAAGGACGCCGCGGGCCGGTGGACCGCTTCCGGGGCCGGCTGGTCTGGCCGATCCGCGACCTCGCCGGCGACGTCGTGGGCTTCGGCGCCCGCAAGCTCTCCGAGGACGACACCGGTCCCAAGTACCTCAACACCTCCGAGACGCCGATCTACAAGAAGAGCTCGGTGCTGTACGGGCTGGACGTCGCCAAGAAGGAGATCGCCCGCCGCCGGCAGGCGGTGATCGTGGAGGGCTACACCGACGTCATGGCCTGCCACCTGGCCGGCGTCCCGACGGCGGTCGCCACCTGCGGCACCGCCTTCGGCTCTGACCACATCGGGCTGATCCGCCGGCTGCTCATGGACCAGGACGAGAT
>JAOPWP010000058.1 GCA_025965615.1 Frankiales bacterium
AGCACCAGCAGGAGGAGGGCGCGGTCACCGACCGCGTCATGGACTCGATGGACCTCGAGCGCGAGAAGGGCATCACGATCCTCGCGAAGAACACCGCCGTGCTGCACCACGCGCCCGACGGCCAGAACGTCATCATCAACATCATCGACACCCCGGGCCACGCCGACTTCGGTGGCGAGGTGGAGCGCGGCCTGGAGATGGTCGACGGCGTCGTGCTGCTGGTCGACGCCTCCGAGGGCCCGCTGCCCCAGACCCGCTTCGTGCTCCGCAAGGCGCTGGCCAAGAACCTGCCGATCATCGTGGTCGTCAACAAGGTCGACCGCCCCGACGCGCGCATCGCCGAGGTCGTCGACGAGTGCTACGAGCTGTTCCTGGACCTCGACGCCACCGAGGAGCAGATCGACTTCCCGATCGTCTACTGCCAGGCCAAGACGGGGCAGGCCTCGCTGACCCGTCCCGCGGACGGCACGAGCCCGGACTGCCCCGACCTCGAGCCGCTGTTCCAGGTCATCAAGGACACGATCCCGGCCCCCACCTACACCGAGGGCGCACCGCTGCAGGCGCACGTCACGAACCTCGACGCCTCCCCGTACCTCGGTCGCCTGGCGCTGTGCCGCATCTTCAACGGCACGATGAAGAAGGGCCAGACGGTCGCCTGGTGCAAGAAGGACGGCACCGTCGAGAACGTCAAGCTCACCGAGCTGCTCGGCACCGAGGCGCTGACCCGCGTGCCGATCGACTCGGCCGGGCCGGGTGAGATCGTCGCCATCGCGGGCATCCCGGAGATCTACATCGGCGAGACGCTGGCCGACCCCGAGGACCCGCGCCCGCTGCCTCTCATGACCATCGACGAGCCCAGCATCTCGATGACGATCGGCATCAACACCAGCCCGATGGCCGGCAAGAGCGGCAAGAAGCTCACCGCCCGCCAGGTCAAGGACCGGCTCGAGAAGGAGCTGGTCGGCAACGTCTCGATCCGGGTCCTGCCGACCGAGCGCCCCGACACCTGGGAGGTCCAGGGCCGCGGCGAGCTGCAGCTCGCGATCCTCGTCGAGGTCATGCGCCGCGAGCTGTTCGAGCTGACCGTCGGGAAGCCGCAGGTCGTCACCCGGCTCGTCGACGGCAAGGTCCACGAGCCGATGGAGCGACTCACCATCGACACGCCCAGCGACTACCAGGGCGTGATCATCCAGCTCTTGGCGCTGCGCAAGGGCCGGCTCGAGCAGATGGTCGACCACGGCACCGGCTGGACCCGCATGGAGTACATCGTCCCGGCCCGTGGGCTGATCGGCTTCCGCACGGAGTTCCTCACCGAGACCCGCGGCACCGGCCTGCTGCACCACATCCACGAGCGGTACGAGCCGTGGCACGGCGAGATCCGCACCCGGCCGTCCGGCTCGCTCGTGGCCGACCGCAGCGGTCCGACGACCGGCTTCGCCCTGGCCAACCTGCAGGAGCGAGGCACCCTGTTCGTCCCGCCGGGCACCGAGGTCTACGAGGGCATGGTCGTGGGCGAGAACAGCCGCAGCGACGACATGGACGTCAACGCGACCAAGGAGAAGAAGCTCACCAACATGCGGCAGAGCTCCTCCGACGTCCTCGTGCCGCTGATCCCGCACAAGCAGCTCAGCCTCGAGCAGGCGCTGGAGTTCTGCCGCGAGGACGAGTGCGTCGAGGTCACGCCTGCCACCGTGCGCATCCGCAAGGTCATCCTCGACCAGGGCGAGCGTGCCCGTACCGGGCGCAACAAGGCCAAGGCCTCACTGGCCTGATCCGGGACCGTCGGAGGGGAGGTCGGCATGAGAGCCGGTCAGCTGGTCGTCGCCACCCCGCAGCTGCTGGACCCGCACTTCGCCCGCAGCGTCGTCCTCCTGCTGCAGGCCGACTCCGAGGACGGTGCGCTGGGCGTCGTGCTCAACCGGCCGACGGGCACCGAGCTCGCCGAGGTGCTGCCCTCCTGGGCCGACCTGTCAGCGGCCCCGCCCCTCGTGTTCAGCGGCGGCCCCGTCTCCCCCTCCGCGGCGATCTGCCTCGGACATGCCCGTGCGGGAGGTCGCTCCGCCGCGTACTCGGCGATCGAGGGGATGCCGGCTGGCTCGGTCGGCACCGTCGACCTCGACGCACGGCCCGAAGAGGTCCAGCGGGTGGTCACCGAGGTGAGGGTCTTCGCGGGCTACGCCGGCTGGTCCCCGGGTCAGCTCGAGTCAGAGGTCGAGGAGGGCGGCTGGTGGGTCCTCGACTCGCTGCCGGACGACGCGTTCAGCCCGCGACCCGAACGGCTCTGGCACCAGGTGCTGTACCGGCAGGGCCCGCCGATCGCGTTCGCGGCGAGCTTCCCGTCGGACCCGACCCTGAACTGATCAGACCGGGGCGTCTCCGCCGCGGTGCAGGTCCGCGAGTGCCGCGAGGGCCAGGGCCACCTCGGCGGCCAACAGGTCCCGAGCGGCCGCCAGGTCCGTGGGCTCATCGCCGCGGGCGGCCACCTCCACCTGTCCGCAGGCCAGTGACAACCGCACGGCGCCCATGGCGGCACTGCTGCCACGCATGGAGTGCGCCACCCGGGCGACCCCCGCGCGCTTCCCGTCGGTGATCGCCCGGTCGAGCTCCTCGAGGCGCTGGGCGGTCTCCAGCTCCCAGGTGTCGAGCAGGGTCGCCAGGAACCCGCCCGCCCGGTCGCCCAGGCGGGCAGCCAGTGCTCCGAGCACCGTCGGATCGACCACACCAACGCCGACAGCCGACTCCGTGGTGGTGGGATCGGCGGACACGGGAGTGAGAGTGCCACGTCGGGGCAGGTCGGCGCAGGCACACCACGGCACCGGTCGGACCCACGTTCACGGAGCCGGATCGGGCAGACCGGGTCGTAGGGTCGCCCCATGACCGATGCGACCCTCCCGTCTCCCGAGCCCGGTGAACGCCTCGAGCAGGACGTGGAGAGCGCTGTGCTCGCGGCGGCGGCCACAGCCGTCGACGCCGCCGGCGAGGCGGTCGACATCGTGCCGCTGGACTCCCCTCGACGACTGCTGCTGGTGCACGCGCATCCCGACGACGAGACGATCGGCACGGGCGCCACGATGGCGAAGTACGCCGCCGAGAACGTCCTGGTGACCCTGGTGACCTGCACGCTGGGCGAGGAGGGCGAGGTGCTCGTGCCCGAGATCGCCCACCTGGCTGCCGATCGCGACGACGGGCTCGGACCGCACCGGGCCGGCGAACTGGCAGCGGCCATGGAGGCGTTGCGCATCAGCGACTCCCGCTATCTCGGGGGCATGGGCCGCTGGCGGGACAGCGGCATGATGGGCACCCCGGCCAACGAGCGGCCCGACTGCTTCTGGCAGGCCGACTTCGACGAGGCGGTCCGGGAGCTCGTAGCGGTCATGCGCGAGGTGCGGCCGCAGGTCGTGATCACCTACGACGAGAACGGCGGTTACGGTCACCCCGACCACATCCAGGCCCACCGGGTGACCGTCGCGGCCTTCGAGGCCTCCGGGGACCCTGCCTACGCCCCCCAGCTCGGCGAGCGCTGGCAGCCCAGCAAGCTGTACTGGACCGCGGTCTCGAAGAGCATGCTCCAGGCTGGCATCGACCTGCTCAAGCAGAGCGGTGAGACCAACTTCTTCGGCGTCGACTCGGCCGACGACCTGCCGTTCGGGGTGTCCGACGAGGTGATCACCACCGAGGTCGACGCCTCGGACCACCTGGACGCCAAGGTGGCCGCGATGCGGGCCCACAAGAGCCAGATCGAGCTCGACGGGCCGTTCTTCGCCCTGTCGAACAACGTCGGTCAGCGCGCGTTCGGCCGCGAGCACTACATCCTCGTACGAGGTGAGCGCGGCCCCGGTTCGGGGCCCTCCGGCCGCGAGGACGACCTGTTCGCCGGCGTCGAGCACGCCTGAGGACCGGCCGGCTCCTGTCGGACGGGAGCCCCCTGGACTGGATGGTCCGAACGGGTGATGTTCACGCTGCGTGATGACGAACGCGCCTGCACCGGGGAGACTCGGCGACATCGGACCGGGCGCACGCCCCGCCCGTCTCGGTCGTCCTGGAGGACCCCTGTGAGCCAGCCCCGCACGGACCCGTCGAACCCGTCCGGTGCACGCCTCGACGGGCTGATCGGTGCGGCTGGCGGCGGGGTGGTCCGGATGTCCGATGCCGACGTCGGGGCCACCCGGGAGGTCCGGCGGCGGGCGCGCTGGGTCAAGCTCACGATCACGGTCTGGGTGGTCGTGGCGGCGCTGTGGCTGCGGGCCGCGACCTACGACGGCGGCGGCTTCGTGCCCTTCCCCTCGATCGACCCGTTCCTGCTCGTCATCATCATCTTCTTCATGATGCTGATCGGCCTCACGATCGGCCAGACCATGGTCACGGCCCGGTCGCCGCACGTGGTCTACCGGCCCGACCAGATCGAGACGACGCTCGACGACGTCGTCGGAATCGACGGCGTGAAGGACGACGTGGTCCGCTCGCTCAACCTGTTCCTGGCCCACAAGGCGTTCCGGGACGAGATGGGTGGCACACCGCGCCGCGGGCTGCTGTTCGAGGGCCCACCCGGCACGGGCAAGACCCACCTCGCCCGGGCCATGGCCCGGGAGGCCGGCGTGCCCTTCCTGTTCGTCAGCGCCACCAGCTTCCAGTCCATGTGGTTCGGGGCGTCGGCCAAGAAGATCCGGTCGTACTTCAAGGCGCTGCGCAAGGCCGCGCGCAAGGAGGGCGGCGCGATCGGCTTCATCGAGGAGATCGACGCCATCGCGATGTCGCGAGGCGGGGTCTCCTCCGGGATGACGGCGGCGATGACCGCGTCGGGCGCGGGCGTGCTGACCAGCTGCCACGGCACGGCGTGCCTGCCGTCGGGTTACGCCATGGTGGCCGGTTCCGTGGCTGCGTCGTCGCCGGGCCTGCAGGTCAATGCCATGGTGAGCGAGGGCACGGGCGGCACGGTCAACGAGCTGCTGGTGCAGCTGCAGTCGTTCGACGACCCGACCGGCGGCCAGCGGCTGAAGGGCTGGTTCATCGACAAGGTCAACCTGTTCCTGTCCCCCGACCGGCAGCTCGACCGTCCGGAGGTCGTCCCCTCCAACATCCTGCTGATCGCCGCGACCAACCGCGCCGACGGCCTGGACCCCGCGCTGCTCCGTCCGGGACGGTTCGACCGCCGGGTGACGTTCGAGATGCCGTCCAAGTCCGGACGCCGCGAGCTGATCGACCACTTCCTGGCCAAGAAGGCCCACACCGAGGAGCTCGACGTCCCGGCGCAGCGCGACACCCTCGCGGGCATCACGCAGGGATACAGCCCGGTCATGATCGAGCACCTGCTCGACGAGGCGCTCGTGAACGCGGTGCGTCGCGGGGCGGGCCAGCTGACCTGGACCGACATCGAGAAGGCCCGCCTGGTCGAGGAGGTCGGCATGGGCCAGCCCGTCGGCTACACCGCGCACGAGAAGCGGCTCATCGCAACGCACGAGGCCGGCCACGCCACGGCGGCGTGGCTGACCGCCCCCCACCGGCGGCTCGAGGTGCTGACCATCATCAAGCGGCGCAGTGCCCTCGGCATGCTGGCGCACGGCGACCGCGAAGACGTCTTCACCCGCTCCCGGACCGAGATGCAGGCGCTGGTCAAGATCGCCCTGGCCGGTCAGTGCGCCGAGGAGATCTTCTTCGGCGACGTCTCGACCGGTCCGGGTGGCGACCTGCTCTACGCGACCAACGCGGCCGCCGAGATGGTCGGAGCGCACGGCATGGAGGGGAGCCTGCTGTCCTACGCCGCGATCCAGAACAGCTCCTTCAGCGACACCAACATCGTCGGCCGGGTGCTGGCCGACGACCGGGGGCGTGACGCCGTGGAAGGCCTGCTGCAGGGGCAGAAGATCGAGGTCAAGGCGCTGCTCGAGGCCAACCGGCACCTGGTGGAGGCTCTGCGTGATGCCCTGCTGGAGCACGAGGAGCTGGTCGGCACGGAGATCACCGACGTCCTCGAACGGGCCGCCGCCGCCCCGCGCACGGTCGACCTGACCGACCGGGCGACCGCCGAGGCCTGACACGGGGCGGCCGCCGGGAGGTCGTGGCAGGCTGGTCTGGATGCCTGCCCCCGACGTCGTCGCTGCTCCGGCGGAGCGGCTCGCGGCGGTCGCTGCGTACGCCCTGGTGCTGGTGCTGACCGTGGAGCTCGCCCTGTGGGGTGCCTTCCTGGTGTCGTTCCGGGTCGCCGGGGTCCTCGTTCCGGTCTGCTGGGTGATCGCGGTGATGGGCAACGTCGCCGTGGGCCGTGCGGGCGGGATGCTCGCCGGACGGCTGGGGGCCGGGGTGCCCGGCCTGCTCTGGCTGGCCGTCGTCGTCCCGCTCATGACCAGGCGGACCGAGGGCGACCTGGTCGTCGTCGGGCTGGTCGGGCTGGTCTTCCTCGCAGCCGGCGCGCTGGCCAGCGCCGTGGTGTGCCGGGTGGCTCCGCCGAGCCGCTGGCCGGGCAGCTCGCCCGGGAGGTAGATCGGGTCGTCGGGCTACACCTGTACGCCCTCCCCGCCGAGAACACCCCCGTGACCCTTCTCACCGCACCTGTCGGGCCCTCGACGAGCGCTGCCGCTGTGCCCGCCACGGCCGCAGCGGAGCACGCGGGCCCGATCGCCCCCACCGAGCTCGTCGTCGTGCGCCTCGGAGGGTGCCGGTACGCGCTGCCGATGTCCGCCGTGGCCGAGGTGGGCCGCCCGCCAGGACTGACCCGGGTCCCGGGCCTGCCGTCCTGGGTCGCCGGCGTCGCCAACTGGCGCGGCCGGGTGCTCGCCGTGCTCGACCTGCGCAGCCTGCTGGCCGCCGGGACCGGCAGCCTCGACCGGCGCGGTCGCCTGGTGGTGCTGGCTCACGGCGGCGTCCGGGTGGGGCTGCTCGTCGAGGCGGTGGCGGGCGGTGCCGTCCTCGACCCCGAGACGCTCGAGCAGTCGCTGGCGCACCTGCCCGAGAGCACCGGAGCGCTGCTCGCCGGTCAGGTCACCGACCGGGAGGGCCCGTACGGCCTGCTGGACCTCGACGCCGTCTTCGCCCTTGCCTCGAGCCTCCCGCGAGCGCGACGCGCCGGCTGACCTCCTTCGCCCCTGACCTGCGGTTCCCCACGGACCGTGACCTTCCAGACGAGGACCACCTGATGGACTTCACCCTGCGGCTCGCCAAGGCCGCCACGATCATGACCTGGCTCATGCTCGGCCTGACGCTGGTCACCGTCATCCTGATGGACCAGCTGGGTTCGCCGCCCGGGGTCGTCGTGCATCTGTGGGCCTACCTGGGCTGGACGGTGTTCGGGGTCGTCCTCACGACGTTCCTGACCTTCCTGCCGAGGATGGCGATGAGCTCGCACTTCGTGCTGACGCACATCACCAAGGTGCGCGGCACGCTGCTCACCCTCGACGTGATCTGGGCGTCCGGCGGCAGCGCCGTCACGGGGGGCGTCCACAGCCAGGTGTGGATCGGGCTGTTCGGCACGGTGCTGTTCGCAGCCGTCTCCATGCCTGGCTGGCAGTCCGGCTTGATCAGCCTCGGCTCCGCCGCCGGCCTCGTGGTCGCCACGGGGGTCTCGCACAACCTGGACCAGCAGGCCGTCGCTCCCCTGATCCTCGTGGGCTTCACCTTCCCGATCGTGGCGTGGTTCAACTCGACCCTGTCGGCCGCCGTCTGGGACCTGAGGACCAAGGCGAGGACGGAGCGCAAGGCCCTCGAGAGTCGCGTGTCCGAGCTGTCCGGGTACCTCGAGCGGGCCGCGAACGGCGACCTCGGCGTGGTGGTCGACTCGACGAACGACACCCGTCAGCTCAAGGTGCTCTCGACCGCGTTCAACCACACGATCGGGAACCTGCGGGGTCTGGTGGGTCAGATCCGGACGGGTGGGGAGCAGATCGGGGCGTCGGCGGGGCAGTTGTTGGCGTCGGCGGAGGAGCATGCGGCGTCGGCGACGCAGCAGAG
>JAOPWP010000146.1 GCA_025965615.1 Frankiales bacterium
GAGACGTTGGCGTGCCCCAGCCGCTCCTGGACGATCCGGGGGTGGATTCCGGCCCGTAGGGCCAGCGTGGTGTGCCGGAGGTCGTGCAGGCGGATCGCCGGCAGCTTGGCGGCGCGGGCCGCCGACAGGGACGAGCACGCGGCCGGCACGTAGAGCGGAGAAGCCGAGGCCCGCTGCCCCCTCACCCTTGACCTCCGGCACGCATGTGCTGCTGGGGCTAGGGGCCGTCGTAATTGCCTGCTCGCAGGCTCTGATCAACGTCGTCGAAGAGTGCGTGCCTGCGGGCGAGCTCGCGGACGACCTGCTCAACCGTCCTGCCGCCACATCTGCAGCGGCTCGGATGTAGATCACGAGCGCGTAGACGGCGTAGATCCACAGCGGGGTGTTCCATCAGCCGGCGTCGTTGAGCAGGTCCGGTTGCACGCCGCCTCGGATGCAGGCGGCGGCGTACAGCTCGTACTGGCTGGAGCGGTGATCGGCGCGACCACGGAACTGTGCCTCGGCCCGGGGAAGCGAGCTCGCCCCGCCGGCCGGCTCAGCGGGGGTCTGAGCGCGGTTCGGTCATGGAGTGCGCAAAGCCGTCCTCGCGAGCCAGTTCGAGGTCACGACGGGCAGCTCCGCGCCACCCGCAGGTGCACAGCGCCTCGTGCCGGCGGGTGAATGGTGGCGGTGCGTCCGTGATGGTGGTCTGCGTGCTCCACCCCAGGTGCAGGATCACTCCGGGCAGGCTGCCTGCGGACATGCGATCCTCTTTCGTCGGGAAGCTTCGACAACGACGCCTCAACATCAGAGTTGTCGGCACTGATAGTTGCTCAGCCAATCATCACGACGGGCTGTTGAAGCCGACATGTAGCTGACTACGGCGGCTCGCGAACGGCCTAGCAATGGGTCGGCAAAGCGGTGCCGCCTTGACCGCCGCCGCGAGAGGACCTGTCAGCACGCAGGTCCAAGGGGCGGCCCGGACATCCCTCGGTGGCCCCAGGGTTCCGAGCCGGGCCGGGGCCCGGTTCTCAGGGCGTTTCGCGAAGCCGGTCGAGGAGGCCGTCGAGGGTGTCGAGGTCGGCGCCGGTGAAGCCGTGGAAGGCGTCACGCAGGTCGGCGGCGTGGACGACGAGGGCCTGTGCGAGCTTGGCCTGCCCCTGGTCGGTGAGGGCGGCGAACAGGACGCGGCGGTCGGTGGGGCAGGGGACGCGCCGGACGAGGCCGGCGTCGATCATCCGGTCGAGCAGGCGGGTGATGCCGCCGCTGGTGAGCGCGACCTGCTGGGCGAGCGAGCCCATGCTGACCTGGCCGCCGTCGGCGCGGGAGATCCGGAGCAGGACTTCGAACCAGGCATGCGGGATGCCGCACTCCCGTTCCAGCGATCTGCCTGCCCGGCGGGAGAGCAGGGAGTGGGCCTCCAGGAGCCTGCCGAACGTCGTGACGAGCCGGTCGTCTGCCTCTGTGATGTGTTCCACAGCAACATCTTACCCGTCAGGGATTGCATCCGGCTCACGAGCGAGTGATAGTTGACTACTCAACCTCTTACAGGTCAGGAGAGCAGCATGAAGATCGCCATCATCGGAGTGGGCAACGTCGGGGGCGGCCTCGCCGCCGCCGCCACCAAGGCAGGCCACGACGTCGTCGTCGCCGCGTCCAACCCGGCCAGCGCCGCCAAGTCCGCCGCCGACACCGGTGCCGTCGCCGCCGCCAGCAGCGCCGACGCCGTCCAGGGCGCCGACGCCGTCGTCCTCGCGGTCCCGCACGGCGCTGTCGCCCAGGTCGTCGCCGACCTCGCCGGGGCCCTCGACGGCAAGACCGTCGTCGACGCGACCAACCCCCTCAACGACAGCTACACCGACCTGACGACCACGGGCGTCTCCGCCGCTGAGGCCCTCCAGCAGCAGATCCCCGGCGCGAAGGTCGTCAAGGCCCTCAACACCGTCTTCGCGTCCCGCTACGCCAACCCCAGCGAGGACGGCCGGCCGCTGCACGCGCTCATCGCCGGCGACGACGCCGCGGCCAAGGCGACCGTGTCACGGCTCGTCGAGTCGCTGGGCTTCCGCCCGGTCGACGCGGGCAGCCTGCGGTTCGCCCGGTCCCTGGAGGAGATCGCCTTCCTTAACATCAGCCTGAACGCCGCCAACGGCTGGACGTGGCAGAGCCACTTCGCGCTCGTCGGCCCGACCGCTGCCCAGGAGCCCCGATGACCACCGTGAACCCCGTACGGCTCAACCACGCCGTCCTGTTCGTCGCCGACCTGGCCCGGGCGGAGACGTTTTACACGGACGTCATGGGCTTCGAGGTCGCCGCCCGCGAGCCCCGCGCCAACGCCGCGTTCCTGCGGCTGCCCCGCTCGGGCAACCACCACGACCTCGGCCTGTTCGGCCTGGGCCCGTCCGCCGCGCCCAAGCCCCAGGGGAAGGTCGGGCTGTACCACCTCGCGTGGCAGGTCGACACGATCGACGAGCTGGCCGAGGCCCGGTTCATCCTGGCGAACGCCGGCGCGCTCGGCGGGGAGAGCAGCCACGGCGCGACCAAGAGCGTCTACGGCGCCGACCCCGACGGCAACGAGTTCGAGGTCATGTGGATGCTGCCCCGCGAGGCGTGGGGCGAGTTCGAGAACAGCGCCCCGGTCGACCGGCTCGAGCTGCAGGCCGAGATCGACAGGTGGACCGGCGTGCGCACCGCGGGGCAGTTCGTCCCGCAGAGGACCGGCGGATGACCACGTTCCCCGCGCCGGTGGTGGCCACCGCCGGGTCCGAGGACCCGGCGGCGCCGCTGGTCGTCCTGCTCCACGGACGCGGCAGCAACGAGCGCGACATCGCCGGCCTCGCCGGGCACCTGCCCGAGGGCCCGGCGTACGCCGCGGTCCGCGCCCCGATCGCCGAGGGCGGCGGGTACGCCTGGTTCGCCAACCGCGGCATCGGCCGCCCCGTCGCGGAGTCCCTCCGCTCGACGATGGACTGGTTCCGCGGCTGGCTCGACACCGTCGCCCCCGTCGGGCGGCCCGTCGTCCTGATCGGGTTCAGCGGCGGCGCCGCGTTCGCCGGCGGCCTGCTGCTCGACGACCCCGCGCGCTACGCCGGCGCGGCCGTCCTCTACGGGACGCTCCCGTTCGACGCGGGCGTCCCGACCACCCCCGCCAGGCTGGCCGGAGTGCCCGTCGTCGTCGTGCAGGGCGAACAGGACACCGTCATCCCCGGCGAGCTCCTCGACCGGACCTGGCACTACCTGCTCGGGGAGTCCGGCGCGCCGACCGTCGCCGTCCGCCACCCCGGCGGCCACGGCATCACCCCGGACGCCCTCGCCACCGTCGGCGGCTGGCTCGCCGAGCGCCTGATGTTCCTGTCGCGCCGCGGCCCCGCCGCACCCGGCCCGACCGCCTGGCCCGGCCTCCCGGACGGCCGGCTCCCCGCCCGGGCCGGCACACGGCCCGAGGTGACCTCCGGCATCCCGCAGGAGCAGCGCACCGACAACGCCCCGCTGGCCCTCCAGGAGCGGCTCTTCGACCTGGTCGCCGCGCTCCCCGGCGTCACGTCCAGGCAGTCCGCGATCTCCGTACCGGGGGCCCGCGGCCTCATGCTCGACCAGCAGCACCGCGGGGCCGACCACGACGCGTTCCTGGTCCCGTCCGCCGGGGAGTTCGCGCACGTCCACCCCGGCCACGACGGGTCGATGCACCTGGCCCTGCCGCCGGCGCTCGTGGCAGACCTCGTCGCCAAGGGGTGGGGCGCCGCCCATCCGCTCGCCGGCGTCCGCCTCACCCCCGGGTTCGTCATGCTCTTCGGCCCGCGGGACACCGCCGAGCTGGAGACCGTCCTCGGCGTCGTCGCCACCAGCCACGCCTGGGCGTCCGGCCGGCTCGCAGAAGCGCACGCCTGATGGACCTCGGACTGGACGGCAGGGTCGCCGTCGTCACCGCAGCCTCCAAGGGCCTCGGGCGCGCCACCGCCCTCGCGCTCGCCGCGGAGGGCGCGAAAGTGGTTCTCAACGCCCGCGACGGCGACGCGCTGCAGGCCGTCGCCGACCGGTGCGGTGACGACGCGCTCGTCGTTCCCGGCGACATCACCGACCCGGCGCTCCCGGCCCGGCTCGTCCAGGCAGCCGTCGACCGGTGGGGACGCGTGGACGCCGTCGTCGCCAACGCGGGCGGCCCGCCGGCAGGCCGCGCGCTCGACATCACCGACGAGCAGATCCTCGCCGCGGTCAACGCCAACATGCTCGCCTCCGTACGGCTGGCCCGCGCGGCCGTCCCCCGCATGCGCGCGCAGCAATGGGGACGGATCGTGTTCATCGCCTCCGCGTCGGTGAAGCAGCCCATCCCCGACCTCGCCCTGTCGAACGTCGCCCGGACCGCGCTCTGGTCCTGGACCAAGACCGCCGCGCAGGACCTCGCCCCCGACGGGATCACCGTCAACCTCGCCGCACCCGGCCTGCACGCCACCGACCGGTTCATCGAACGCGGGGCCACCGGCCCGGCCGGCGACCCCGCCGACTTCGGCCAGATCGTCGCGTTCCTCTGCTCCCGGCAGGCCGCGTTCGTCAACGGCACCGCCCTCGCCGTGGACGGCGGAGCCGTCGCCGGCCTCCTCTGACACCCCGTTGCCGCCACCACGCCCGACGCCGGACCGGCAGGTCCCGGACGGCTCTGGCAGGCGCGCCGACAGGCCCACGTCTCGGTGGAACCCCGCCGCTACCGGCGCAGGCCCGGCTCGATCTCCCGCCAGAAGGCGTCAGCCCAGACCCGGTGGCCGCGATCGTTGGGGTGGAACCAGTCGGCTGCGAACTGGGTGAGCATCGCCGTCCAGCCCTGCGACTCGAGGGCGTCGTGCAGGGCGACGGGCCGCAGCCCGCGCGCGGCCGCCTCCTGCCGGAGCAGCCCGGCGGCCTGGGTGGCGTCGCGCTCCCAGTTGCCGTGCATGAAGTAGGGAGCGTCGGCGACGTAGGTGCCTGGGGGAAGCGCGGCGGTGAGGCGCTCGGTCTCGGCGGCGAACGTGGCGCGGTCGTAGGCGCGGATGTCGTTGCCGCCGATGGCCACGGTGAGGACGTCGGGTGAGCGGCGCAGGGCGGTGAGGGCGGGGAGCTGCGTGTCGAGGACGTCGCTGATCCGCGCGCCGCTCTTGCTGAGGTTGACCACCTCGACGGGCCCGCCGGTGCTGCGCCGCAGCCTGTCGGCGAGCAGTCCGACGTAGCCGCGGTCGGGCGTGCTGGCACCGATGCCCTGGGCGGCGCTGTCACCGAGCGCGACGTAGAGCAGCCCTCCGGCTTGGCCCTGGGGCGCCGCCCAGTGGTCGGCGTTCACCCCGACGCTGCGGGCGATCAGGGCGAGCTTGACGGCCCAGGCGCCGGCGAGGACCAGCACGGCGGCGAGCAGCGAGGCGGCGACCGGGTGCCTCCTGATCCGTCCGCCCACGCCGACCCCCAGGGACTTCTAGCGGTGCACGTCGTGGCCGACGTCCCCGCCCGAGTGTCCCGCGTGCGCGTCCTCGCCACGGGGCGACTGGTGGTACTGGTGTATCACCGCGTGGCCCCTGCCGCGGGCGATGAGCCAACGGTTGACCGGGACGGTCACGACGAACGCCACGAGGAGCGCGAAGGCCAGGACGCCCCAGAACAGGGGAGAGGTGAGACCGGCGTCCATGGCGCCTGGCACGGTCAGCATGACCCCGTTGTCGACGACTTCCATGACGGTGATCGAGATGGTGTCGGCGGTGAGCGCGACGGGGACGGCGGCGCGGAGGGCGAGCCCGCTGCGCATGACCGGGCCGATCGTGAACGCGTAGCCGAACAGGAACGCGAGGCCGACGGCGAGTGCGACTGTCTGCAGGTCCGTCCACCCCAGGGCGGTTCCGATGACCATGCCGAGGACCTCGCCGATGGCGCATCCGGTGAGGCAGTGCAGCGTCGCAGTGACCGCGAGGCGGGTCAGGGCTCGGCCCTCTGTGGTCGGGGCGTGCTCGCTGTGGTCCATGGCCTCTCCAATGTCCGCGGGGCGAACTGTACCCCATGGGGGTATACAGGTCCAGGCGTGGTCCCGGCGCGCCACGGAGCCGACCGTGCTGCGAGCAGGACGTGGCGTGGCTGCTGCAGGTCGACGCGCTCGCGTACGAGCGGGGTCCGGATGCGCGGCCATCACCGGTGCGCGAATCGAGCTGCCCGGCGGCATGGCCACCAGCTGCCTCCGGCTGCCGGGCCCGGCCCGTCCGGGTGATCACCGCGAACGCACGCGGTGCTGACGGCCCGGTCGCGAGCTCCGGGGCGCAGAATCGGACCATGACCGAGCCGAGCCCCACCCACCACCACTGCGCCGGCCTTCCCGAGGGCGCCTCCTGGGACGAGCGCTACTCCGGCAAGGACCGGGTCTGGAGCGGCCGACCCAACGGCGCCCTCGTCGCCGAGGCGGCTGGCCTGCCTCCCGGGACCGCCCTCGACGTCGGCTGTGGAGAGGGCGCCGATGCCGTGTGGCTCGCGCAGCAGGGGTGGGAGGTGACGGCACTGGACGTGTCGCGCGTCGCGCTCGACCGTGCCGAGAGTGCCGCGCAGGCCGCAGGATCCGTCGTACGGTGGCTGCACAGCGGGCTGCTCGACGCCGATCTGCCTCCAGCGGGATTCGACCTGGTCTCCGCGCAGTACCCCGCACTCCTGCACACGGCGGGCGACGACGCGGAGCGGGCCCTGCTCACCGCGGTCGCACCCGGGGGGACGCTGCTCGTCGTGCACCACGCCGACGTCGATGCGGAGCACGCGCGGGCCCGTGGCTTCGACCCGGCCGACTACGTGAGTCCCGCCGACGTGCTGCGCCACCTCGACGACGGCTGGCGCGTGGAGGTCGACGAGCGCCGGGTCCGCGACATCGACGGGGGTGAGGGCGCGCACCACACGCACGACCTGGTGCTACGAGCCACCAGGCTGTCCTGAGCTCCAGAGCCGAACACCTCGTCGCCGACCTGCAGGCCCGTCACCGCACGGCCGACCGCCTCGACCCGGCCGGCGACGTCGGAGCCGCGGACCCGGGCCTTCGGCGCACGGAGCCCGTAGCCGGCCAACCGCACGGGGTAGGGCAGTCCGGTCATCACGTGCCAGACGCCCCGGTCGACGCCCGCCGCGTGTACCCGCAACAGCACCTCGTCGTCCGCGACCTGGGGTCGGGCCACCTGCTCGACCCGCAGGACGTCGCAAGCCGATCCGTACCGGTCGTGGACCGCCGCTGTCATCGTCATGGCGATCAGTCGGTGTCGCGTCGGTACAGCAGGACAGTGCCGGCCAGCAGGGCGATCGCCGCGAAACCCCCGAAGACCAGGGCGTCCTGGGTGCGGGTGAGTGCAACAGCAAGGGTCTCGGGCGTGTTCGTGTCGACGTCGACTCCCAGCAGCGCGCCGCCGGAGTAGAAGGGCAGGAAGCGAGACGCCTCCGCGGGGAGGAACGCCCACAGGAGGTTCTCCACGACGAGCCACCACACGAGCAGGCCGCTGACGGCTCCGGCGCTGTGCCGGACCACCATGCCGACCCCCAGCCCCAGCACGCCTGCCAGCGACGTGAACACGAGCGCCCACAGGGCGGTGGTGAGCATGCCGGAGGTGTCACCGGTCTCGAGACCGCCGAGCTTCGCGCCGATCAGGCCGGTCACCATGCCGGTGGCGCCCAGGACCAGTCCGAGCCCGAGGGCGAGGACCGTCTTGGAGACCGCCGTCAGCCAGCGCGCGGGCCGGGCCGTCAGCGCAGCGGCCAGGGTGCCGTGCTGCGCCTCCGACGTGAAGAGCAGGATCGAGGCGATGGCGGCGAGCACCGCGGTGAGGAAGGTGGAGTACACGAACACCCCTGCCACGGTGAGGACCTCGTCGGTCACCAGTTCGGCTGTGGCCCAGGTGGCCACGACCCCGATGGCCGCGGTCGTGGCGAGCACGACGGCGTTCGCCCGTACGGTCGAGAGCTTGATCCACTCGCTCCGGAGGACCGTCGGCAGGGCCCTGAGGTCGTCGCCCGGCGCGCGGCGCTCGGGTTCGTGCGTGGTGCGGGGCGGAAGGGTCGTGATCATGTCTGGTTCCTCCGGTAGGGGTGGGGTGAGGCTTACGCGGACGCGAACTCGGCTGAGGCAGCGGTCATCTCGAGCAGGTTGTCCTCGAGCGAGGGCGAGGTCTCGGTCAGCTGGGACAGGGCGATCCCGCCCTCGAAGGCGATCGAGGAGACTGCTCGCCGGTCGGTCCCGCGGACGTGGAGCCGGTGCCCTCTCACGTCGGCCTCGAGCCCGGCTGCTCTCAGCAGGGCTGCGAGCCGGTCGGGCTCGGCGGTCTCGGCGACGACGGTGATCTCGTTGCGGGCGGTGATGGCCTCGACCGACTCCGCGGCCAGCAGCCTTCCGCCACCCACCACGACGAGGTCGTCCGCGAACATGCTGAGCTCACCGATCAGGTGGCTGGACACGAAGACCGTTCCGCCCTGGGCAGCGAACCGGGTGAGCGAGTTGCGCAGCCAGCGGATGCCGTCCGGGTCGAGGCCGTTGGAGGGCTCGTCCAGCAGAAGCACCTCGGGCTCGCCGAGCAAGGCCCCGGCCAGGGCCAGGCGCTGGCGCATCCCGAGCGAGAACCCACCGGCGCGCTGCCCGGCAGCAGCCTCGAGACCGACCTCGGCGAGGACCGCGTCCACGCGGCCGGACGGCAGGCCGCTCAGTGCCGCGGTGGCTCGCAGGTGGTGGCGGGCCGAGCGCCCCGGGTGCATGCAGCGGGCGTCGAGGACCGCCCCGACGACGCGGGCCGGGTGGCGGAGATCGGTGTAGCGGACGCCGTCGTAGCGGACCTCGCCGGCGTCGGGTCGGGTCAGGCCGACCATCATGCGCATCGTCGTGGACTTGCCGGCGCCGTTCGGCCCGACGAAGCCGGTGACCCGTCCGGCGGTGACGTCGAAGGTCAGGTCGTCGACGGCCGTGCGGCTGCCGTACTGCTTGCGGAGTCCGGAGACCGAGATCATGAGTGCGCTCCTGCGATGTCGTGGGTGGCGATCGGGACAGGTACGGGGCCCAGCGAGATGACCTCGGCGCCGACCGACGTGAGGTGGGCGAGGACGCCGTGGAGCTGGCTGGCGTCGACGACCGGGCCGACCAGCCGGGTGGTGGTTGAGGACGGGTGGTCGAGGGTGAAGTCGTCGAGCAGCGGCCGGAGGAGCCGGGCACTGGCCCGGCCCCGCAGGACGATCTCGTAGCGCGTCGGTGTGGGCATGCCGCGACTCTGGCGAGGGGCAGGCCCTGGCGCCTCGCCTTCTCGCTCATCTCACCCGGGTGAGATGGCCGTACGGTTCGTCCGTGGGGGACATCGGCCTGGCCGCGACGAAGCTCCGTCCTCCCCTGCCACCGGCTCGCCCCGTGCGGCGCGATCGGCTCGAGCGGGCGCTCGACTCGGGGGTGGCCGCCGGCGCACGGCTGCTCCTGCTCAGCGCTCCGGCGGGGTCCGGGAAGTCGACCTTGCTGTCCTGCTGGCTCGCGGCCCGGAACGAGCCGATGGCCTGGCTGCAGGTCGAGTCGAGCGACTCGGACCCCGCCCGGTTCTGGACCGGCCTTGCGCAAGCCGTCAGACAGGCGGTGCCGGGTTGCCGCGACCTGGCCCCGCTCGTGGCCAGCGCGGGCGGCGACGAGCTCTCCGTCGTCTCGGCGCTGGTGAACGAGCTGGTCGGCGTCGACCGGCTGGTGGTGGTCCTCGACGACTACCACCTCATCGACGACGGCCGCGTGCACGCCGGGGTCGAGCGCTTCATCGAGTTGGCCCCACCACAGGTCACGGTGGTGCTCTCGACGCGGATCGATCCGCCGTTCCGCCTCGGCCGTCTGCGCGTCCGACGGCAGCTCCACGAGGTGCGGGGGGCCGACCTCCGCTTCGACCCGGAAGAGGCGACCGGCCTGCTCGCCGCCTCCGGCCCGGCCCTGGACGCGGCTGCCGTCGACGAGCTCTGCGGCCGGACGGAAGGCTGGGCGGCCGGCCTGGTGCTGGCCGGACTGTCGTTGCAGCGCGTTGCCGACCCGACCGCGTTCCTCGAGGCCTTCCGGGGGGACGACCAGCTGGTCGTCGAATACCTGCGGGACGAGTTCCTCGCTGCTCTCGAGGCGGAGGACCGGTTGCGGATGCTCCAGACGTCGGTGCTGGAGCAGTTCGACGGACCGCTCGTCGACGCTGTCACCGGGGACCGCGGTGGTGCGACGTGGCTGAGGGCGACCGCCGCGACCAACCAGCTCCTGATCGGCCTCGACCTCACGGGCACCTGGTTCCGCTACCACCACCTCCTGCGGGACCTGCTGCACCTGGAGGCCCGGCAGGCTCTCGGTGACGGCCTGCTCGACCTGCACCGGCGGGCCGCCCAGGAGTTCGCCTCCCGAGGCGACCACGGGCAGGCGATCCGGCACAGCCTGGCCGCTGGCGACGTCGAGGAGGCGGCACGACTCCTGATCGTCCACGGGCCCAAGCTGCTCAAGGACGGCCAGGTGGACACCCTGCGCGGGATCCTCGAGGCGGTCGGCGAACTCGGCCGGACGCACCTCGGGTGCGCTCTGCTGCACGGCTGGTGTGACTACCTGGGCGGCCGCTACTCGCGGGCGGAGGGTTGGCTCGACACGGCGGTCGCCCTCGCACCGCCGGGCTTCGACGTGGTCGTCACCACCTCTCTGCGGATCAACATCGCGCTGGCCCGAGGTGACGTGGCGACCGCGCTCAGCCTGGCCCGGAGCGTGGACGTCCCGTCTGCGCTGTCGTCCCGCAACGCCGACCTGGGGACGGCAGTGGGTGCTGCGTACGCCTGGGCGGGGCTGGCCGACGACGCGCGGCGGGTCCTGCAGTTCGCCGCGGAGAAGGCCGAGGCCGAGCACTTCCCGACCGCCCGCCTGCTGGCCCTCGTCTCGGCTGCCGTCGTCGAGCTCGACTCCGGGACGCCCGCGACGGCCGCGTCTGCGGCAGAGGCGGCGCTGGTCGCCGCCGCCGGGTACGGGTTGGCCGACTACCACGGCGTCGCGCCTGCCTACGCCGTGCGCGCCAGCACGTCGGACGATCCGGCCCGCGCGCTCGTCGACGCTGCGCGGGCGCTGGGCCTGGGCCGGCGGGCCTCGACCGACCTCGGTCGCGCGTACGTCCTCACCTCCTGCGGCGACACGCTGCTCGGGTCCGGTGACCCGTCAGGGCTGGCGCTGCTCGACGAGGCGAGGACGCTGCTCGGCCGGTGCGTCGACCCGGGCATCGTCGGACGCCACCTGGCACGGGCCGAGGCCCGGCACGGTGTCCACCGGCCGCCTGCCCCGCCGGCACCAGGGCTCGTCGAGCAGCTCACCGAGCGGGAGCTCGCGCTCCTGCAGTACCTCCCGACGCAGCTCAGCCAACGCGACATCGCTGCTGCGATGTACGTCTCGGTGAACACGGTGAAGACGCACTGCCAGGCGACCTACCGCAAGCTCGGCGTCGGTGACCGGCGCGCGGCGGTGCAGGCGGCACGGGACCTCCACCTCCTGTGAAGCTGGTCGAGCGGGACGGGAGGGCAAGGGATGAGCGCACTGCTGACGGAGCTCCACTCGGAGCTGCCGGCTGAGGTGATCACGACCGATCCGGATGTCATGGGCGGCTTCGCCCACGACCAGGCGCCCTGGGCCGAGCACGGGCTCCCCGCAGCCGTGGTGCGGCCCCTGACGGCGCAGCAGGTGCAGGCCACCGTCCTCGCCTGCCTGAGGACCGGCACGGCGATCGTGCCGCGCGGCGCCGGCAGCGGCCTGTCGGGAGGGGCGAACGCCCTCACCGGGTGCGTGGTCATCAGCCTCGACCGCATGGACCGGATCCTCGAGGTCGATCCCCTCGAACGCCTTGCGGTGGTCCAGCCAGGAGTCGTGAACGACGCCCTCCGGGCTGCCGCAGCCGCCCACGGCCTCTGGTACCCACCGGACCCCGCGAGCTCGGCCTGGTCCACCCTCGGCGGGAACGTCGCCACGAACGCGGGTGGCGTGTGCTGCGTGAAGTACGGAGTGACCGGCGACTACGTGCTCGGCCTGCAGGTGGCGACCGGCACCGGAGCGCTCGTCCGCCTGGGGCGCCGCACCGCCAAGGGCGTCGCCGGTCTGGACCTCACTGCCCTGATGGTGGGTTCGGAGGGCACCCTGGGAGTGATCACCGAGGTCACCGTCCGCCTGCGGCCCGCCCGCGCCGCGGAGCGCACGGTTGCCGGCTTCTTCCCCTCCCTGGTGGCGGCGGGACGCGCCGTCGCGGCGGTCGCGGCGGCCGGGATCACTCCCTCAGCGCTCGAGCTCGTCGACCGCAGGTGCCTCGACGCCGTCGACGCCTGGAAGAACACCGGGATCTCGAGCGAGGCCGAAGCCCTCCTGCTGGGGCGCACCGATGCTTCCGGCCTCGAGGGCGAGCACGAGGCCAGCACGATCGTCCTGTGCTTCGAGCAGGCCGGCGCGACCTTCGCGGTCCAGACGTCGGACCCCGATGAGGCGGACGCGCTGTTCGCGGCCCGGCGTCTGGCCCTGCCGGCGCTCCAGCGGCTCGGACCCGTGCTCACCGAAGACGTCTGCGTCCCGAAGGCGCAGCTGGCGACGATGCTCGCCCTGGTCGGGCGGGCAGCGGAGCGGCACGACACCACGATCGCCACGATCGCCCACGCCGGGGACGGCAACCTCCACCCGCTGCTGCTCCTGCGGCCAGGCGACCCGGGCGCCACGCAACGTGCCCAGGCCGCCTTCGACGAGATCATGGCGGGCGCGCTCGAGCTCGGCGGGACGGTGACCGGTGAGCACGGCATCGGCCTGCTGAAGCGGCACGGGCTCCGGATGGAGCTCGACCCTGCCGTGCTCGAGATGCAGCGCGCCGTCAAGGTCGCGCTCGATCCCCGAGGCCTGCTCAACCCCGGCAAGGTGCTCGACGGCTGAGGGGTGCCTGCCGGACGGCGCTCAGCCGTCGACGGCCATCTCGCCCAGCTCCGACCAGTCCACACCGGGGACCTCGGCGTTCACGATCCGCGGCGTCGCGGTGAGGTGCGGCGGCAGGGTCCGACGCGCCGTCGCGAAGTGCTCCGACCGGACGTGCTCCGCGCCCGCGTCGCCGTCGCGGAACGCCTCGACGAGGACGTACTCCGTGGGGTCGTCCAGGCTGCGGGACCAGTCGAACCACAGGCACCCGGGCTCGGCGCGTGTCGCCCGGGTGAAGTCCTCGGCGATCTCCGGCCACCGGTCTGCGTCCTCGGGCCGGATGCGGAACTTCGCGGTGATGAAGATCAAGGGAGCTCCCTGGGGTGAGGTCAGCTGGTCTGGCTGCTGATGCCGTAGTCGTGGATCTTGCGGTAGATGGTCGCCCGGGACATGCCCAGGGAGCGGGCAGCCTGAGCCTTGTTCCCGCCCACGTCCTGCAGCCCCAGCACGATGGCGTCCCGCTCGAGGGACTCCATGGTGCTCAAGCGCCGGCGGTTGAGCGATTGCACGGCGGGCGGGAGGTCGGTCAGCAGCACCGTGCCCGTGCGGCGGTGGCGCAGGACGTGGCGGAGGACCTCCAGCAGCTGGGCGACGTTTCCGGGCCAGTGCGAGCGCAGCAGCACCTGCATCGCCTCGGGCGAGCACGTGAGCTGCCCGGCTCCCAGCCGCTGCAGGAGGAAGGGCACCAGCTGTTGCACGTCCTCGACGTGGTGGCGCAGGGGCGGCACGTGGACCGTGGTGGGGCACAGCTGCAGCAGTCGCGTGAGATCGGGTCCGGTCTCGCCCTCACGGGTGAGCACGGCGACCCACGGACCCGGCCGGCCGGCTGTGTCCTGCAGGGCCGCCACGAGGGCCCGCAGGGGGACGGCAGGCACCCGGTCGAGGTGGCGCACGATGATCGTGCCGTCACCGGCCACCGTGCGCCGGGCCTCGTCCAACCAACGGGCCTGATCCACGGCGCACTCGGCACCGTCCACGACGCCGGACCGACCGCCCGGGTCCACCCGCTGGTGGAGGGCCCGGACCAGGGCGAGCTTGCCGGACCCCTCCTCGCCCTCGAGCACCAGCCATCCCCCGGCACGGTGGACGCTCTCCGCCTCGAGGCAGGCACGACGCCACAGGGTGCCCGTGCCGACCAGGCCGGGGAGGAGCATGCGGTGGATCGGCGGGGCGGACGTGACCTCTGCGCCGGAGACGACGCGCACGTCGACCACCCCTCCCGCAACCCGTCCGGCGCCGTGGACAGCACGGGTGGCCAGCCTGACCTGGATCCCGGAGGGGAGCTCCACGGTGCTCGTGCTGCTCTTGCTGGCCAGCGCCTCAGCCGCGTGCCTGAGCAGGGAGGCCTGGTCGCCGTCGGCGAGCGTGCTGCGCGCCGTCTCGTTCATCATCACCACGTCGTTGTTGAGCGCGAACACCATGCCGGAGCTGTGCCTGCACGCCCTCAGGTAGGCGTTCAGCAGCTCGATCTCCTGCATCCCGGTCTCTGTGAGGAGCGCTTGCCGGATCTGCTCGGCCGTCGTCTTCGCCAGGGTCACCAGCAACGGCCCGGCGTCCCGGCGCCAGCAGGTGAGGTCGAGGACGCCGACCGTCTTGCCCGACATCGGGTGCTTGATCGGGACACCGGCGCAGGCCAGCTGTTCGAGGTTCTCCGCGTAGTGCTCGTGCCCGAACACGTGCATGGCCCGCCCGGCCTCGAGGGCGGTGCCGATGCCGTTGGTGCCGACGACCCCTTCGGCGTAGCAGAACCCCGGGGCAAGGTTGACCCTGTCGAGCTGCCGCTCGAGCGCCGCGTCTGCGGTGATGCGGCTCAGCACGACGCCGGCGGCGTCGGTCAGCACGATGCTCACCGGCTGGCCGTCCAGCTGGTCGGCCAGGTGCCGGAGGACCGGCTCGGCGCTGCGCGTGAGGGGGGTGTCGAGCTCAGGATCCCGGACGTACACCGTCTGGAGGTGGTCGGCGGCGACCTTCGAGTCGCGCGAGCGCCACCACGAGGCGAGGATCGCCTGGCGGACTCCCTCGGGCTCGAACGGGTCGACCGTGAGGAAGCGCTGCCGGGCCTGCGCCAGGGTGCGGCCGCCGGCATCAGGAAGAAGGCGCTCGGGCACCTCGCCCCCCCTCCCGCCTGCGGTTCATGGCAGGCGTTCGCCCCGCTCCGCATGTGCGGTGGGTCACACCGTACGCACCCGTCGAGCGTGGCGCGGTGTCTCAGATTGAGACAGCGCCTGCGCAGCCTGCTCGGTAGACCGGGGCCACACGGCAAGGAGCCGTGCACCGCGGAGGTGCCCCGTGCCCGAGGACGAGGTCGAGACCTACAACCCGTGGAGCATCGTCCACCTGGTGTTCCACCACCTGGTCGACCAGGGACTGCACCCGGTGCTCGGCAGTACGGGCGACCCGGGCGGCCCGGCACAGGCCCTGCTGGTCGCCCTGGGGATCGAGCCGTCGGCCGAGGGCAACCGGCAGGTCGCGCGCGACGTCAGGGCGCACCTCGCCGAGATCCGGCACGCCGTGCTCGAGACGTGACGCCCGGGTCGGCCGACTGTCTCAGAGTGAGACCGCCGGAAGGCCCCGCAAGGAGTCTGCTGCCACTCAGCGCAGCCCATCCCTGACCCCCGGAAGGACGCTCATGACCCGTCAGAGCGTGGCAGCGGCCCACCAGAAGATCCAGGAACTGGCCTGGGAGCCGCTCTACCACGAGCCCGTCTCGCAGTACGGAACGGACTACACCTTCTCGAAGGCGAAGAAGAAGGACCCGCTCAAGCAGGTCCTGCGGTCCTACTTCCCGATGCAGGAGGAGAAGGACAGCCGTGTCTACGGCGCCGCCGACGGAGCGATCCGCGGCAACATGTTCCGCCAGGTCCAGGAGCGGTGGCTGGAGTGGCAGAAGCTCTTCCTGTCGATCATCCCGCTGCCGGAGATCTCGGCGGCCCGGGCGATGCCGTTGCTGTTCAACAACGTGCCGAACCCCGAGCTGCACAACGGCCAGGCGATCCAGATGATCGACGAGGTCCGTCACTCGACGATCCAGCAGAACCTGAAGCGCCTCTACATGAACAACTACATCGACCCGGCAGGCTTCAACAGCAGCCTCAAGAACTTCCAGAACGACTACTGCGGCACCATCGGGCGGCAGTTCGCGGAGGGGTTCATCACGGGCGACGCCATCACCGCCGCCAGCATCTACCTGACCATCGTGGCCGAGACCGCCTTCACCAACACCTTGTTCGTGGCGATGCCGGCCGAAGCGGCGGCGAACGGGGACTACCTGCTGCCGACCGTGTTCCACTCCGTGCAGTCCGACGAGTCGCGCCACATCAGCAACGGCTACGCGACGCTGCTCATGGCCCTCGCCGACGAGGGCAACCACGAGCTGCTCGAGCGCGACCTGCGCTACGCCTGGTGGAACAACCACCGCGTCGTCGACGCAGCCATCGGCACGTTCATCGAGTACGGCACCAAGGACCGTCGCAAGGACCGTGAGAGCTACGCCGAGATGTGGCGTCGGTGGATCTACGACGACTACTACCGCAGCTACCTCGTCCCGCTCGAGAAGTACGGCCTGGTCATCCCGCACGACCTCATCGAGGAGTCCTGGAACCAGATCTGGAACAAGGGCTACGTGCACGAGGTCGCCCAGTTCTTCTGCACCGG
>JAOPWP010000222.1 GCA_025965615.1 Frankiales bacterium
CGCTGCCAAGCCGGCACCGGCCGCCTCCGGCGGAACGCTCGCCAGCGATGAGGCGCTGCAGGCCCTGCGGGACAAGCTCTCCGGCGGCCAGTAGCCCAGAGCACGTCAGCACGAGCACGACGTACGAGACGAGCCCCCACCGGCCAGGCCGGTGGGGGCTCGTCTCGGTCGTGGGACCGGGTCAGCGACAGCGGACCGAGGACAGGCCCTTCACGGCCCCGGGGGCGCTGTTGCTGCACTCGACCTGGTTGCCGAGCGCGGGGTAGAAGGCGACGCCGTAGCCGGCAACGGCGCCCTCGACCCGGTTGCCTCGGAAGACGTTGCCGGTGCCGTACCCCTGGTAGACGCTGTGGGTCTGGAAGGCGTCGAGGAACTTGCCGCGGGCACCCCGGACCGTGTTGTCCTCGATGAGCCAGCCATTGCCCTTGGCGTCGACCGCGCTGTCAGCGCTGTTGGCACCGGAGAAGCCGACGTTGTCGAAGACGTTGCGACGCAGGATGCCGCTGTCGGTGCCCTCCTTGAGGTCGGCTCCCTCGGCAGCGATGTCCTGGAAGACGTTGTCCTCGACCAGGACTCGCTCGGAGTTGTCCCGGCCGTCGGTGCACGCGTAACCGGCCCAGTTGGAGTTGGCCGAGCCGACGTACACGCCTTCACCGAACTGCGGGCTGGTGATGCCGGTCTTGCGTACCAGGCTCCGGCGCAGGACGCCGTCGGACGAGCACGAGCGGAAGTGGACGCCCTCCGCCCCGATGTCGTGGACCTGCACGCCGTCGAGCACCGTCCCGACGGAGCGGTCCAGCACGATGCCCTTGTTGGCGTGGGCGACCGTGAGGCCCTCGACCCGCCAGAACGACCCGGTGATGTGCAGCCCGTAGTCACCGCTCACTCCCGTGGAGCGGATGATCGCAGCCCGCGAGCCGCGGAGCGTGATGGGTGCGCTCGGCGTGCCGGAGGACGAGGCGACCAGCCGCGGCCGGAAGACGTACTCGCCATCGGCGAGGGTGATCACGGCGCCGGGCTTGGCGCTGGCCAGCGCCGAGCGCAGGCCTGCGACGGTGCTGACGGTCAGGGCTCCAGGTACGGACGTGGGAGGGGCTGGCGCAGCCGGGTCCGGCGCGGGCGCGGGTGGGGGCGCCGGGCTGGTGGGGGCAGGCGCTGCCGGAGCCGACGGCGTGCTCGTCGTCGCGCCCGCGACCAGCGAGAAGACCGCCTCGGTGCGGAGCTGGGTCCCGCTGCTCGTCGTGATCCGCACCTTGAGCTCGTGCCTGCCGACCGGTGCCTGCAGGCGCCAGGTGTACGGGGGGGTCTTGTCGCTCCCGAGGTAGCCGCCGTCCAGCAGGAACTTGACGGAACTCCCTGCGGGCGCGGCGACCTGCACCTCGACCGGACCGCTGAGCCGGGCCCCGGCCAGCGGGGCGCTCAGCGCAGAAAGCGACGGGGCAGTCGCAACGGCGCTCGCCCCTGCCGCAGGGAGAGTGGCCAGCAGGCTGGCGGAGACGGCGATCACAGGAAGGACACGGCGGGTGGAGGGGCGCATACCCCTGAGATCGGCCGCGCAGAGGGGTGACTTGAAGATCTCCCGGGTCGATCAGTAGCGCTTGCTCCACCTCAAGGTGCCGTCGCTGGTGAGCTGGCAGGTGAAGGCGATCGCCTTGTCCACCGTCAGGCCCGTCGCTCCGGCGGCCGGGCAGAGCCCGCCCCGGCGTACCTCGAAGGGGTCGACCGGGCCGGTCCTCGCGTTCGGCGAGGGGGAGGCGTCGGTGGGCACCATCGGCAGGTACTTCTTCGCCGCCGCCCCCCAGTCCTTGGCGATGGCCCGCTGGGCCTCGGCCAGCGGGACCCGACCGGTGCAGACCAGGCGACGCAGGTGGCTCTCGAGCAGGTCCTTGTCCAACGCGCCGCCCGAGTAGGGCTGCGGCCACAGGTTGGTCATCGCGTTGCTGCCGCCGAGCGAGACCGGGATGAGCCGGTCCGCGAGGTACTGGTCCCGCTCCCGGAGGGAGACGCCGTAGAGGGCGAAGGCCCGAGCCTTGTCGTCGTAGCTCGGGTTGCGCACCCCGTGGCTGTACGCCACGTCGCACAGCTGCGTGGTGGTGACGTCCGGGAAGGTCGCGCCAGGCGTCGTGCCCGGGTCGGGCAGGGTCACGCCGGCCACCTGCCGGTACGTCGCCGTCGTGCCGCTCGGCGGGGCAGCCGCCGTCGCGGAAGGCATCGGCAGCAGCACGATCTCGGGACTGGGGCTCGGCTGGGCACCGAAGGCGGCATCAGCCGGTCCGTGAGCGCAGCCGCCGAGGGCCATCCCGACCACGGCAGCGACCAGGGGCGTGACGACCCGCCGACCCGCCGGGCTGCTGCCGGCGGGCCGGGCGGCGGGCACGCGCGTCACCGGTGGCTCACGGACGACCCAGAGCCCGGTAGGTCCAGCCCGCCGCGCGCCAGGCGACCGGGTCGAGGGCGTGCCGGCCGTCCACGACCTGGCGCTGCCGCACGACCTTGCCCAGCAGCTGCGGGTCGACCTCGCGGAACTGCGTCCACTCGGTCAGGAGCACCACGACGTCGGCGCCGGACGCAGCGCCCATGGCCGAGGTGGCGTAGCGCAGCTGCGGGTAGTCGCGGCGCGCGTTGTCCATCGCCACCGGGTCGTAGACCGTGACGTGCGCCCCGGCGCGCTGCAGGGCGTCTGCCACGTCCAGCGCGGGCGCGTCACGGATGTCGTCGCTGTCGGGCTTGAAGGCCGCACCCCAGGCCGCGACCCGCACGCCGCTCAGGTCACCGCCGGCGAGTTCCCGGACCAGATCGACGGTGCGGGCCCGCCGGCGGCGGTTGATCGCATCGACCTCGCCGAGGAAGGCGACAGCCTGGCCGGCGCCGAGCTCGGTCGCGCGGTGGCGGAAGGCCCGGATGTCCTTGGGCAGGCAGCCCCCTCCGAAGCCGAGGCCCGGACGCAGGAACTTGCCGCCGATGCGGCTGTCGTAGGACAGGGCCTTGGCCAAGGCGGTGACGTCGGCACCCGTTGCCTCGCACACCTCAGCCATGGCGTTGATGTACGAGATCTTCGTGGCGAGGAAGGAGTTGGCCGCGACCTTGACCAGCTCCGCAGTCTCGAGGTCGGTGACGACGACGGGGGTGTCGTGCATGTCCAGCACCGGTGCGAACGCCGCGCGCAGCACGGCTTCGGCCGAGGGCGAGCTGACGCCGAACACGAGCCGGTCGGGGTTCATGGTGTCCTCGACCGCGAAGCCCTCGCGCAGGAACTCCGGGTTCCAGGCGAGCTCCACCTGGGTGCCAGCGGGGGCCAGCGCGTGCAGCATCTCGGTGAGCTCGGCCGCGGTGCCGACCGGCACGGTCGACTTGCCGACGACCAGGGCGGGTCGGTCCAGGTGACGGGCCAGAGCCGCGGTCGCGGCCCGGACGTAGGTGAGGTCTGCGGCGTCGCTGCCCTTGGTCTGCGGGGTGCCCACACACAAGAAGTGCACGTCTCCGAACGCTCCGGCCTCCTCGAAGTCCGTGGTGAAGCGCAGACGCCCCGAGTCGAGCGCCTTGCGGAGCAGCTCGGGCAGGCCCGGCTCGAAGAAGGGCACCTCGCCCGCAGCCAACCGGGCCGTCTTCTCGGCGTCCACGTCGACGCCCAGCACCTCCATGCCCAGGACCGCCATGCAGATGGCGTGCGTGGCGCCGAGGTAGCCGGTGCCGATGACGGTGAGGCGGGGCGAGCGGGTCGTCGTGGCCGGGTCGGCCGCGGTCTGGAGCATGTCGGTCTCCTCGAATCGTCGCGTGGGGTGGACCAGCGGTGTGATGGGCAGGTGCTCTGCGGTGCTGTCGTGATGCCGGCTGCGACGTCGGAGCCAGGGGGATCAGTTGCGGCAGGCGGGCTTGCTGCTCGCAGGTGCGCCGCGGCTCGTGCGGTTGTCGCAGGCGGCAACGTTGTCGCGAGGCGGCGCGAAGTGGAAGGCGAAGCCGGGCGGGTCGACGTCGGCGGTGTTGCCCCGGAAGGTGTTGCCGGTGCCCCAACCGTCGAGGACCTCGTGGGTCTGGAATCCGTCGAGCGGGGTGTTGCGCCCCGTGTTGCCCGTGATGGTCCAGCCGTTGCCCTTGATGTCCACCCACGAGTCGGCACCCGTCATGCCGGCGCCGTCGAAGGCGTTGTCGGAGACGACGCCGCCGGTGGTGCCCTCCTTGACGTCCACGGACTCGCTGCCGGTCTCGCTGATGCGGTTGCGGTGCACCAGGTTGTTGTCGCTGCGGTCGGGCTGGCCGCCGCTGTACCTGCCCCAGTTGCTGTTCGCGGAGCCGACGTAGACGCCCTCGCCGAACTTGTCCTTGCGCAGGCCGGTCCGTCGGACGGTGTTCTCGATGACGGCACTTCCGGTGCTGAAGGAGCGGAGGTGGATGGCCTCGTCACCGATGTCCTCCACGGTGAGGCCCTGGAGAACGGTGCCGCGCGTGGCGTCAGCCACCACGCCCTTCTGGGCGTTGCGGACGGTGAACCCGACCACCCTCCAGTAGCGCGCGGGGGCCAGGTGCAGGCCGTAGCCCTTCTTCGTGCCGCCGGCGTCGATGACCGCCCCCGGCCCCCCGCAGAGCCAGATCGGGCTGTCCTCGGTGCCGGACGCCGTGGCGACGAAGTTGCCGCTGTAGGTGCCGTCGCGCAGCGCGATCACCTGTCCGGGGGTCGCACGATCGAGCGCACGCGTCAGCTCCTCAGCCGTCCTGACGGTGAACGTGGGGTCGGGGCACGTGACCGGTTCGGCCCGCGGCAGCGGTGCCGGTGGCCCGTCGAAGGGGGGAACGGGTCCGGTCACGGTCGCGCCCTCCTCCTCGTCGTCCTTGTCCCGGTCGTTGTCGTCGCTGTTGCCGGGCGTCCCCTGGGGAGACGCCGTGGCGACAGCCGGAGCCCGGTCCTCGGGAGCCGCTGAGGGCTTCAGGTCCAGTCGCGGCGACGAGGTCCCGACCGGGGCGGGCGACGCCTGGATGGCGCTCAGCCGCTGCGGCTCGTCACCCGGCCCCAGCAGCACTGCGGCGAGGAGACCCGCGAGGGCGACGCCTGCGGCGATCCCGGGCAGAAAGCCCGGTTTCAGCTCGCGGAGCAGGGCGAGGGCTCGGTTCACGATGTCAGGACCCGATCGTCGTCACGCTCCGTGAGGTCGACCACGCGGTCCCCTGGCATGAGAGTCGGTCCGTGGTGGGCCATCTGGTGGGCGTACGGGTGGACCACCACGGCCGGGCGCCTCTGGCTGCGCGCCGCCGACGTCAGGATCAGGAGGGCGATCACCGCCCAGAGCGCTGTCATCGGCTGGAGCAGCTTCTTGAACCAGAAGTACCAGGGGCTGGTGTCGTCCCAGCCGTCGACCCGGTTCTCGCCCATGACGACGTCCCCGGTCGAGCGGCGGACGTCGAGCGCGCTGGCACCCGCCCCGGCGAGCACGTTGAAGCCGATGTTGCTGCCGCCCACCGGCCCCACGAGAGAGACGCCGTGGGAACGGGCCCCCTGGACCGTGTTGCCCTTGATCTGGGCCTGCGACGCACGGATGTAGATGCCCGTGGCGGCGCCGTCGACGACGTTGCCGGTCACCGTGGAGGCCGTCACCTGCTCGGTCAGCGCGATGCCGTGGCGCCTGGTGTTGCCGACCTCGTTGCCGGTCACCGAGACCCGCTCGGCGGGGCCGTTGATGACGATGCCCATGTCGTTCCCGGTCACCCGGTTGTTCTGCACACCGATGTTGAAGCCGCCCTGGACGAGGATCCCGAAGTTGCCGTTGCCGTTGGCGGTGCTGTTGGCCACGGAGTTGCCTCCGAAGCTGTTGGTGGCCGACCCGGTGGCGGACGGCCCCTCGGCGATCGGGCGCCCGGAGACGCGAATGCCGTTGCCGGCGTTGCCGTTGGCGGTGACCTCGCTCAGGGTGATGCCGGTCGTGGCCCGGTCGAGGGTCACCCCGTCGCCGGCGTTGTCCCGGGCGACCGTCTTGCTGATCAGGCCGTTCGTGACGAAGCGGTGCATGACGATGCCGGCGATGACGCTGCCTCGCACCTCGCTGTCGACGACCTGGACGCCGTTCGCGCCCGAGACGAACAGGCCGAAGGCGTTGCCGTCGATCGTCGTGTCCCTGATGTTGCTCGACACGTAGTCGAGCACGGGGACGGCGTAGTTGAGGTTCGGGTTGCGCTGACCCTGCTGCAGTGGTCCGGCCGGCTGCGTCGTCACGCCCTCCAGCACGGACGGCACGCCGCGCTGGGTGGCGGACCCGAGCGGTTCGATCGCACCGGTGTTGGGCCGGTCGGTCCCGGTGAGCGCGATGCCACCGGTGCGGCCGCTCCAGAAGCCCAGATGCGAGGCGTCCAGGAAGCGGGCGTCGAACTGACCCCCGAGGCTGCGGACGTAGGCCCTGCCGTCGGCGAGGTCGGTGTCCACCTTGCCCTCGTCCAGATCCCAGCTGGACACCGCGAGGTGCGCTCCGGCCTCGCCCTGCAGCTCGAGCCGTCCGCCCAGGCTCACGATCGACACGAACCCCTTGCTGCTGCTGGCGAGCCGGATGCTCAGCCCGCCCGGCTGCGACAGCTGGAGCGTGGCGCCGGTGCTCACGACGATGTGCTCGCTGAGCAGGTAGGAGCCGTCCGACAGCCGCAGGAAGGTCTGTGGCGCCAGCTGCAGCAGGTCGCCCACCGTGTAGGGAGCGGAGCGGGCCGTGAGGACCAGCGTGTAGCCGGTTCCGGTGCTCATCCGGTAGGCCGTCTTGTACTCCTGGCCCTGCCAGCGGGCCAGGGAGGTCACGGTCCGGACCTCGGTCAGCCGGCGGTCCTCCGCCGCGACGTGCGCAGCGCTGCTCTCGGCGATGTCGGGCGGTGTCGGGACGGGTGGCGCTGCGGCCAGCGCGGGAGTGAGTGGCAGGAGCCCGAAGGCGGCGGCGACAGCCGCGACGCCGGCGGCGCGCAGGCGGGGCGTGGTGGGACGCGGCATGTCAGGCGCTCTCGGCGATGTAGGACGCCGAAGCGCCGGCGGGGGAGTGCTGCCCGTGGCGCGGGCCGCGCCGGGCGGGGGTGAGCTGGTCCAGGTACTCGGTGAGCGTCGCGTTGGTCTGGCCCTCGCCGCCCCTTGACGTAGCGCTGCGGGTCAGCCACCCCTGCTTGTTCATGGTGCAGATGGCGTACGCCTTGATCGGGAGCGCGACCAGGATCACGACGAGCGAGTACAGGGGGAGCAGCCAGATCTCGGAGGGGTGACGGCGCAAGTGGGAGTAGCCCCGGATGCCGCGACCGATGAGCAGCCACCCGGCCACCACCGCCGCACCGCGCGCGGTGAACTCGAGCCGGCTGAAGATCAGGTAGCCCAGGGTGAGGCCCATCGTCAGCGGGGTCAGCAGGATCTGGAGCACGGTCACCTTGGACACGAACGGGACCCGCCACAGCCAGCCCTTCCACAGCGCCGTCAGGTACGTGCGCGCGGAGTTGCGGCTCCAGCGCACCCGCTGCTTGACGAACGCCCGGAAGGTGTCGGGGAACATCGAGATGGCCTTGGCAGACGACTGGTGCACGGTCTTGTAGCCGGCGCCGAGGACGAGCCAGGTGAGCCGGCCGTCGTCCCCAGCGATGCAGCGACGACCGAGGAAGAACTCGTGCTCGAGGTTCGGCATGAGGGGAGCGATCACCGACCGGCGGTACGCGGCGGTGCGTCCGGACACGCAGATGACCGCCCCGTGGCGGCTCATGGCCGGCACGTAGTCGTAGTAGCGGAGGTTGACCATCCAGTCGGCGATCCGGCGCCAGACGCTGGTGGTGCGCTGGTAGACGTTCTGCTGCGTGCTCACAGCGCCGACGGTCGGATCGGCGAACGGCATCTGGACGTTCGCGAGCAGACCGTCGGTCCAGAGCGTGTCGGAGTCCGACATCACGACCAGCTCGCCCTTGGCGGCGCGCACCCCGACCCCGAGCGCCGAGCGCTTGCCCTCGTGGGAGAACACGATCAGCTTGAAGCGCGGGTCGTCGACGTCGCGGAGCAGCCGCTCGCACTCGGTGTCGGCGACGTCGAGCACCACGATCAGCTCCGTCGGGTCGTGCGAGAGCCAGTTGAGGACGCACCGGTGGAGGATCTCGGGGTCCTCGCGGTAGGACGGGACCACCACGGAGGTCGTCGTCCGGAAGTCGTTGATCACCGGGTGGGCGAACCGGGACGAGATCGCCCGGTAGAGCCAGAGGGACCAGACGACGAAGCCTGCGATGCCCAGCGGGGCGACCTCGCGCCACGACGAGGCGCCGAAGGCGCCGGAGAACCAGGACGAGAACACGGACGGAACCCCCAGAGGCTGTGCCGACGCGGCCGGGGAGCGGCAGGCGCCCGGAGCGGGTCCGGAGCTCGCGTGGTGACGGTGTGGAGAGTAAGCAGGAAAACGTGCTGGCGCATCCGGAATCAGAAAAGTGGAAGACTTGTCACCCAGAGTTAACCCGGTCTAGTCAGCTTTTGTCCTAAGTGTCCGTTCAGCTACTCACTGTCGTCAGTCCGCACGACGCCGTGTCCCCCGGACGGGGTTCGGTCGCGGAGGGCCTCGCCTTCGCCGCACAGGACTTCCCTCGTGCGTCATGGGACGCGCACCCCAGGGGAGTAGGCCGGCGGCATGAGACCTGTGGCTGAACGACGCTCGCAGACAACGTGTTTCACGGAACAGGCAGGAAGCCCGCCCGCCCCGGCTCGTGTCTGGCCTGAGTCGTGACCGGCCGGCCGGGTCGCACGCCGGGTCCGACTGGGCTCCGTGCCCCCGCTCGCGCGTCGCAAAATGGACATCGTGGGGGATTGACTACCTTCCGTCATCCCGGTTGTTGCAGAGAGTGACGAGGCAACTACAGAAAGGAATGTGACGAGAGCCGCAAAAGGCCCGATGACCGGTCGCTCGACATTGTTCCAAATGGGGCGCGAGAAGTCTGGGTCCGCGCCTCAGCCCTCGCGCAGGACCAGCTCCACGCGCCGGTTCAGCTGTCGCGCAGCGGGGTCGTCGGTGCCGTCCGGGAGCGCCTCGGGACGCAGCGGCTGGCCCTCGCCGAGGCCCTGCGCTTCCAGGGACCCCGGGGGGACACCGAGACGCACGAGCTCGTCTCGCACCGAGGAGGCCCGGCGCCGCGAGAGCTCCTGGTTGTAGTCCTCCGCCCCGACGCCGTCCGTGTGGCCCGCGACGACCGCGGGCTCCTCCAGGTGCTTGAGGAGGTCGGCGACCCGGACGAGCAGCTCCCGGGCCTCCGGTGCGAGGGCGACGTCGTCGAAGCCGAAGAGCACGCTGGCGTCGAGTCGCACGATCGTCCCGCAGGTGGGTCCGCTGGGGGCTACCCGGACGATGCGGGGGACGGGTGGAAACCTCGGGAGCCCCTCCGCGATCAGGGCCTCGACCACCGCGGCGCGCGCGTCGTCGCCGCGCTTGCTGACGATGCCCTGCTCGTTCCTCGACACCCGGGTGGTGCCGTCGTCGAAGCCGCCGGAACCGCTCGGGCCCACCCAGAACCGCAGCTCGTCGTCCTCGTAGGAGCCGGTCCCGCCGGGGTCCACGTTGTAGCGGCGGTTCCCGTTCGCGAAGGTGCCCCCTCCGCCTGGTCGCACCGACAGCCGGGTCGCGCCGTCGTCGTAGACACCCGTCCCGTCGGCCAGGACGGCGATGTGCAGCCCGGGTGCGTCGTACACGCCCGTGCCGTCACCGGCCACCGTGACCGTGCGCTCCCCGTCCTTGAACGTCCCAGCCGCTTCGGCGCCGGTCAGCGGGGTGCCGCTGTCTGCCGACCTGGCCTCCCCGTCCGGCTCGCAGCGGGCCCCCACCACGGCGATGCCGTCGTACAGCCCGGGCTGCAGGCCGAGCTGCGTCCGCACGTCCTCGTCTCGGGGTGAGGACAGCAGGTCGGTCGGCAGGGTGAAGGAGGGCAGGGCCGGCACACGCAGGCGGGCCCGAAGGGCCTGCTCGAACTCCTCGACCGACGGGCCGGACGGGCTCGCCGAGGGCGGCGGCGCCTCCCCTGACTGCTGCGACGGGGACGCCACGGGGTCCGGCGACGAGCCGGTGCAGGCCGTCAGGGCTGCGAGGGTCAGCCAGAGGGGTGCGGTGCGGACGACGCTGCGCATCCTCCGACCCTGCCATGCAGGGGCGAGGGCCTGCCGCTCTTGCTCTCGGCACGAGTACGGTCGGCGCGTGCTCAGCGTGGGTCTGACCGGAGGGATCGGCTCCGGCAAGTCAGCGGTCAGTGCGCTCCTCACCGCGCGAGGGGCAGCGGTCGTCGACGCGGACGTCATCGCCCGTGAGGTCGTCGCGCCGGGGACACCCGGGCTGGCGCGGATCGTGGCCGAGTTCGGGGACGAGGTCCTCGCGCCGGACGGCACTCTCGACCGTCCGGCCCTCGGCGCGCGGGTGTTCGCCGACGAGGCGGCCCGGCTGCGGCTCAACGCGATCGTCCACCCGCTGGTCGGGGAGCAGACCCTCGCCCGGATGGCCCAGGCAGAGCGGGACGGGGTGAGGGTGCTGGTGCACGACGTCCCCCTGCTGGTCGAGTCCGGGCTCGGAGCCGGCTACCACCTCGTGGTCGTCGTCGATGCCCCTGTCGACCTCCGCCTGGCCCGGCTCGAGGAGCGGGGACTGCCCAGGGAGCAGGCGACCTCGCGGATGGCCGCTCAAGCCGGGGATGCCCAGCGTCAGGCGGCAGCCGACGCGTGGATCGACAACGCCGGTTCCCGCGGTGATCTCGACAGGCAGGTCCGGGCTCTGTGGGACGAGCGGCTCGTGCCCTTCTCGGACAACCTGTCCGAGGGGCGCCCCGCCCCTCGCGGGCCGGTCCACCTCGTCGAGCCGCAGGAGCGGTGGGCTGCCGACGGGGTGAGGCTCGTCGCCAGGCTCCGGCACCTGACCGGCGGGGCAGAGGTCGAGCACGTGGGGTCGACCGCGGTGCCCGGGCTGCGGGCCAGGGACGTGGTCGACCTGCAGGTGACCGTGGCCGACCGGGCGGCCGTGCAGGCACTGGAGCCGGCGCTGTCGGCGGGCGGCTTCCCCCGTCGCCGCGACGTGACCGGTGACCACGTGCGCGCCCACCCCGACCCCGTGGCCTGGCGCAGGCACGTGCACCTGTCCGCCGACCCGGGAAGAGCGGCGGACGTGCACGTGCGCGTCGCCGGAAGCACCTCGGCGCGGGCGTCGCTGGCCCTCCGCGACCGGCTCCGTGCCGACGCCCGGGCGCGTGAGGAGTACGCCGCGCTCAAGACGCAGCTGGCCGAGAGGCACGCTGACGACGTCGACGCCTACGCCGAGGGCAAGAGCGAGCTCGTCGTGAGGCTCACCGCGCAGGCCCCGGGCGGCTGATCGCACGGCTCGCAGACTGTCAGGGGCCGGACGTACCGTGGCGGAGTGACCCGAGTCGAGCCCGTCCCCCGCGAGTCGCTGCCCCACGGGGCCAAGCCGTCGGTGCCGCGCCTGGCCACGGAGCTGCGCCGCACGACGCGCCGGTTCGAGGTCGTCAGCGACTTCCAGCCGGCCGGTGACCAGCCGGCCGCCATCGACGAGATCGAGCGCCGCCTCGTCGACGGCAAGCCCGACGTCGTCCTGCTCGGCGCGACCGGCACGGGCAAGAGCGCGACCACGGCATGGCTGGTGGAGCGGGTCCAGCGGCCGACCCTGGTGATGGCGCCGAACAAGACGCTCGCCGCCCAGCTCGCCAACGAGTTCCGTGAGCTGCTGCCGCACAACGCCGTCGAGTACTTCGTCAGCTACTACGACTACTACCAGCCCGAGGCCTACGTCCCGCAGACCGACACCTACATCGAGAAGGACTCGAGCATCAACGAGGAGGTCGAGCGCCTGCGGCACTCGGCCACCATGAGCCTGCTGACCCGCCGCGACGTCATCGTGGTCGCGAGCGTGTCGTGCATCTACGGCCTCGGCACCCCCCAGGAGTACGTCGACCGCATGGTCGAGCTGCGCGTGGGTGACTCGATCGAGCGCGACAAGTTGCTGCGCAAGTTCGTCGACGTGCAGTACACCCGCAACGACCTGGCCTTCAGCCGCGGCACCTTCCGGGTCCGCGGCGACACGGTCGAGATCTTCCCCGTCTACGAGGAGCTCGCCGTCCGGATCGAGATGTTCGGCGACGAGATCGAGCGGGTGATGACGCTCCACCCGCTCACCGGTGAGGTGGTCGAGGAGCACGAGCAGGTCTTCGTCTTCCCTGCGACCCACTACGTCGCCGGACCCGAGCGCATGGAGCGGGCCACCCGGGGGATCGAGCTCGAGCTGGCCGACCGGCTGGCCGAGATGGAGGCCCAGGGCAAGCTCCTGGAGGCCCAGCGGCTGCGCATGCGCACGACCTACGACCTCGAGATGATGCGCCAGGTCGGCTTCTGCAACGGCATCGAGAACTACAGCCGCCACATCGACGGCCGTTCTCCGGGCACCGCGCCGCACACGCTGCTGGACTACTTCCCCGAGGACTTCCTCCTGGTGCTTGACGAGTCGCACGTGACCGTGCCGCAGATCGGGGCGATGTACGAAGGGGACCGCAGCCGCAAGTCCACCCTCGTCGACCACGGCTTCCGCCTGCCGAGCGCCATGGACAACCGTCCCCTCAAGTGGGAGGAGTTCCTCGAACGGGTGGGCCAGACCGTCTACCTCTCGGCGACCCCCGGGGCCTACGAGCTGAGCCGGGTCCGCAGTGACGTGGTGGAGCAGGTCATCCGTCCGACCGGGCTCGTCGACCCCGAGATCGTGGTGAAGCCCACCAAGGGGCAGATCGACGACCTGGTCCACGAGATCCGCGTGCGGGCCGAGAAGGACGAGCGCGTCCTGGTCACGACGCTGACCAAGAAGATGAGCGAGGACCTGACCGACTACCTGCTCGAGCTCGGCATCCGGGTGCGCTACCTGCACAGCGAGGTCGACACGATCCGCCGCATCGAGTTGCTGAAGGAGCTCCGGCAGGGCCACTACGACGTGCTCGTCGGGATCAACCTGCTGCGGGAGGGCCTCGACCTCCCGGAGGTGTCGCTGGTGGCGATCCTCGACGCCGACAAGGAGGGGTTCCTGCGCTCCGGCACCAGCCTCATCCAGACGATCGGGCGTGCGGCGCGCAACGTGTCGGGCCAGGTGCACATGTACGCGGACACGATCACGCCGTCGATGGCGAAGGCGATCGACGAGACCAGTCGGCGCCGGGAGAAGCAGGTCGCCTACAACACCGAGCGGGGGCTCGACCCGCAGCCGCTGCGCAAGCGCATCGCCGACATCCTCGACGACATCGTCCGTGACGACCCGGAGCTGGTCGGTGGGGGCGGGCGGCAGCAGTCCAGGGGCAAGGCCCCCGTCCCGGGGATGAGCTCGAAGCCGGGCGCGGGCACCCACGCGAAGGACCTCGCCGGGATGCCCCGGGCCGAGCTCAGCATGCTCATCCAGCAGCTGTCGGACCAGATGCACGAGGCCGCTCGCGACCTGAAGTTCGAGCTGGCTGCCCGGCTCCGCGACGAGGTGAACGAGCTGAAGAAGGAGATGCGCGGGATGGATGCGGCAGGGGTGCGCTAGGAGGGGGCACCCGCCTGTGAACGGGGGTTACTGAGCCGTAGGTAATCTGTGCGCTCCACACCCTCGAGGAGAAGCGTGCAGCAGGCACCAGCGGCGGACGGCCTACGTCCGCTGCGCATCGCGCTCCTGAGCTACCGCAGCAAGCCGCACTGCGGCGGGCAGGGCGTCTACGTGCGCGCCCTCTCCCGCGAGCTGGTGGCCCTCGGCCACACCGTCGAGGTCCTCAGCGGTCCGCCCTATCCCGAGCTCGACAGGGTGGGCGGCGCCGGGCCGGATCTCACCGAGGTCCCCAGCCTGGACCTCTACCGGGAGCCTGATCCGTTCCGCATCCCGCACGTGCGGGAGTTCCGCTCGCCGATCGACGTCCTCGAGTTCCTGCTCATGTGCACGGCGGCGTTCCCCGAGCCTCTGACCTTCAGCCTGCGAGCGGCCCGGGTGCTCCGCCCCAGGGTCCGGGACTTCGACCTGGTCCACGACAACCAGACCCTCGGGTACGGGCTCCTGGCCCTGCGGCGCAGCGGCGTGCCGGTCGTCGCGACGGTGCACCACCCGATCACCGTGGACCGCGAGCACGACCTCGAGGCGGCGTCCGGGCTCCGCAAGCGTCTGAGCACCCGGCGGTGGTACTCCTTCCTGCGCATGCAGGCTCGGGTCGTCCGCCGCCTTCCGGCGGTGCTCACCGTCTCCGAGAGCAGCCGCGCTGACATCGTCCGGGACTTCGGCGTGCCGCACGAGCGACTGACCGTCGTGCCGGTCGGGGTCGAGGTCGACGTGTTCCGTCCGCCCACGCGACCGCGCGTGCCGGGCCGGATCGTCGCCACGGCCAGCGCCGACGTCCCGGTCAAGGGGCTCGTCCCCCTGCTCGAGGCCGTGGCCAAGCTGCGGACCGAGCGCGACGTCGAGCTCGTCGTGGTCGGCCGGCCCAAGCCGGGCGGTGTGGCCGCGGCGACGATCGAGCGCCTCGGCATCGCCGACGCGGTGCGCTTCGTCTCGGGAGTCAGCGAGCCCGACCTCGTCGAGCTGTTCGGCTCGGCCCAGGTCGCCGTCGTCCCCAGCCTCTACGAGGGGTTCAGCCTGCCCGCCATCGAGACACTCGCGTGCGCCACGCCTCTGGTGGCCACGACCGCGGGTGCTCTGCCCGAGGTCGTCGGGCCCGACGGCATCAGCGCGCTGCACGTGCCTCCCGGCGACCCCGAAGCCCTCGCTGCGGCCATCGGCCGCGTCCTCGACGACCCCGAGCTCGCCGCCCGGCTGGGCGCCGCCGGCCGGGCCCGGGTGGTCGAGCTCTACACCTGGCGGGCGGTCGCCGAGCGGACCGTCGAGTGGTACCGCAGCGTCCTGGAGGAGCACCCGTGCTGACCGTCGACTTCGAGCAGTTCCCGGTCGAGGCCGGCGACCGCGTCCTCGACATGGGGTGCGGGGGAGGGCGGCACGCGTTCGCGCTCTACCGGCGCGGGGCCGACGTCGTCGCTCTGGACATGGACGAGGGCGAGCTCAAGGACGTGGCCGGCATGTTCGCTGCGATGCGCGAGGAGGGCGAGGTCCCGTCCGGGGCCCAGGCGAGGGCCGTCCGGGGCAACGCGTACAGCCTGCCCTTCGGCGACGACAGCTTCGACCGCATCATCGCGGCCGAGGTGCTCGAGCACCTGCCCCAGGACAGCGTGGCGATGGCCGAGCTGTTCCGGGTCCTGCGCCCGGGCGGGCTGATCGCGGTCACGGTGCCCCGCTGGGGTCCCGAGCTCGTGTGCTGGGCCCTGTCGAGCGCCTATCACGAGGCCGACGGCGGTCACGTGCGGATCTACCGGGGGAGCGAGCTGCGCCGCCGGCTCTCCGCCGTGGGGCTCGACCCCGTCGGCGGTCACCACACCCATGCGCTGCACGCGCCGTACTGGTGGCTCAAGTGCGCGGTCGGCGTGGACGTCGACCACCCCCTCGTGCGGGCGTACCACCGGATGCTCGTCTGGGACATGATGAAGGCGCCGAAGCTCACCCGGATCGCCGAGCGGTTGCTCGACCCCGTGATCGGCAAGAGCCTGGTGGTCTACCTGCGCAAGCCCGTCGGCGCCACACCGGGACCGGCTCGTGTCGCTGCGTGACCTGCCGGGCGTTCTGACCGCGGCGCAGCTCGACCTGACCGTCGCCGCCATCGCAGCGGTGCAGCACCCCACCGGGGCGTTGCCGTGGCCCGACGGTCACACCGACCCGTGGGACCACGTCGAGTGCGCGATGGCGCTCACCCTGGGCGGGCGACTGGAGCAGGCTCGGGCCGCGTACGCCTGGATGCTGCGCACCCAGGCACCTGACGGCAGCTGGTGCATGAAGTACGACGGCGAGCAGGTGCTCGACGCCGACGTCGACACCAACCAGTGCGCCTACGTCGCGGTGGGCGTCTGGCAGTGGTGGCGGGTGACCGGCGACCGCCGGCTGGTCGACGAGATGTGGCCGTCCGTGCGACGGGCGCTGGACTTCGTGCTCGACCTCCAGAACCCGGGCGGCGAGCTGTCCTGGTGCCGCCGCGCCGACGGTTCCCGCGACCGCGACGCCCTGCTCACGGGGTCGTCCTCGTCCTACCAGGCCCTGCGGTGCGGCATCGCGCTGGCCGAGCTGGTGGGGGAGCCCCAGCCCGAGTGGGAGCTCGGCGCCGGGCTGCTCCAGCACGCCGTGGCCCGCCACCCCGACGCCTTCCTCGACAAGAGCCGCTTCTCGATGGACTGGTACTACCCGGTGCTCGCCGGCGCCGTCCGGGGCGAGGCGGCGACGCGGCTGCTCGCGAGCCGGTGGGACGACTTCCACGTCGCCGGGGTCGGGGTGCGGTGCGTCGCGGACCGTCCGTGGGTGACGGGAGCCGAGACGGCCGAGCTCGTCCTGACGCTGGCCGCCGTGGGGGAGCGCGAGCGCGGCCTGGCGATCCTGGCCGAGGTGCAGCACCTGCGGGAGGACGACGGCTCCTACTGGACGGGTCTGGTCTTCGACGAGGGCGTGCGCTGGCCGGTGGAGCGCTCGTCCTGGACCTCGGCCGCCGTGGTCCTCGCGGCCGATGCCCTGTCGGGCGGGCCCACGCTGGCCCTGTTCGCCGGGGACGACCTGCCCACCGGGGTGCTGCTGCCCGGCGGCGCCTGCTCCGCTGCGGACGCCCTCTGCGCGAGCTCGTGAGCCCGCGCACACCGTGAGCACCTGGTCGGCCCCGGTCCGCTACGCCGAGTGCGACCAGCAGGGGGTGGTCTTCAACGCCCACTACCTGGCCTACGCGGACGAGGCCATGACCGCCGTGCTGGACGAGGCGGGCACCCCGTACGCCCAGTTGTACGAGAGGGGCTTCGACACCTCCGTCGTCGCGAGCGAGCTGTCCTGGTCGAGCTCGGCCCGCTACGGCGACGTGGTGGACGTCGACGGGGCGATCGATGCCGTCGGACGGACCAGCTTCGTCGTGGCCTTCGTCATCGCGGTGGGCGGGCGGGTCTGCTGCAGGGTCCGCACCACCTACGTGCTCACCGCTGGGGACGCTGCGCCCACCCCCGTGCCCGACGACCTGCGTACGGCCTGGGGCTTTCCGGGAGCCGGGCGAGCTACCGCCGCGCCAGCACCCTGAGCGAACCGGTCGCTCCCAGCTCGGTCCACGTCCCGCTGTCGAGGGCTCGCCGGTAGACGTTCCAGGGTGGCCTCCCACCGTCCTCGGGGTGCTCGAAGACGTCGTGGATCGCGAGCAGGCCACCCGGGACCACGAAGGGCGAGTACACCCCGTAGTCGTGCTGCGCCCCCTGCTCGGTGTGGTTGCCGTCCAGGAACAGCAGGGTGAGGGGGGAGGACCACCAGGCGGCCACCTGCTGGGTCGTCCCGACCACCACGCTGACGACATCGTCGAGACCGGCGTCGAACAGCGTGTGGCGCAGCGACGGCAGGGTCTCGAGGCGTCCCGTGTGCGGGTCGACGAGCGAGGGGTCGTGCCACTGCCAGCCCGGCTGGTTCTCCTCGGAGCCGCGGTGGTGGTCCAGCGTGACGAGCGAGGCGCCCACGGCGCGAGCGGCCGCGCCGAGGTGGACGGTGGACTTGCCGCAGTAGGTGCCCACCTCGAGCCAGGTGCCGGTCGGGGCCGCGAGCGCGGCGTCGTGGAGCGCGGCCGCCTCGTCCGGCGGGAGGAACCCCTTCGTCCGGTCGGCGACGGCGAGCAGGGCGGGATCGAGCGGCACAGAAGGCCTTCCGGTTCAGTGCGGCACCGGCCGGGTAGCCTGACGCCATTCGGAGGGGAGTATCCCCGTGCGGATGTGTCGTCAGCACGGCGCCCACCCCCTTCGGGGTCGGGAGCCCGGCACACCGGTCCTGCACCTCGGGCGGGAGAGACCTCCGGTGGACTGCCCACGCCCCACCGGAGGAGAACCCCCTTGCTCGAGGTCCACCTCTACACCTGGGTCCTGACGATCGGGGCCTTCATCGCGATCCTCGGGATCGACCTGCTGATCGCTGCCCGCAAGGGCCCGCACGTGATCTCGGTCGGCGAGGCCACCAAGTGGATCGTGTTCTACGTCGCGCTCGCCGTGGCGTTCGGCATCGGCCTGGCCGTGGTCGCGGGTGGCCAGTCGAGCGGTGAGTTCTTCGCCGGCTACCTCACCGAGTACAGCCTGTCGGTCGACAACCTGTTCGTCTTCGTCATCATCATGGCGAGCTTCGCCGTGCCCCAGGAGCACCAGCACAAGGTGCTCCTGTTCGGCATCGTGCTCGCCCTCGTGCTGCGTGGCGCCTTCATCGCGGTCGGCGCCGCTGTCATCGAGGCCTTCTCCGGGATCTTCTTCGTCTTCGGAGCCTTCCTGATCTACACGGCAATTCAGCTGGCACGGCACCGTGACGAGGAGCCGGAGGTCGGCAGCAACCCCCTGATGAAGCTCATGGAGCGGGTGATGCCGACCACCCGCGAGTACGACGGCGCCAAGGTCACCACCAAGATCGACGGCAAGCGCGTCGCCACCCCGCTGCTGCTGGTCATGGTCGCCATCGGGTCGACCGACATCCTGTTCGCCCTCGACTCGATCCCGGCGATCTTCGGCCTCACGAAGGAGCCGTACATCGTCTTCACGGCCAACGCCTTCGCGCTGCTCGGCCTGCGGCAGCTGTACTTCCTGCTCGACGGGCTGCTCGACCGGCTGGTCTACCTGTCGATCGGCCTGGCCGTCATCCTCGGCTTCATCGGGATCAAGCTGATCCTCGAGGCGGCGCACCTGAACATCAGCAAGAGCGTCCCCGAGATCGGCATCCCGCTGTCGCTCGGCTTCATCGTGACCGTCCTGGTCATCACGACGGTGGCGTCGCTCCGCAAGACCAAGCGCGACCCTTCGGCGATCAAGAAGCACACGCCGAGCCCGGGGGCCGACAAGGAGCGCATCCCGGAGGACCAGGCCGCCTCGCGTCCCGAGTAGGTCGGGTCAGGGCGCCTGCGCGACGCCGAGGTACTGCGCGCCCTCCCACCCGGGCGCTCCCTCGTCGTCGAACCGGTCGAGGTCAGGCCGCTCGAAGCCGGGCGATCCGCTTCTGCAGCGGTTCCAGGCGGTAGCCCTTGGGCCCGATGCCGGATGGTGGCAGGACCGGGTCACTGATCACCTGAAGGTCACCGGGCCCTCACCAGCCGCGGGCCCTCCACTCAGGCAGGCTCGCACGCTCAGCCCCGAGCGTGGTGTCGGCGCCGTGGCCCGGATAGACCCAGGTCGCGTCGGGGAGGGGTCCGAAGACCTTGCGCTCGAGGTCGTCCAGCAGCCGGCCGAAGCGGGTGGGGTCCTTGTCGGTGTTGCCCGGCCCCCCTGGGAACAGGCTGTCCCCGGACCACAGGTGGGGCCGCTCCGGGTCGCCCTCGTAGAGCAGGGCCAGGGAACCGGGCGTGTGCCCCTCGAGGGTGAGGACCGTGACGCGGGTCCTGCCGATCTCGACGGCGTCGCCGTCGGCCAGCAACCGGTCGGCCGGCACGGGCAGGCCCGGAGCGTCAGCGGCCGTCGCCAGGACCGGGGCGCCTGTGGCTGCGCTCACCTCGGCGAGGGCCTGCACGTGGTCCCAGTGGTCGTGCGTCTCCACGATGCCCACGAGGCGGCCGTCGCCGACGAGCTCGATCAGACGGGGGGCGTCCCCCGC
>JAOPWP010000171.1 GCA_025965615.1 Frankiales bacterium
CGGCGAGAGGACCGTGGCAAGTGGTCCGCACGGCGGGTTGTTGCGTAGGGATGTCGCCTTGGTCACGTCCTGCTGCTGCCCGTTCAGCGCCCGGAGTGCCCGCTGTGCGGAGACTCACTCCTCGAACCCGCAAGAACCTCAGACCACGACGTCGAGCGCTGCGGGGAAGGCCCGGAAGACCACCTTCGTGCGGTCGCCCAGGTCGTCCCCGTCCACCTGGAGCGCCATCGGCTGCTCGCAGGCGACCGTGAACGCGTCGCAGTCGTGCAGCGAGACGACGGCTCGCCCGCGCGGCCGAGGTCGGGACGACAGGATCTGGCGCAGGTGCCGCAGTGTGCTGGCCGTGCCGAGGCTGCGCAGGGCGAACAGGTCCAGCCCCGTGTCGAAGCTCGCCGTGGGGCACGGCCGCACGGGGCGGGGGCCGAGGTAGGTCCAGGGGTCGCTGTTGCAGACCAGGGCGAGGGCGATGTGCTGGTCGTCTGCGCCGGGGACCTGCAGCGTCAGCGGCGCGCAGCGGCGGCCGGAGGAGAGGAAGAACTCCCGCAGTCCCTGGCGTACGAACAGGGCCGGGCTCGCCTTGGTACCCCCGGCCCGTCGGCGCTCGACCCGCCGGACCACCTGGGCGTCGAGCCCGAGGCCGGCGCAGAAGGTGAACCACCGGTCGTCGGCCTGACCGAGCCCGACCGTGCGCCGGCGGTCGGTGCGCAGGGCCTCCAGGAGCTGGCTGGTGGCCTCGACGGGTGAGGACGGCAGACCCAGTGCGCGGGCGAAGACGTTGGCGTTGCCTCCTGGCACGACCGCCAGCGCCGGGAGCCCGCCGCGGGGACCGTCGGCGAGCAGGCCGTTGACCACCTCGTTGACCGTCCCGTCGCCCCCGAGGGCGACGACGACGTCGAGCCCGTCGGTCGCCGCCTGCCGCGCGAGGGAGGTGGCGTGGCCGCGCGCCTCGGTCTGCACGACGTCGAGCTTGGTCTCACTGGCCAGGGCGTGGGCCAGGACGTCGCGCACTCCGGGAGTCGTCGCTGTGGCCTTGGGGTTGACGACCAGCAGCGCACGCATCCCTGGAGGATATCCAGGACTAGCCTGCCGAACCGTGACCCTGCTCTCGGCCGCGCGTCGTGCCGCCCTCCTCGTCGCCGTCGAGGGCGCAGCCCTGATCCTGCTCGGGACGGGCTACGCCGTCGCGGCGCTGGTCGGGGAGCCCTACGACCGGGCCGCCACCCTGCTGGAGGCGGGCTTCGCACTCGTCGCCGGAGTCCTCGTCCTGTTGGTCGCCCGGGGGCTGTGGCGCACGGCCGGGTGGTCCCGGGCGCCGGCCGTGGTCGTGCAGCTGCTCGCCCTGCCGGTCGGGGTGGGTCTGGTGCAGGGGCGGGTCTGGTACGCCGCCGTCCCCGTGCTGCTGCTCGCCGGCACCGTGCTCTACCAGTTCGCCACTCCTGAGGCCCGGCGCGCCTTCGCGGACACGGACTGACCGCCCGCTCTGCCCGGGCGCAGGGGTTACTCCTCGGAGAGCAGGCCCGTGCGCAGCTGAGCCAGGGTGCGTGCCAGCAGGCGCGAGACGTGCATCTGGCTGATGCCGAGTTCGCTGGCGATCTGGGACTGGGTCATGTTGCCGAAGAAGCGCAGCATGAGGATCTTCTTCTCGCGGGCCGGGAGCTGCTCGAGCAGCGGCTTGAGCGACTCTCGGTACTCCACCCCCTCGAGGGCGTCGTCCATCATCCCGAGCGAGTCCGCCACGGCCGGAGAGTCGTCGTCGCCGCCGTCCGGTGCGTCGAGGCTCACGGCCGAGTAGGCGTTGGCCGACTCGAGGCCCTCGAGGATCTCCTCCTCGGTCAGGCCGAGGTGACCGGCCAGCTCGGCGACGGTGGGCGAGCGGCCGTTCTTCTGCGACAGCTCGCTGGTGGCCTTGGTGAGGCTGAGCTTGAGCTCCTGGAGCCGGCGCGGGACCCGGATGGCCCAGCCCTTGTCCCGGAAGTGCCGCTTGATCTCGCCGACGATGGTGGGCGTGGCGTAGGTGGAGAACTCCACCCCCCTGTCGAGGTCGAACCGGTCGACAGACTTGATCAAGCCGATGGTCGCCACCTGCACGAGGTCGTCCAGCGGCTCGCCGCGGTTGCGGAACCGCCGGGCGAGGTACTCGACGAGCGGCAGGTGCGCCTCGACCAGCTCCTCGCGCAGGCGCACCCGGCCGGGGTCGCCGGGCTCGAGCTCGGCCAGCCGGATGAACATGGTGCGGGCCTTCGCCCGGTCGGCTGCGGTGCGCTCCTGGCGCAGGGTGAGCGGTACGGCCGCCTCGTCGGGGGCGTCGGCCCCGTCAGGGCCCTGGACGTCAGCCGCGGTGGCAGCCTCGGCGAACTGCTCGGCCGCAGGTGCGGACGGCTGGTCGGGGGGGAGCAGGCTCTCGTCGGCGAGCAGCGGATCCAGGCCGGTCGCGTCGGTCACGGCTGCCCAGGTCCCGTGAGGTCGGCCCGGCGCTTGTGCAGCGAGAGCGTCACGCGGTCGTCGGCGTCGCGGGAGCTGTCCACCTCGCCCGCGAGAGCGGTGAGCACGGTCCAGGCGAAGGTGTCCCGCGAGGGCTCCTGGCCGTCGAGGGTGAGGACGCTGACGTCGACCTGGATGGCGTCGGCCGTGAGCTCGAACCGGCACTCGAGGTCGGCGCCCGGGACCGCCTGGACGAGCAGCATCGCGCAGGCCTCGTCGACCGCGATCCGCAGGTCCTCAATGTCGTCGATGGTGAAGTCCAGCCGGGAGGCCAGGCTCGCGGTGGCCGTGCGCAGCACCGACAGGTAGGCGCCGGCCGCGGGCAGCCGGAGCACCACGACGTCGCGGCCGGCCCCCGAGGGCGTGCCGTCGATGTCCACGGTCTGCGTGCTCTCGCGCTCTGCCATGCCCCCTCCGGGTGCCGGTCGTCGCCGGCTGTCGTGTCCGCTCCCCCGCCCCGCACAGCAGGGCGCGCCGGTGCCTCGCACCGGTCGCGTCGATCCTATGTCCGTCGCTGCGGCACCTACACCCGTTCCGCAGGCGAACATGGCGGCGTGCCCCTGACC
>JAOPWP010000208.1 GCA_025965615.1 Frankiales bacterium
GCTGCCGCTCGACGGTCGGCTCACCGACCTCGGCGGCTTCGCCCGCCTCGGCCGCGACGGCATCGACCTGCTCCTGAGCGACTCGACCAACGCCGCGCAGCCGGGCTTCGTCACCTCCGAGCGCGACATCGCGCCGGTCCTCGACGACGTCGTACGCACGTCCGCCGGACGCGTGATCGTCGCCTGCTTCGCGAGCCACGTCCACCGGGTCCAGGCCGTGATCGACGCCGCCGAGCGGCACGGCCGCCACGTGACGTTCGTCGGCCGCTCCATGGTGCGCAACATGGGAGTGGCCCGCGAGCTCGGCTTCCTGCGCGTGCCGCCCGGCCTGCTCGTCGACATGAAGGACGTCGAGTCGCTGCCGGACAACCGCGTCGTCCTGATCTCCACGGGATCGCAGGGCGAGCCGCTGTCGGCGCTGTCACGCATGGCGAACCGCAGCCACCACCAGATCCGCATCGCCGCGCAGGACACCGTCGTGCTCGCGTCCTCGCTCATCCCCGGCAACGAGAACGCCGTCTACCGGGTCATCAACGGGCTGTCCCGCTGGGGCGCGCGGGTGGTGCACAAGGGCGTCGCGAAGGTCCACGTCTCGGGCCACGCATCGGCCGGTGAGCTGCTCTACCTGCTCAACGCGACCCGGCCCTCCAACGTCATGCCGGTGCACGGCGAGTGGCGCCACCTGCGTGCCCACGCCGAGCTGGCCCGCCTCACCGGCGTGCCCACCGAGCGGATCGTGCTGGCCGAGGACGGGGTCGTGGTCGACCTCGTCGACGGCAAGGCGTCGATCGTCGGCGCGGTGCCGTGCGGCTACGTCTTCGTCGACGGCGTGGAGGTCGGCGACGTCACCGAGACGACCCTCAAGGACCGGCGGATCCTGGGTGACGAGGGGTTCATCTCGGTCACCCTCGCCATCGACAGCGTCACCGGGAAGATCGCCGGTGGGCCCGACATCTCGGCCCGCGGGTTCAGCGACGACCGAGGGGCTTTCGACCCGGTCAAGGTGCTCATCGAGGCCGAGCTCGACCGGGCGGCCGGTGAAGGTGTCGCCGACGCCCACCAGATCGCCCAGACCGTCCGGCGGATCGTCGGCCGGTGGGTCAGCGACACCTACCGCCGCCGCCCGATGATCATCCCGGTCGTCATCGAGGTCTGATCGGCTGGGTGAACCCGAGGTCGGCCGTACGCGTGCCAGCCCCCCCAGCCGATCATCGGTGAGCCTCAGCCCGCCCACCGCTCCCGGCGGCGTGTCAGAGCAGTGACGGGTGTGACGGGTGGTACGGAGCGGTAGCGTCCGGCCATGGCCAGCCGCGGACCCACCACGACCCGTCCCCGCTCGAGCGCGGCGACCAAGGGCGGCGGCAAGGCCACCAGCACGCGCGTCGCCAGCTCGAGCAAGCGGGCGCCGGCCAAGCGGGCGCCCGCCAAGCGGGCCCCGGCCCGGCGCACGCCGGCACGCCGCCCGACCACCAGGCGCCCGTCACCCGGGTTGCTCGCCCAGGTCCTCGGGGCCGTCTCCGTCGTGGCCTCGGCGCTGGGGCGACTGCTGTTCAGCCTGCTCCGGGTCCTCGCCGGTGCGATCGGCAGCGTGTCGCGGGCGGCCGGGTCCAGCGCCCGCGACCTCGACCCGGCCCACCGCCGCGACGGCCTCGGCATGCTCCTGCTGGCTGGCGCCCTGATCAGCGCCGGCGGCGTCTGGTGGCACGCCGGGGGAGCGGGTGACGCCGTGGCCGACCTGCTCACCTCGCTGCTCGGCCGGGGCGCGCTCGCCCTGCCGCCGCTGCTCGCGCTGTCCGGCATCCGCGTCCTGCGCCACCCCGACGGCAAGGGCGGGCGTGGGCGCCTCGCCGTCGGCTGGTCCGCGCTCGCGCTCGGCCTGCTCGGCGTCGTGCACGTCCTGCGCGGCGACACCCCCACCGACGACAAGGGCGGCCTGGTCGGCTACCTGCTCGGTGACCCGCTGCAGCAGGGGCTGACGATGTGGCTCGCGGTGCCGGTGCTCGTCCTGCTGGCCGGGTTCGGGTTGCTGGTCGTGACCGCGACCCCCCTGGCCCAGGTCCCCGCCGGGATCCGGGCGCTGCGGGACAAGGCCCTCGGTCGTACGCCCCCGCCCGCCGAGGAGCCCTCACCAGGGCTGGAACCCCTCGCGCCCCTGCGCCGCCGCTCGCCGCGCAGCCGGATCGGCTCGCTGCAGGACGCCCCCGAGGACATCTCGCCCGTCGTCGTGGAGCACACCCCCGCGCCCGAGCCGGCTCCGATCGCCCCGCCCGTGCACACGCCCGCTCCGAAGAAGGCCGAGCAGCTCACGCTCGCGCCGCCGGAGGGCGGCTACCTCCTGCCCCCGAGCGACCTGCTCGCCGCCGGGACGCCGCCGAAGAAGCGGAGCGCCGCGAACGACGAGGTGATCGCGGCCCTCACGGGCGTGCTGCAGGACTTCCAGGTCGACGCCCGGGTCACCGGATTCTCCCGGGGCCCCACCGTCACCCGCTACGAGGTGGAGCTCGGGCCGGCGGTCAAGGTCGAGCGGATCATCCAGCTCAGCCGCAACATCGCCTACGCCGTGAAGTCGCCGGACGTCCGGATCATCAGCCCGATCCCCGGCAAGAGCGCCGTCGGCATCGAGATCCCCAACACCGACCGGGAGAACGTCAGCCTCGGCGACATCCTGCGCAGCAGCGTCGCCGTGAACGACCACCACCCGATGCTCGTGGCCCTGGGCAAGGACATCGAGGGCGGCTTCGTCTGCGCCAACATCGCCAAGACGCCGCACATCCTCATCGCGGGCGCCACGGGAGCAGGAAAGTCGGTCTGCATCAACAGCCTGCTGGTGAGCGTGCTGACCCGGGCCACGCCCGACGAGGTCCGCATGGTGCTCGTGGACCCCAAGCGCGTGGAGCTGACGGCCTACGAGGGGATCCCGCACCTGATCACCCCGATCATCACGAACCCCAAGAAGGCCGCCGAAGCCCTGCAGTGGGTCGTGCGCGAGATGGACATGCGCTACGACGACCTGTCGGCGAGCGGCTTCCGGCACGTCGACGACTTCAACAAGGCCGTACGCGCGGGTGAGCTGGTCGCTCCCGAGAACAGCCAGCGGGTCTACCAGCCCTACCCCTACCTGATGGTCGTGATCGACGAGCTGGCCGACCTGATGATGGTCGCCCCCCGGGACGTCGAGGACTCGATCGTCCGCATCACCCAGCTCGCCCGTGCTGCCGGCATCCACCTGGTCATCGCGACGCAGCGGCCGAGCGTCGACGTGGTCCCCGGACTGATCAAGGCCAACGTGCCGAGTCGGCTGGCCTTCGCGACCAGCAGCGGCACCGACAGCAAGGTCATCCTCGACCAGCCCGGCGCCGAGAAGCTGATCGGCAAGGGCGACAGCCTGTTCCTGCCGATGGGCGCCTCGAAGCCGATGCGCATCCAGGGCGCCCTCGTGACCGACGCCGAGGTCGCGGCGGTCGTGAAGCACTGCAAGGAGCAGCGTCAGCCGGCCTTCCGCGAGGACCTCGCGGTCAGCCCGGCCGAGAAGAAGGAGGTCGACGAGGACATCGGCGACGATCTCGACGTCCTCTGCCAGGCCGTCGAGCTGGTCGTCACCACCCAGTTCGGCTCGACCTCGATGCTCCAGCGCAAGCTGCGGGTCGGTTTCGCCAAGGCCGGTCGTCTGATGGACCTCATGGAGAGCCGCGGCATCGTCGGGGCCTCCGAGGGCAGCAAGGCGCGCGACGTGCTGATCCGGCCGGAGGAGCTCGACAGCGTCCTCGCCGTGCTGCAGGGCGGCGAGCCGGTCGAGGGCTGAGGCGGCGGTTCAGCCCCGGCTGGCCGGCGTCCCTGGCATCGCCAGCGTCGTCACCAGCTCGGCCGTCGGGCGGCCGAGCAGGTAGCCCTGCAGGAGGTGGCAGCCCGCGGCTCTGAGCGCCTCGAGCTGCTCCACTGTCTCGACGCCCTCGGCCACCAGGTCGATGCCGAGCTCGCAGGCCAGGGCCACCACCCCGCGCACGAGCACACGCGCTGCTTCTCCGGGGAGCTCGCTGATGAACGAGCGGTCCAGCTTCACCCGGTCGACCGGGAGCTGCTGCAGCCAGGACAGGGTGGAGTAGCCGGTGCCGAAGTCGTCCAGGGCGGTGCGCACACCCATCTGGCGCAGCTCGGTGAGTCGGGCGACGACGGCCGGCAGCTCGACCAGGGACTGGCTCTCGACGATCTCCAGGCACAGCAGGCTCGGCTCGACCCCGTGGTCGGTCAAGGCCGTGCGCACAGCGGTCACGAGCCGAGGGTCGACCAGCGTGCGGCTGGACAGGTTGACCGACACCTGGAGCGACTCCCCGGCGGGCGTCGCCCAGCCGGCGGCGTGAGCGCAGCCTGCGCGTACCGCCCACAGGTCGAGCTCGACGACGAGCCCGCTCTCCTCGGCGAGGGCCAGGAATGCCGACGGGCCCAGCAGCCCGAGTCGCGGGTGCTCCCAGCGCAGCAGAGCCTCGGCGCCGACGACGCGCGGTTCGTCGACGCCGAGCTGCACGATGGGCTGGAAGTGCAGCCGGAGCTGCCCCTCCTCCGCGGCCCGAGCGAGCTCCTGCTCGAGCGAGGGCCCCGCGGGTGCGGTGCTGGTAGCAGCATCGGCGCAGGAGATCTGGTTGCGGCCACGCTGCTTGGCCACGTACATCGCCGTGTCAGCCGCGCGCAGCAGCCGGTCGGCACGGCCCCCCGGCCCGCCGTGCCGGGCGATCCCGACGCTGATGGTGGCCCGCAACTCGCGGCCGTCGATGCGGAAGCTCGCGTCGAGGCTCGACACGATGCGTCGCGCCACCTCCTCGGCCGAGTCGAGGTCCGGCACGTCGCGCAGCAGGACGGCGAACTCGTCCCCGCCCATGCGACCCACGCTGTCGCCCGGGCGCAGGCACCCGAGGAGCCGGGCCGCCACCTGGCGGAGCAGCTCGTCGCCGGCCGCGTGACCGAGCACGTCGTTGACCTGCTTGAAGCGGTCGAGGTCGCAGAAGAGCACGGCGACGCCGGTGCCGGGAGGGCAGCCGCGCAGCGCCTGGTCCAGGCGGTCGCCCAGCAGGGCGCGGTTCGGCAGCCCGGTCAGGTGGTCGTGCAGCGACTGGTGCTTGATGGTCTCGACCAGCCGGGCGTTGAACAGCGCGGTGGCTGCCTGGTCGGCGACCCCGGCCAGTCGGGCAGTGACCTCCGACGTCCCGCCCAGGGTGCCCTGCGCGTCGCTCCAGCTGGCCGTGGCCACTCCGAGCAGGTCACTGCCGGCCATGAGCGGGACGCCCAGGCACGCCTCGACGCCGATCTCCCTGAGCAGCGCGGCGAGCACCGGGCTCGCCTGGTCCCGCAACAGGGTGACCGGTTCCCTGTGGGTGAGCATGTCGACCAGCTCCGGGTTGTCCTCGGGAAGCAGCGGCGTGTTCAGCAGCACGGTGCGCTGGTGGGACGTGAGCCCTTCTACCGCTGCGGCGCGCAGCTCACCGGCCGAGCTGTCCCAGAGCAGGACGGCGGCGCTGGTGCTGCCCACGATGCCGGGCAGGGCGGCCGCGACGACCTGGGCGACGGCGTCGCTGCACCCCGCTCTTGCCAGGCCGTGCGAGAGGCCGAGCAGCGCGGTGGCTCGCTTCTCGCCCAGGCGGCTGCCCTCGACGGCGCCGAGCAGGTCGAGCGCCACCGCGGCGTGCTGGGCGTAGACGGCGAGCATCCGGTGCTCGTCGGCGAATCCCTGGTGGTTCTCGGCGTTCAGCGCAGCGAGCCGGCCGTGATGGCGCCGGGCGGAGGCGACGTCGACGACGACCGCGCCCGGACCGAGGTCTGCACCGCTGAGCATCCGCTCAGCCAGCTCCGCCGCCTGCCCCTCGTCGATCCCGGCGCTGAAGACCAGGGGGTCCTCGCCATGGGGGCTGCGCACGGCGAGCAGGTAGGCCGGTGCGAGCACCGCGTACGCGGCACGCTCGGTGATCCGCTGCAGGACGTCCGTCACGTCGTCGCTGGAGACCAGATCGGTGGCGACGGCCTCGAGCGCGTCGAGCTGCAGGCGCAGCACGGCGAGCTCCGGGTCGACGGGCACGGCCTCACGCCGCCAGCGCGACCGGCGGGGCCAGGTCACGTGGTAGAGGCAGGCTGGAGCGCCGTCCGACTCGCACTCGTCGTGGATGACGCGACCCTCGGGCAGGCCGAAGATCTGCGGGATCACCGCGAGCAGGCCCTGCGCGTACAGGCAGTCGAGCCGGGAGTGCACGTAGCCCGGGTGCAGCTCGTAGCTGATCGTCGCGTGCGTGGCTCCTGTGTCGAGGATCTGCAACGTCGAGGTCGTCGTGAACTTGCCGACGGCGCGCGGCAGCGACCGGAAGACCTGGCGGGGGGAGCCCAGCGCGCGCAGCAGAGCCACCAGCGAGGGCGACAGCCCTGAGCGCAGCGCAGAGGCGCCCACATGGAACATCGCGTCGGACCGGCCGATCGCGCGGGTCGCCTGCTCGAACAGCCGGATCCGCGCGTCGTAGCTGACCCACTTGGTGCGGTCGTTCAGCTGCTCCACCGAGTAGGGCACCTGCGCCGCCCGGACGACCGCGTGCACCGCCTCGTCACCGACGTGCTGCCGGACGTACTCCAGCACGAGGTGCGTGGTCGCCGAGGAGGTCTCGCGAGCGGCCGGCACGGGTGGGACATCGACCACAATGTGCCCCACTTTACCTTTCCGGGTGGACCGCCACCGGTGGATGGCCCTCGCGCGCCCGTAGACTCCTCCGGTGACCTCACCCCGCCGCGTGTCCCTCGTGACGCTCGGCTGCGCGCGCAACGAGGTCGACTCCGAGGAGCTCGCCGGGCGGCTCGACGCCGAGGGCTGGGAGCTGTCCGACGAGTCTCCGGACGTCGTGGTGGTCAACACCTGCGGCTTCGTCGAGAGCGCCAAGAAGGACTCGATCGACACCCTGCTCGCCGCCTCGGACACGGGGGCGAAGGTCGTGGCCGTCGGGTGCCTGGCCGAGCGCTACGGCACGCAGCTGGCCGACCAGCTGCCCGAGGCCGATGCCGTCCTGGGCTTCGACGCCTACGCGACGCTGCCCGACTCCCTCGCCCGGGTACTCGCCGGCGAGCGACCTGCCAGCCACACCCCGGGTGACCGCCGCAAGCTGCTGCCGATCAGCCCGGTCGACCGGGCCGCCGCCGTGCAGCAGCTGTCCAGCGAGCCGGGCGCCATCGACATCGGGATCCCCGGTCATGCCGGCGGACCCACTGTCGTACGCCGTCGCCTCGACGACAGCCCGGTCGCACCGCTGAAGCTCGCCTCCGGGTGCGACCGCCGCTGCTCGTTCTGCGCCATCCCGAGCTTCCGTGGCTCCTTCGTGAGCCGCCGCCCCGGCGACGTGATCGCCGAGGCCCGGTGGCTCGCCGAGCACGGTGTCCGCGAGCTGGTGCTCGTCAGCGAGAACTCCACCTCCTACGGCAAGGACCTGGGCGACCTGCGCCTGCTCGAGACGCTCCTGCCCGAGCTCGCCGGCCTCGACGGGATCGAGCGGGTCCGCCTGTCCTACCTGCAGCCCGCCGAGATGAGGCCTGGGCTCGTCGAGGTCCTGACGTCCACACCGGGAGTCGCGCCGTACTTCGACATGAGCTTCCAGCACTCCTCCGCGACGGTGCTGCGCCGGATGCGCCGCTTCGGCGACACCGACCGCTTCCTCGACCTGCTGGCGCAGATCCGGGCCGGTGACCCGACAGCCGCCGTGCGGAGCAACGTCATCGTCGGCTTTCCCGGCGAGACCGAGGCCGACGTCGCCGAGCTCGAGCGCTTCCTGATCGCCGCCCGGCTCGACGCGGTCGGCGTCTTCGGCTACTCCGACGAGGACGGCACCGAGGCCGAGGGCCTGCCCGACCACCTGCCCGACGACGTCGTACGACAGCGGGTGGCCCGCCTCACCGAGCTGGTCGAGGAGCTGACGAGCCAGCGCGCGGAGGAGCGCGTCGGCGAGCTGGTCGAGGTGCTCGTCGACTCCGTGCTCGACGGTGTGGTCGAAGGGCGTACGGCCGGGCAGGCGCCCGAGGTCGACGGCTCCACGACGCTCGGCGGCCCGGGGGTCGACGTCCTCGCCGTCGGCGACCTGGTGCGGGCCAGGGTCGTGGCGACCGAGGGCGTGGACCTGATCGCCGACGTGGTCGAGCTGAGCTCTCCGGTGCGCCACCCCGTCTCGGCGTGAGGGCTGCGAGGGTCTGCCCGTGAGCACCAACCTGGGGCCCGGCGACCCCCTCGTCGCGCCTGTGGATCCGGTCAGCCCCTGGAACGTCGCCAACTACCTGACGGTGCTGCGCCTGGCGCTCGTCCCGGTGTTCCTGGTGCTGCTGCTCGCCGAGGACGGCGACGACAGGGGGCTGCGCATCGCGGCCGCCGTCGTGTTCGCGATCGCCGCCTACACCGACCGCATCGACGGGCAGCTCGCCCGCAGCCGCGGCCTGATCACGTCGTTCGGCAAGCTGGCGGACCCGATCGCCGACAAGGCCCTGACCGGCGGAGCCCTCGTCGGGCTCTCGCTGCTCGGCGAGCTTCCCTGGGCCGTCACCGTCCTCGTCGTCGTGCGCGAGGTGGGGGTCACCCTGCTCCGCTTCTTCGTGATCCGGCACGGGGTCATGCCTGCGAGCCGGGGCGGCAAGCTCAAGACCACGCTGCAGGGGATCGCCATCGGCCTCTACGTGCTGCCCCTCGGCGAGGTGTTCGCCGCGGGTCGGGCCTCCGTCATGCTCCTGGCGGTGGTGGTGACCGTGGTGACCGGGCTCGACTACGTGCTGCGGGCCCTCACACTCCGACAGACCTCGGAGCGGGCCGCGATGAAGCGCGCCCGCAAGACGGCCGCATGAGGACAGCGGTGGTCGCGGTCGGCGACGAGCTGCTGCTCGGTGACATCGTCAACGGCAACGCCGCCTGGCTCGGAAGCGAGCTCGCCGCGGTGGGCGCTCCGGTCACCCACTCCTCGATGGTCGGCGACGACGTCGAGGCCATCGTGGCCGCGATCCGCCACGCGCTGTCCCTCGCCGAGGTGGTCGTGCTGACGGGCGGTCTCGGCCCGACCACGGACGACGTGACGCGAGATGCGGTCGCGGCCGCTGCAGGCGTCGCCCTGGTGCGCTCGCCCGCCTTGGAGGAGCAGCTGCGCGAGAAGTTCCGGGCCTACGCCGTGGACCTCCCAGCCGCCGTGATGCGCCAGGCCGACGTCCCGGAGGGGGCCACGCCCCTGGACAACCCGGTCGGCACGGCGCCCGGCCTACGGCTCGAGCTGGGTCAGCAGCTGGTCCTCGCCCTTCCTGGACCGCCGCACGAGCTGGCTGCCGTCGCGCGCGGGGGAGTCCTCGCGGAGCTGCGGGAGCGCAGCGGGCAGGTCGTCCTCACGCGCACCCTGCACTGTGCGGGCCTCGGTGAGAGCAACGTGGCCGAGCTCGTCGAGGAAGCCATCGAGGTGCCGGCCGGGGTGGACCTCGCCTACCTCGCCGGAGGAGGGGTCGTCAGGGTGCGGCTCACCACCGCGGCGGCCACGCAAGCACGTGCCGCCGAGGTGCTCGACCCGCTCGTCGCCCGGTTGCAGGACGCGCTGGGGACCAGCGTCTTCGGTCGGGACGGCGACACCCTGGCGGGCGTGGTCCTGCGCCGGCTCACCGCTGCGGGAGCCACCGTCGCGGTCGCCGAGTCCCTGACCGGTGGGCTCCTGGGTGCTGCCCTGACCGACCTCCCCGGCAGCAGCGCGGCCTTCCGCGGTGGCCTGCTGGTCTACGCGACCGACCTGAAGACCTCCCTGGCAGGCGTGGGCGAGGACGTCCTGGCCGAGCACGGGGCGGTCTCCACGCAGACGGCGCAGGCCCTCGCCCGTGGGTGCCGCGACCGGCTGGGTGCGACGTACGGCATCGGCGTCACGGGCGTGGCCGGTCCTGACGAGCAGGAGGGCAAGCCCGTCGGCACGGTCCACGTCGCTGTGGCGGGGCCCGAGGCCGTCGTCGTCCGCTCCGTCCGGCTGCCCGGCGACCGGACCCGGATCCGGCTGCTCGCGGTGACCGTGGCGCTGGACCTGCTGCGCCGCGAGCTGCCCGAGCCGCTGGCGTTCCGCTGAGCGCAGACGGGGCACCTCGCCAGGTGCACGAGCGGGCTGCGCCGGGACGGGTAGCCTGCGACGGGACGAGGAGGTGTGACGTGGCGGTGCTCCGGACGTTGTTGGGCGAGGCGCTGCGCACCACGCGGCTGAGCCAGGACCGCACGCTGCGCGAGGTGAGCTCGGCCGCCCAGGTCAGCCTCGGCTACCTCTCCGAGGTCGAGCGCGGCCAGAAGGAAGCCTCCTCCGAGCTGCTGGCCAGCATCTGCCGCGCCCTCGGGGTCCGGCTCTCCGACGTCCTTCGCGAGGTCAGCGAGAGCCTGTCGGTTCTCGAGCCCCAGCCGCTGCCGGTCGTCACCGCAGCCCCCGCCGAGCACCCGGGCGAGCGGCCGCTCCTCGAGCCGGTCGGTGCCGACTCCCGCGGTCCCGCAGCCGAGCTGCGTGCTCCGGTGCCCGCCGGGGTCCGCGACGTCGCGGCCTGACGCCCCCTGTGACGACGCGAGCGTGACTGCGCCTACGCCGGTCACGGCTGAACCTGCCCCCAGCGCGCACCCGTCCGACGCCCCGCGCCGCCAGCGGGGGACCCGCACCCGGTCCGGCAACGCGATGGACCGCACCCGCTCGGCGATCCTGGCCGCGGCCCTGGAGTGCCTTGCCGGGCGGGGCGTCCGCAAGACGACCATGGGCGACGTCGCAGCGACCGCCGGCATCGCCAAGGCGACGCTCTACAACCACTTCCGCACCAAGCCCGACCTGCTGGCCGCGCTGGTCGACGAGCAGGTGGCCTCGCTCGCCGCCGCCTGCACCGCCCGGATGGCCGATGGCGGCACGATCGAGGCGGCGCTGACCCACGCCGCCGGCGTCGTCGCCGGCTCGCCTGCGGTACGGCGGGTCGCCGCCGAGGAGCCCGCCCTGCTGCTGCCGTTGCTCGTCCCAGGTCCGGGGCGCGCCTGGTTCCAGGCGCGGGCCGCGGTGGGGGACGTGCTGGTGGCCGCCGGTCTGCCCGCCGTCCCCGAAGCCGTCGACACCCTCCTGCGTTGGGTCGTCGGGCAGCTCCTCTGGCCGCTCGAGCCCGCGCTGATCGAGCCCAGCGCCGCGCTGGTCAGCACGGGGGTGGCTGCGGCCGCGGCAGGTGCGGCGCCGGAGCTGCAGCCGTCGGCCGCCGAGCCCGTGCCCGTCCTCGAGCCGGCTCATGTCCCCGACGCCGCCGAGCCCGCTCCCGTGCCCGGTCCGGCCGGCACGGCCCTGCCGTCCCCCGGTGCCGAGCGCGCCCCGGCCGCTGGGCTCGGCGTGCAGAGCGAGCTCGCCCTGGAGTGAGGAAGCGGCCCCAGCAGGGCCGCCCGGTGGGCGGTGCAGTGGCCGAGCGCGGGCCGGGCCTGACAGACTGTCCCTGACGCCGAGCAGCACGAACACCGACCGAGGAGCACTCCAGATGGCCAACCCCTTCGTACGCGGCTGGAAGTACTTCATGGCTCTGCTCTCCGGCAAGCTGGACGAGCACTCCGACCCCAAGATCCAGATCCAGCAGGCGATCGAGGAGGCTCAGCGCTCGCACCAGCAGCTGACCCAGCAGGCGGCGGCCGTCATCGGCAACCAGCGCCAGCTCGAGATGAAGCTGGCCCGGCAGATGAGCGAGGTCGAGAACCTGCAGGCCTCCGCCCGTCAGGCCCTGGTCCTTGCCGACAAGGCCCGCGCCGAGGGCGACGAGGCGAAGGCGTCGAAGTACGAGCAGACCGCCACCACCTTCGCGACCCAGCTCGTCGCGGGTGAGCAGTCGATGGAGGACCTCAAGAGCCTGCACGACCAGGCCCTCCAGGCGGCCGAGCAGGCCAAGAAGGCGGTCGAGAACAACGCCGGGCAGCTGCAGGTCAAGCTCGCCGAGCGGAGCAAGCTGCTCACCCAGCTCGAGCAGGCCAAGATGCAGGAGCAGGTGTCGGCGAGCCTGTCGTCGATGTCCCAGCTGTCGGCGCCGGGCAGCACCCCCAACCTCACCGAGGTCCGCGACAAGATCGAGGCCCGCTACGCCAAGGCCCTCGGATCGGCCGAGCTGGCCAAGGACAGCGTCGAGGGCCGCATGCTCGAGGTGCAGCAGTCCTCGCTCGACATGGCAGGCACCTCGCGCCTCGACCAGATCCGGGCGAGCATGGCCGGCCGCGAGCTCGCGGCTCCGCCGGAGGCCGAGACCCCGAAGCTCGCCAGCGGCACCCCCGCTGCGACCCCGACGGCCACGCCGGTGGCCGAGGCCGACAAGACGACCTGAGCCCGTGGCGCCGGACGGTGTGCCCTCCGGGCGGTGGCTCGCCAAGCAGGTGAGCCGTCGGGCGCGCACGTCCGCACGGGCCCAGCAGGCCCACGAGAAGGCCCTTCGGCGCCGCCAGCAGGCGAGGCTCGAGGCCCGCGAGGCGCTTCCGCGGCACGTCGTCGTGGGGCTGGCCGCCGGGGCCGCGAGCCTGCCGCTCGACGGCGGGCTCGGAGCGGTCG
>JAOPWP010000229.1 GCA_025965615.1 Frankiales bacterium
GCTCGCGTCCGCTCCAGCCGCGGTGGTCGACGCTGCAGGAGAGGCAGCCAGGGGCCGCTGGGAGCGCGAGCACACCGAGGCGGTGGCTCTCGAGGCCCTGCAGAGCGCATACGCCAGGGCGCGAGCATGACCACGACGTCCGCCTCGCTCGACGCTGACACGCGCGAGGCCGGTGGCGGACGGCCGCGAGACGTCGACCGCACGGTCGTCGTCCTGCTGTTCGCTCTCGTCCCCGTCTGCTTCCTGCCGATCGTCCTGGGCCCTTTTCAGGCCACGGGCCTCGCCTGGCTGGCCGGCCTGGGTCTCACGGCGCGGTCCCTGTTCAACCCGGTCTCGCCGGCTGTCTTCCGCCGCGTGGCCCCTTACCTCGTGTTCGCTTTCATCGCCGCACTCAGCCTGTCGTGGTCGGCCTCGGCGCGAGGAATCTCGAGCTGGGTGCAGCTGCTGGCCCCGATCCCGGCCTTTCTGCTCGGAGCTCAGCTGACCGACCGTGAGGGCGCGCTGCGCGCCGCTGCACGGGCCGGGCAGGTCGCCATCGCGCTCGCGGCCGCACTCGTGCTGGCAGACCGGGCAGGCCTGCTCCCGGCCTCGCTGCCGTTGTCGGTGCGACCGATGGCCATCGCCCTCGTGCCCCTGTTCGTCGTGGCGACCCTGGACACCTCGAGGCTCCGGACGGCTGTGCTGGGAGCCGGGGCCGTCGGATCGGCCGTGCTCACGGGGAGCCGGACAGCTGCCGTCGTCCTGCTCGTGGTGGTCGTCCTCAGCCCTTCCTGGCACGTGGGGCGCCGCGGTCGGGTGGCTCTGGTGGCCGCAGCCGCCCTGGCTTTCGTGGCGTTCAGCACGACGTCGGCCTTCCGGGACCGGTTCTTCTTCAACGACGACGCGACGCTGGGGGACGCGCTGACAGGTTCCTCGGCCCTGAACACCGCAGGGCGTCGCGAGCTCTGGCCCCAGCTCGTGGACGAGTGCCAGCAGAGCACCTGGTTCGGACGCGGTGTGGGGGAGGCGGGCGTTCTCGCAAATGATCTGACGCTCGGAGTCCTGAAGCACCCACACAACGACTACCTGCGCATGTGGTGCGACGTCGGTCTGGTCGGAGCGGTCCCCTTCTGGCTGTTCTTCGGGTTGGCCGGGTGGCAGGGGCTGCGCCTCGGTCGACGCGGCTCACCGCTCGGCGCCGCCTCGGTCCAGCTGGTGCTCGGCCTCGCCCTGCTGGCCCTGACCGACAACGTCCTCATCTACACCGCGTACTTCATGGTCCCCGCCACGCTCCTGCTCGGGTGCGCCCTGGGGGCTGCCGGGAGCGAGAGGGACGTCCGGGCCTGATGCCTGCTGGCCACGCTCCGATCTGGCCCTGCTGCGCAGGGTGAGTCGCCACGCGAGGACGTCTCCGCAGGTGACGATCAGCGCCTGCAGAACGAGGGCCTGAACGGCCCTGTCCAGGCCGCCCACGTGCGCAGCACCCAGCACGAGCGGGACCTGGAGCACCACGAGGGTGACGCGGAAGGCGGTCCAGGTCCGCAGGTCGCGCATCGCCTTGAGGTGCAGGACGAAGCCCGCGCTGGCCCCGGTCACGACGGGCAGCAGGGCGACGAGGAGCAGGAAGCCGAGCGGGACGCTCACGACGTCGCCGAAGAAGAGCTGCTCCAGCAGGGGGGCAGCGAGGACGCTGACCGCCACGGCGACGACCGCCGCTCCCGCCGACAGGACCGACAGCTGGACAGCAAGGCGTCGTGGGACGCCGGACCCCCGGCTGGTCAGCCGTGGGAGCACGAAGGAGTTGAAGGCGACGAGCAGCGTGCTGGCCGGCCCGAGCAGGAGCTGCGCTGCGCGGAGCTGACCCAGGGCGCTCGCCCCGAGCAGGCCTACCAGGCCGAACACGGTGGCCTGAGCAGCCAGGCTGTGCACCACGCTGTCGACCACAAGCAGGCCGCCGACGCGCCGGGCATCGGTGTGCCACCAGCGCCACGAGGCCCGGGGCGATGCCGGCGGTGTCTGGATCAGGCCGTAGAGGGCGGCCGCCGCTGCTCCGGCTCCCCACAGCAGGACGAGCACCGCGGCTGACCGGGTGGCGGTGAGGATCGGCCAGGTCAGCAGCAGCGCCAGGACCCAGATCCCGTCGAGGGCCGCGGCTCGACGGGCTCGGCGCACCCGGATGGCCACGAAGCGCAGGAGGTCCTGCACCAGCAGGGCAGGCAGAACCAGTCCGACCGCGATCAGCACACTCGAAGACAGGAGGGCGCCGGCCAGGGCGACCACGCCGCCCGTCGCGAGGGCGCCGACGGCGACGCACGTGACGGCGGCTCGTTCGGCGCGCTGGCCTTGCTGCACCGGCAGGCTCAGCAGCGGCTCGCTGAACAGCGCGCGCGAGAAGCCCATCGCGAGCAGGTAGACGCTGAAGGCGACTGTGAACTCCCCCAGGAGCTGCTCGCCGCCGGCACGGCCGGCTGCGACCCCGACGGCCAGGTTGGACCCCGCGGACAGCCCTTGGTCGATCACGGTCCAGCCCGCGTCACCGCCCTGGCTCCGGACGAGCTCCAGCAGCCGTGCCTTCGAGGGGATCCGCGCGCGTGGCGGCTGCCGGCTCACTCTCGGTCGGGCGAGGGGAGGCGGGCGCCTGCGCGGTCCCACAGTTCGAGGGTCTGCTCGGCGACGCGCCCCGTGGAGTACCGCTCGGTCCCACGGGCGACGGCAGCGGTGGAGGCACGGGCCCGCCGCCCGCTGTCCCCGGCGATCGCGAGAGCCTCCACGAGACCCCCGCTCAGCGAGGGGACGTCGCGCTCGTCGACCCGGATGCCGACGTCCCCGAGCATGACGGCGATCCCCCCGGTCCGTGGACCGATGACGACTGCACCGGTGAGGAGGCCCTCGATGACGGTGCGCGGGCTCTGGTCGTCGAAGTCGGGGGTCCGGTAAGAGGGCACGGCGACGACGTCCGCCGCGTGCAGCAGGGCGAGCACGTGGTCGGGGAACCTCAGCGACCCCAGCCAGTAGACGCTTTCGGAGAGCTCAGCGGCGTCCTCGATCTCGGGTGCCAGCGGCCCGTCGCCCGCGAAGGCGAGCCAGGACCGCGCGCGAACGTCGTCCGGGAGCTCCCGCCACGCCTGCACCAGCAGGAGCGGGCCCTTCTCGTGGACCAGTCGTCCCAGGAAGACGACACCGGCCCCGCTCCGGGGCAGGTCGAGCCCCTGTCGTGCCGCCTCCCGCTCGACCGGGTGGGCGGGCCGGAACACCTCCGGGTCACGAGGCTGCGTGTGAACCTGTGACGTGGGGGCCGAGCAAGGCAGGCCCGCGGAGTGCGCGAGCTCGAAGACAGCCGAGGTCTCTGCTGCGAAGGCGGTCGTGCGCCGGAGGACGAAGCGGGCAAGCCGGCGCTTGAACGCGACCTCGAGCGGTGATCCGTGCCACCAGATCCGGTCGCACCCGTGCAGCACGAGCCCCACGCCGGGATGCCGCCGGGCATAGGCGGCGCACTGGGCCGGCGCGAAGCCCCACGGCTCGGAGACCACGTGGATGAGGTCCGGCCGCTCAGCGCGCAGGAGCCGGAGGAGTCCCAGGTGGACCTGCCGGACCGGGGCGTCGGGGTGGCCGAGCGCCCGCACGTACCGCACGCGCAGCCCCTCGACGTGAGAAGTGGCCCCTGCCCCCCGCCGCATGACCACCATCGTGAGGTCGACCACCTCGGCCAAGCGCAGCAGGTGCCCGACCTCCGGAGGCATGTCGCTGACGAGATAGCACACCCGGAGGCGACCGGTGCCCGCTGGCCGCGACGACAGAGGACGAGGCACGACCAGAGGGTAGTGGGGAGTGCCCTCTGCTGAGGCGCTGCACCGAGGGCCGCCCTGGGCAAGGGCGGCCGGCCCGGCGTCCCACGCCGGATCAGCTGGCGGTGAGGGAGCCTCCTGCGTCGCCACCGAGCTGCTGCCAGCGCGCCCACGTCTTCTCCCACGCGGCGCCCAGTTGTGCGTCCCCGCCCAGGAACCAGGTCCTGCTGAGGTCCGAGACCTGGTAGCGGTTGCCCGTGAAGCGGTTGCCCCGGGTGGTGAAGTAGCTCGAGCGGTCAGCGACGGCGTCGTAGATCCAGATGCCGCTGTAGCCGTTGGACATCCGAATGTCGTTGTTGCGGACGTCGAGCCCCTCCAGCGTCCACGAACCCTCCGGGCTTCCGCCGGTCCTCTGGTCCTGCACGGCCAGGATGCCGCCACCGCCGTTGTCCTGCACGACGTTGCCCGTCACGACGACGCCTCGGGAGCCTGTGACGTTGATGCCTTGGCGACTGCTGAAGTAGGTGTCACGGGTGCCGTTGCGGCGCGTGACGTTGTTCTGGATCGTGGCGCTGTGGCTGATCTCGTGGAAGATCCCGTTGTAGCCGTTGTCCTCGACGAGGTTGCCCTCGTACAGGCTCCGGACGTTGCTGATGTCGGTCCACAGCCCGTTGCCCGTGTTGTGGTGGCTCCAGTTGCCGCGCACGACCAGGTCGTTGCTGAAGGCCCACTTCGTGCCACCGGCCTCCCAGCCGGCGTCGTAGCCCTCCCGGCCGTTCCGAGCGATCTCGTTGTTCTGGACCAGCTGGCCACCGCCACCTGCTCCCAGGCCCATCTGGCCGTTGTCGAGGATGAGGCTGTCGACGATGCGGCCGCCGTAGTTGAAGATCCCGGTGCCGTGGTTGAGGCGGACCGTGCTGCGCTCGATCTTGAGCCCCGTGCCGTGCAGCGCCCCGGACTGGGCCGGGTTGGCAAACTTCTCGACGACCAGATCGCGGAAGAGGTTGTCGTTGCCCCGGACGAAGGCTTGCACCGCGAGCGTCGTCTCCATGGCCCGTCCAGACGGGTCGCTGCCGACCCAGATCCGGTCGGCGGCGTCGTCGAACCAGAACGACCCTGCGACGACCTCGCCACGCGTGCCGACCTGTCGAAGCGGCTGGTTGTCGGCGAAGACGTCCTCGACACGCTCGCACAGCGGCGCGTACGGCTCGCACGTGTCGACGCCTCCGCTGTCCCTCACGGGGAGCTGCTGGGTCTGCCCGCCGACGTACCAGGCTCCGCCAGAGGGCGTCCAGCCCGACAGGGCTCTCGCTCCGCTGACGGTGGTGTCACCGAGACCCACGAAGGCCTGGCCGCGACGGGGAACCAGGGGGGCGGTCAGCCGGTGGACCCCGCTCGCCAACCCGAAGACGGTCCCCTCGGGAGCGGCATCGAGAGTGGTCTGGGTCAGCTGCCCCAGCTGCACCTTGCGGTCGTGCGCCGCCGCGGCCGCGAGGACCCGGTCGGGTCCGCGCTTGCGTCCCGGCAGCGTCAGGGCCGCGGCCACCGTCGTGGCCGGCGGGGCGACGACGGGGGCAGGTACGGGCGGAGGGGGGACGGGGGTCGGCGCGGCGGGCGCCGGTGCGGGGGGAGGGTCGACCGGGGGAGTGGTGGGGGCCGGGCTGCTCGGAGGAGCGGAAGGGGGCGGCGCTGGGCTGGAAGTCGGCCCGGGCATCGGCGCCGGGGGCACCTTCATGCACGACTGGTGAGGACCGACGGCGGCACCGTCGCCCACGACTGAGGTCTGGTCGACCTGGCAGGTCCACGGACTCGCGGCCTGCGCCTGCGCCTCGGGGAGCCCAGCACCAGCCATCGCGGCGCTCGCCCCGAGCAACCCGGCGAGCGCTGCTGCGGCGCCGAGAGCGTGCCGCCGCCGGGGCAGCGCCGTGGGGCGGTGGTACGCGGCTCGAGAGCTGCTCATGTCGGTCTCCTCATGCGAAGCCGACGACAGGCACCGTTGGTTCGGGTGTCCGGCTGCCCGTTCTGGGCCCGTGACTTTGCGTCCCGGCCTTCCGGCCGGTTTGCCTGTTCGTCAGCGGAAAAAGTGGTTGCCCTCATGGCTTCGGGGCTTGGGGCAACCACCTGTAGTGCCCCTCCGGGGCCAGTCGTGTGGCAAACGGGTGCACTTCCGCGCGGCCACTCGGCTCCGGCGCGAAGAGCGTTGGCGCGTGGCCGAGGCCTCAGGCCCCGCTAGGGTCCGTGCGATGAAGGTGCTCCTGTCGGCCTACGCGTGCGCCCCGGGCATGGGTTCCGAGCCCGAGGTGGGCCTGCAGGCCCTGCTGGGCGCGTTGACCCGGCACGAGGTGTGGGTCCTGACCCAGCCGCACATGGCTCAGCTGCTGGCGCCGCTGCTGGCGGACCTCGGTCTGTCCGACCGCGCCCACGTCGTCGCCGTCGGGCCCCGGGCACCGGAGGGGCAGGCGGGGCTCACCGCCCTCGCCCGGACCCAGGTGAGCCACGAGCGCTGGCAACGGGCCGCGGCGACGGCTGCGCTCAGTCTCCACGCCGAGGTCCACTTCGACGTGGTGCACCACGTGACGCTGGCGGCGTACTGGATGCGCACAGGGGACGCCGTGGTCGGGGCCCCCCTCGTCTGGGGACCGGTCGGCGGGGCGCTCGAACCGCCGCTCGGGTTGTTGAGCGTGCTGGGAGCTCGTGGTCTCGCAGAGGACGCGGTGCGCACGGCCGCCCGGCTCGGCTCCTGGGCGCTCCCGTCCCGGCGGTCTGTCGCGACACGCGCTGAGGTCGTCCTGGCGCAGAACGCTGCCACGGCCAGGCGCCTGCGCCGTGCCGGTGACGTCCGGATCCTCTCCAACGCCACGGCTGCTGCGCTGGCCTCGGCGCCAGAGGCCGGCCCCCGGCGACGCGACATCGCCGTCGTGGGCCGCGTCGTCGCCTGGAAGGCCGTGCCGCTCGCTGTTCGTGCTCTCGGCCACCTGCCCGCGGACGTCCCGCTCCACGTGTACGGGGAGTGTGGGGCGGGGGAGCGTGCGCGGGTCGACGCCGCGGCCCGGCGCGCCGGGGTCGAGGAGCGAGTGCACCTGCACGGCAAGGTTCCTCGCGAGCAGGTCCTGGCCCGTGTGGCGTCGTCCGGCGTCCTGCTCCTCCCCTCGCTCCACGACGAGGCGTCGGTGACGGTCGCAGAGGCCCTGGCCCTCGGCACCCCGGTGGTCGCCCTCGATCACGGTGGCCCGCCCCAGGTCGTCGCTGCCTTCGGCGGAGCTGATCGGGTCCGCCTGGTGAGGCCCACCACCCCAGCGCGCACTGCGCGGGCACTGGGGGCCGCGGTGTCAGAGCTGCTCGGTGAGCTGGCGCCAGTGGGCGCGCACGCCCTGGTCCCGGAGCAGGACTTCCGTGCCGAGCTCCTGGATGCCTACGAGCGGGCTGTTGCGACGGGCACGGGTGGTCTGCGCAGGATGCCCACCACGAAGCGCGGGTTGTTCCGCAGGTAGCGCCGCCACAGGCGTCGTGGCTCGACCATGAGCCGGAAGAGCCACTCGAGGCCCCGCGACTGCATCCACCGTGGGGCCTGCCGGACACGTCCTGTGTGGAAGTCGAAGGCGGCGCCCACTCCGAGCAGGACGGGTGCGTCAAGCCGTGCTCGGTGCTCCGCCATCCATCTCTCCTGCTTGGGGGTGGACAGACCCACCCAGACGAGGTCTGCGCCGCTCGCGTTGATCTCGGCCACCACCTGCGCGTCCTCGTCCGGGGTGAGGGGCCGGAAGGGCGGCGTCCACGTGCCGGCCACGACCAGGCCCGGGAAGCGCTCGGCCATCTTCGTGGCGAGGTCCTGCGCCACACCGTCCCCACCGCCGTAGAAGTAGGAGCTCCACCCGCGGGCCGCTGCCCGCTCGAGGACCGCGAGAGTCAGGTCTGGTCCGTAGACGCGTGCGGTTCCGGTATGGCCGGCCCGGTGGCAGCACCAGACCAGCGGCATCCCGTCCGGGACCGTCAGGCCCGAGCGGTTGTGCACCTCCCGCAGCGCCGAGTCACCCTGCGACTCCATGACGCCGTGCACGCCTGTGACGCAGACGTACTCCCGGGCCCTCTCCTCGATCCAGCCCGTCACGACGTCCAACGCGCGCTCTGGATCGACGGCGCTGACCTGCACGCCGAGGACGTCCACGCGAGGGACGTCCTCAGGGCCGACCCCGGGGCCCCGTGGAGCGCTCGTCACGACGGCACGATGCCTGCCTGCTCTGCCCGCAACCGGTCGACGAGGCGCCCCGCGGGGACCTCGACGTCGGCGTAGGTCAGGACGCAGTCCTTGCCAACGTCGCGGACCAGCGTGCAGCCCTCGCTGACGCCCATCGGGAGGAGCCCGCCCGCCTGCGCATCCGCGACGTTGACCCCGGTGCCGTAGGACATGTGGAACCCGATCCCGTCGAGCACCTCCCCGGCCACGAGGTCGCGCTTCGCGGTGGTCACGACGTCCATGACGTGCCCTGCGTGCGGCGCCACCGCCGCGTCCTGGAACAGCGCCGCCCGCGCGAGAGTGATCGGCACCTCCATGTGGCACAGGTGGTACGGGACGAAGTAGGTGTAGACGGGGCCGTCGCCCTGCTTGTACATGCGCATCCAGTGCCGCTGCAGGGGGTGGTCGTGGGTGGCGAGCACGAAGACCCCGGGCGCGGGTCGGGCCCCGACCACGTAGTCGACCAGGCCCGGACCGTCGAGGAGCTCCTCCAGCGGCCAGTGCCGCTTGACGTCGGCGACGTCCTCGCCCTCGCAGTCCGGTCCGAGCATGCCTCCCGGCCGGACGCGCATCCCCGTGGCGTTCGCCACCAGCGCGTTCTCGAACGTCATCTTGGTGCCGTCCGCGAACGACGTCGCCATCTGCGGGGACAGGCCGCCGCGCCGTGCGAACTCGGCCTGGGTGGTCGGCGTGCGGTAGAAGTCCTGCAGGCCCTTCATGTTCCCGACGAGGACCGGTCGCGCGCCGGTCTGCTGCACGAACCGGTGCAGGTTCATCATCACGCCCGGCTGGTCACCGTCGCTGTCGGTCAGGACCACGCCGGCCCGGTCGGCGTAGCCCTTGAGGACGGGACCGACCGTTCCCTGCAGCTCGGCGTTCATCGTCACGACGTGCTTGCCGGACGCGAGAGCGTCCAGCACGACGCGGGCGCCTGCCTCCACGGCTCCGGTCACCTCGAGCACGACGTCGACCACGTCCGAGCCGCAGACCAGAGCCGGGTCGTCGGTGACGGCCGGGACTCCCCGGGCGTAGGCCGACTCGAGCGCGGAGGCGGTCGCCACCCTGCGGACCTCGTCGGCGCCGGCCTGCACCAGTGCCCGCTCGGCTGTCTCGGGAGTGCGGTTGCAGATGGCCACGAGCTCCATGCCGGGCGTGTGCTGGCGGATCTGCAGGGCGATCGCCTGCCCCATGGCCCCGGCCCCCACCATGCCCACGCGGACCGGTCGGCCCTCGTCCGCGCGCCGGCGCAGGGCGCTGTCCACGAGGATCACGTCGACCGCACGTGGTCGGGCCAGGTCGCGTCCTTGGCCGACATGACGCGCGGCTCGACCGGCCACGGGATGGCGAACCCCGGGTCGTCCCAACGGATCCCGCGCTCCGAGCCGGGGGAGTGGAACTCCGAGGTCTGGTAGGTCATCTCGGTGTCGTCCTCGATCGTGACGAACCCCTGGGCGAAGCGCGCAGGGACGTAGAGCTGCCGCCGGCTGCGGGCGTCGAGCTCGACCGCGGTCCACTGCTCGAAGGTGGACGAGTCGGGGCGCATGTCGATGATGACGTCCCAGACGGCGCCGCGCGTGCACCGGAAGAGCTTGGCCTCCAGGTGCGGCGGGTCCTGCCAGTGGAAGCCGCGGAGCGTGCCGCGGGCGAGGTTCTCGATGACGTTGGTCTGGACCATCGGCGTCCGCAGCCCGTGGTCGGCGAACTCGCGCTCACAGTAGGTGCGGGCGTTGAAGCCGCGGTCGTCCCTGAACGGCTCGACGTCCAGCACGAAAGCGCCCTGCAGGGGCAGCTCCTGGAAGATCATGTCGCGAACGGCTGCATGACCTGGGAGCCGTGGGACTCGTGCCGGACCTCCATCTCGACCAGGTCGGCCAGGGCGTCGCGGACGGCCCGGCGATGAGCGGGCTCGACGAGGAACAGCAGGAAGCCACCCCCACCGGCGCCGCACAGCTTGCCGCCCCGGGCGCCGGCCCCCTTCGCCTTGTCGTACCAGACGTCGATCTCGCCCGTCGTGATCGTGGAGGCGAGCTGCCGCTTGAGCTGCCAGCCGTCGTCGAGGATGCGACCGACCGCGGCGAGGTCGAAGCGCGGACGGGCCAGCACCTCCCCGAGCTCGTACGCCTGGTCGCGCATCGTCGTCAGGTGGTCCCGCTTGCTCTCCGTGTTGTCCTTCTGCTCGGCCAGCACCGCCTCGGCGTCGCGCTGGTGGCCGGTCCAGAGCATGATCACCGAGTCGAAGAGCTCCTCCAGGACCCCGGGGGCGAAGCGCTGGTGCTCGGCGCTGACCCCCCCGCCCGACTTGAAGGTGTAGCGGTTCATCCCGCCGAAGGCAGCGGCGTACTGGTCCTGCTTGCCGATCGGCTGTCCGAGGACGTCGATCTCGATGTGCGCGGCCTCCTCGGCCAGCCGTCCCGCCGGCACGCGCTCGCCCTTGTAGGCATGCAGGGCGTTGAGGAGCCCGACCGCGAAGGCGCTCGAGCCGCCCAGGCCCGTGGAGGCGGGGACATCGCCGACGGTGCTGATGTAGATGGGGGGTTCGATGTCCAGGAGCTTCAGGCACTCGCGGGCGATGTCGTTCTCGATCTCGTCGATCCGCTCGACCTGCTCGCTCCTGGAGTAGTTCACCCGGATCGGCTCGAAGAACAGGTCGCTGTGCTGCTTCACCGTGACGTGGACGTAGCGCGTGATCGCCGTCGAGAGGACGACCCCGTCCTGCTTGTCGTAGTAGGCCGCGAGGTCGGTCCCCCCGCCCGCGAAGCTGACCCTCAGCGGGGTGCGCGACAGGATCGCCGGCGGGCCGGCGCCCACACGGCGGTCAGCCATGCCGGAGCGACCAGTCGTAGGGGATCTCGGTCGTGAAGGGGTCGAGGCGGACGATCTCGTCGGGGTCGTGCGGCTCGTTCGCGCAGTTGGCGAGGACCACCATCTTGTCGCCGTAGGCCTTGTAGCCGTTGGCGATGCCGGGCGGCATCTGGACCAGGACGTAGTTGTCCTCGCCGAGGAACACCTCCTGGAGCTCGCCCCGCGTGGGCGAGTCCTCGCGCAGGTCGTACATGACCAGCTTGGCGCGGCCGCTGATCACGGCGTTGCTGATCGTCATGGTGCGGTGGATGTGCCATGCCTTGACCGCGCCCGGCCAGGAACAGGAGAAGTAGATCTCGCCGAAGCCCTGGAAGTGCTCGTCGGTGGCCTTCATCATGTGCATGATCTTGCCGCGCTCGTCCACGATCTGGCGCAGCGGCACGATCTTCACCCCGTCGATCACGCCGTCGCCTCCGTCCAGCGCAGGGCGCCGTCCAGACGGCCCTCTGACAGCAGGCGGTTGAGCCATCGCAGGCGCACGAAGCGGTCGCCGTCGAGCTCTGCCACTCCGAGGCCGGCTTCGCGGTAGGTGTCGGCGAGCTCCTGGGCTCCGCTGCGGGCGTCCCACTTCCAGGCGAAGTCGGGGAACGTCCGGGCGAACTTGGCGAAGTCGGCCTTGTAGGTGCGCTGGTCTGCCCCCGGCTGTCCCAGCACCTCCACCGTGGCACCCTCGACCGTCGACGCCGCGATGTCGGCCAGCTCCCGGACCTGGTGGTTGAGGTGGTCCGCGCCGTTGTTGAAGGCCTGGTCGTGGACGTCCTCCCGGCGAGCGTCGAGGACCAGGGCGAAGCTGCGTGCGACGTCCTCGACGTGCACGACGGGCCGCCACGGCGAGCCGTCGCTGAAGACCTGCACGCTGCCCCGCACGACGGCGTTGGCGACGAGGTCGTTCAGGACGGTGTCCAGGCGCATGCGCGGTGAGATGCCGTAGACGGTGCCGTTGCGCAGGAAGACCGGCGAGAAGGCGTCGTCTGCCATCGCCGAGATCTCTTGCTCCGCCGTCACCTTGGAGCGGGCGTAGACGGTCTTGGGGTCCAACGGAGAGGTCTCGTCGACGACGTCCGTGGTCGACGCGCCGTACATGATGCAGGAGGACGAGAACAGGAACCGCTCGACCCCGGCCTTCTTCGCGAGCTCGGCCAGCCGTACCGAGCCGGTGTGGTTGATGTCCGTGGTCCACCCCTGGTCCAGGTTGCCGATCGGGTCGTTGGACAGCGCGGCGAGGTGCACGACCGCGTCGAAGCCGCTGAGGTCCTGGACGTCCAGGTCCCGCAGGTCCTTCTCCACCGTCACGATGTCGTCCACCCCGGGAACGAGGGTGCAGTCGTCGAAGTAGCCGGTGTCGAGACCGACCACCTCGTGCCCCTCGGCGACCAGGTGCGGTGCCATGACGGAGCCGAGGTAGCCGCGATGGCCGGTGACGAGGATGCGTCGGGGCGTGGTCACGCCGGTTCTCCTTCTGCGGGGCGGGCGGGGGGGAGGAGCACTGTGGTCACGACGTCGAGCAGCGATCGGGAACCCGTGACCTGCTCGAACAGGCAGCCGGCCGCCTGGGCGGCCAGGCCGTCCCGGTCGTCGTCACCGACGAACAGGGTGCGGGTCAGGTCGAGGGACAGGTCCCGCTGGGCCTCGAAGAGCATCCCTGGCGCGGGTTTGCGGCACAGGCACTCGGCCTCCCACCCGTGCGGGCAGGCGTAGAACGCGTCGATGCGCCCACCGGCGGCCTCGGCCTCGGCGTACATCAGCGCGGTCACCCGGTCGAGGTCCTGCTGGGTCATCACGCCGCGCCCCACCCCTGCCTGGTTGCTGACCACCGCGACCCGGAAGCCCGCCTCGCGCAGCAGCCGCAGGGCCTCCAGCGCCCCCGGCAGCCACACGAAGTCCTCCGGCCGGGTGACGTACTCGGCCGGGGGGGCCTTCACGTTGAGAACTCCGTCGCGGTCGAGGACGACCGCGGGGCGACGGGCGAGGAAGTCCTCGGTGTACGAGAGTCTCTCGAGGCCGCCCACGCTGTAGTAGCGGTGCTCGGTCCAGTAGGCGGCGAGCTCGCCCCGCTCGGCCAGCACCGGGTAGACAGCCTGCTCGAACAGCTCCTGGTGCTGGGGAAGCAGGGGCAGGACGGCGTCGCGGGCCAGGACGGCGTAGCTGATCTCCACGCCTTGTAGGTCGGGCGCGGTGCGGGAGCGGTCGAAGACCTGGACCCGGCCGTCCTGCACCCGGAGGTTGCTGCGCGACCAGCCGTCGCGGTTGGCGTAGACCGTGACCATGGCCGGGGCGCCCTGCTCGAGGTAGTGCCGCCACATGTCGTCGAACCGCATGGGCCAGTAGTTGTCGCAGTACAGCAGGAGGAAGTGCTCCTGGAGCAGGGGCGCGGCGTGAAGCACGCGATGCGCCGTGAGGTCCTCCGGGCGGGTGGTCGAGTACTGGATGCGCAGCCCGAACCGGCTCCCGTCACCGAAGTGCGACGTGATGACCTCGGGCAGGTAGCCGAGCAGGAGCAGCACGTCGGTGAAGCCCTGCTCGCGCAGCATCTCGAGCAGGTGCTCGAGGAAGGGCTTGCCCGAGAACTCGACCATGGCCTTGGGACGGGTGTCGGAATAGGGCCGCATCCGCGTCCCGGCACCTCCGGCCAGCACCACCGCCTGGGTGGGCCGTGCGGGTGGGCTCACACCGCTGCCGGGCTCTCGATCAGGTCCCGCACGAGGCAGGTGGTGAGGATGTCCAGCACCACGGAGTGGGCGCTCTCGGCGAGGCCGTAGGCACCCATCTCGGTCCGGATGAGCAGGCACTCGTCGACCATGCCTGCGAGGGCGCCACCGTCGAACCCCAGGAGTCCCACGGTGGCGGTGCCGCGCTCGGCCGCCATCTCGACCGCCCGCAGCAGGTTGGGCGAGTTGCCGCTGGCCGAGATGACGACGAGCAGGTCGCCCGGTCCCGCGAAGTTCTCGAGCTGTCCCGAGAAGACCCGCTCGTACCCCTCGTCGTTGGCCAGCGCCGTGAGCCACGAGATGTTGTCCGACAGCCCCATGATGCGCACGTGCGACTGTCCCGAGGCCTTGGTCGCCTTGCCGAGATCGTTGACGAAGTGCGATGCGGTCGCCGCGCTGCCTCCGTTGCCGGCGACGAACACGGTCCCGCTGCTGTCACGCACGCTCCGCAGGAGTGCGACGACGCGGTCGAGCGCGGCGTGGTCCAGCGAGGCGAGGCAGCCACTCAGCGCGGCGAGGTACTCGGTGGCGATGGAGCCTGCAGACGGCACGACGACTCCAGGCATCGGGTCGGACGGTAGGACCGAGCGTATCGGCTGTGCAGAACGCATGCGGGGCGTTCCGAGCAAGCTCTAGGGTCACGTCGTGCTCATCGACGCGCGGTCCGTCGCACAGGACTCCGTGGTGCGCGCCGACGTCTGCATTCTCGGCGGGGGACCCGCTGGGCTCACGCTGGCCGGGGCCCTGCGCTCCAGCGGCCTGGCCGTGCTGCTGCTCGAGAGCGGCGGTCGCTCCGAAGGAGCGCTGTCCGACAGGACGTCGCTCGACCTGCTCAGGGCCCAGAGCATCGGGCAGACGTACTTCCCCGTGCACACGACGCGCGTCCGTGGTCTCGGTGGCACGTCGAACCACTGGTACCACGACATCGGGTTCCGCTCGCGGCCCCTCGACGCCATCGACTTCGAGCAGCGCGAGGGCGTCCCGCACTCCGGGTGGCCCCTGACCAAGGAAGACCTCGACCCCTGGTACCGGAAGGCGCAGGACCTGCTCGAGCTGGACGACGTGGGGGACGACCCCCGGAGCTGGGCGGCTCGCGCTGGCCGGCCACTGCTCGCCCTCGGCCCGACCGTGGTCACCACGCTGTTCCAGCTCTCGAGCACGGAGGCCTTCCAGA
>JAOPWP010000249.1 GCA_025965615.1 Frankiales bacterium
CGTCACGACGGCTCGCGAGGACCGCGACCGTCGCAGCGGCCCGGCCCGGCAAGAGGACCGGCACCACGTCTACCGCCGGCAGGGGCTGCCCTGCCGGCGGTGCGGGACGCAGGTGCTCACCACCGTCATGGTCGGGCGCAACCTCTACTGGTGCCCGGTCTGCCAGCCCGCCTGAGGCGGGGCTCAGGCGCGAGCGGAGCCCGACGCCGGCGCCGGCCGGGTGCGGCACGGGGCGCCGAGAGCGCGCTCCACGACGCTTCCACGTCACGTTCCGGCAGCGGACGCGTCTGCACGGTCATGACCGTCAGTGTGCCGAGCCGAGCGAGCCGATAGCCTCGCGCCCTGATGACACCTCCTCCGTCGCGCCGGCGCGTCCGCCTGCCGCGCGCCGCCAGCGCCGTCGCCCTCGCGCTGCCGCGAGCCGTCACCCGCCTCCGGCGGGACCCGCCGGGGGAGCGCCTGGCCCTGTGCGTCCTGATGCTCGTGGCGGTCGCTGGTGTGGCGGGCAGCACGCTGGTCGGGCCGCAGGTCATCCCGCCGGGGGTGCAGGTGCTCCCGCTCCTCGGAGGCGGGTTGCTCCTGAGCCGCCAGCCGATGCGACTGCTGATCCTCGTCGTCACGGCCTGCCTGCTCTACGACGTGGCCGCCCTGGGCATGTGGACCGTGCGCCCCGGTGCCCTCGCCGTGGTGACGGTCACAGCCGTGGTCGCCTACGAGTTCGCCCGCTCCCGCGAGGAGACCGGTCTCACCGGTGCGGCCGGCGACACGGTGCTCGTGGGCCTGCGCGACCGGCTCCAGCACCAGGGCCAGCTGCCCCGGCTGCCCGACGGCTGGTGCGCGGAGGCGGTCCTGCGGCCGGCTGGTGGGGGCCCGTTCGCCGGCGACTTCGTCGTCAGCTCGCTCACCGACGGTGGGCGTCGCCTCGAGCTCACGCTCGTCGACGTCTCGGGCAAGGGCGTCGAGGCCGGGACCCGGGCCCTGCTGCTGTCCGGGGCCCTCGGGGGCCTGCTCGGGTCCCTGCGACCGCAGGAGTACCTCCCGGCGGCGAACCGCTACCTCGACCGCCAGGAGTGGGAGGAGGGCTTCGCCACGGCGGTCCACCTCGTCCTCGACCTCGTCGACGGGTCGTTCTCCGTGGAGTCGGCCGGGCACCCCCCGGTCGCGCACTTCGACGCCGGCAAGGGCCGGTGGCGGCTGCTGAGCTGCGAGGGGATGGCGCTGGGCCTCGTGCCCGAGGTGGCCTACGTCGCCGAGCACGGCCAGCTGAACCGGGGCGACGCGCTCCTGCTCTACACCGACGGCCTGGTCGAGGTGCCCGGTCGCGAGCTCTCGGTCGGCATCGACAAGCTGCTGGGCGAGGCCGAGCGCCTCGTCCCGCGGGGGTTCGCCGGCGGGGCCACGCAGCTCGTCGAGCGGGTGGCCGGCAACAGCACGGACGACCGTGGCCTCGTGCTCATCTGGCGGCCGGGCTGATCGAGCCGCCCGGTCGGCCTGGTGCGCTCTGAGCGATGCCACCCGCGCTTCGAGGCGCCAGTCTGGCTACCGGCCGGCGGTCGGTGGCCAGCACAGCCGGCCGGTCCCGGAGCAGCCTCAGGGCATCCAGGTAGTCCTCGCGCCGGACCAGCACCTGGCCCAGCGAGCTGAGGTGGCTCGTCTCCTGCTGCACGTCGATCAACCGGCCCCCGGCCTCCAGCAGCCGGGCAGCGAGCTCGACCAGCGCGACCTTCGAGGCGTCGGTGGCGCGGTGGAACATCGACTCGCCGCAGAACACCTGACCGACCAGCACGCCGTACAGCCCGCCGACCAGGGTCGTGCCGTCCCAGACCTCGACGGAGTGGGCGCTGGCGCCGGCCGGGGCCCGCTGCCGGTGCAGGTCGCCGTACGCCTGCCTCATGCGGTCGGTGATCCACGTGCCCTCGGTCCGGTCAGCGCAGCCGGAGACGACGTCGTCGAAGGCGCTGTCGACGGTCGCGGTCCACCCGCACGAGCGCAGGCGGGCCCGCAGCGAGCGGCGGACCACCACCTCGTCGGCCAGCAGCACGGCTCGCGGTTCTGGCGAGAACCAGGGCACCAGGCCGTCGGCCCCGGGCAGGAGGGGCACCGCGCCCCGCCGGACCAGCGCGCGCGCCCTGCGGTCCGCGGCTCGCCGCTCGGCCGGCCCGTCGTCGGGACCCGAGTCCGGCCAGGGGAAGCACCCCGCCCGGTAGGCCGAGACGAGGGTGGCGGCATCCAGCGTGCCGCCGAAGGCGACGACGCTGCGCCGGGCAGCCGCCACCTCGAGGGCGGCAAACGGGTCGGTGGCCACGCCGGTCACGCTAGACCGGCCCGTCGACGGCTCAGAGGACGAAGGGCCAGGTGTAGGCCGGGGAGCGCTCGGCGGTGGCGACGAGCACCGCGGCGATGGCGGCGAGCGCCACCAGCACCGCCACCGCGCCTGCTGCACCGGGGCTCGCGGTCACGAGCGCGCTGCGCAGCAGCCGGCGCGAGGGCTCGTGGGCCCGTCGTCGCAGCGCGGTGGCCAGGCCCACGACGGTCGCGGTGGCGACGGTCAGCTCGAGGCGCTCGAAGCCGGGCAGGGCGGGGTCGGCGAGCCAGACGACCCCGGCCGGCAGGGCTGCCGTGGCGAGCAGCAGGGGCAGGCTCAGCACGGTGTCCAGGGCCCCGAGGGCCAGGTGCCAGGGGGCTCCGAGCATCACGACCGCCGGGTCCCGGCGGCGTCCGCCCCTGCGCTCGCGCCGCCCGCGGAGCCGGTCGCTGCTGCGCCCGACGGCGCGCAGCGTCGTGAGCAGGACCAGGGCAGCGACTCCTGCGAGCACGGGGGCGACCAGCGCGGTGGCTCCCAGCAGGGCCAGGGACGCCCCAGCCGTCGCGACGGCCTGCGCCGACCGGCCCCGTGAGGCCCGCGCCGGCGGCCCCTCGTCCCACCGGACGACGTCGGTACCGCGGTCGCGGTCC
>JAOPWP010000280.1 GCA_025965615.1 Frankiales bacterium
GCCGTCGTCGCAGGACCCGGGCCGCTGCCGCTCCGGCGAGGGCGGCGCACCCGGCCCCCACCCCGAGGCACGGCGCCAGGCGTCGGAGCGCCGAGGGGTCGGCCCGGGCCAGGGTGAGCACGGCTGCTCCCGCCGTCACCGGCAGGGACATCAGCACGGAGAAGCGCTCGGCGGTCTGGCGGTCGACCCCCGCCGCGCGCAGGGCGGTCAGGGTGGCGCCCGATCGGGACACCCCGGGCACGAGGGCCGGGATCTGGGCGAACGCCGCGAGAGCGGCGTGGTGCCTGCCGATCGGCCCGCTCGGCCCGGCGTCGGCCTGTCGTCGGAGCCCGTCCCGCCGCTCGGCTCCGTGGTCGACGACCCACAGCAGGGCACCAGCGGCGGCCAGGAGCACAGCCAGCTGCCCGGGCCGGCTCAGCCGCTGCTCGAGGCGGTCGGCGACGAGGAGCCCCGCGACCGCGGCCGGGACGCACGTCCCGGCCAGCAGGGCGGCGGTGCGCCCGTCGAGGGTGCGGACGTCATCGCGCATGACCCAGCCGATGCCCAGGGTCGACCCGGCATGCAGGGCCGCGGCGAAGGCAGTGCGCTCCCCCGCCGGCTCCCAGTCCAGGAGCCAGGGCAGCAGGACGAGCTGGGCCGACGACGAGACGGGGACGCACTCCGCGAGGCCCTGCGCGACACCGAGAGCGGCCGCCTGGGAGAGCCTCAGCCCGCCACCCCCGCCTGCTCGAGGGCCTCGACGGCGGTGCGGAGGCTGGAGATCTTCTCCGCCTGCGAGGCACCGAAGGGCGAGACGGTCAGGGTCGTGACCCCGCTCGCCGCAAGGGTCTGCATCTTCTCGGCGATGCGGTCCTTCGTACCCAGAAGGGCGGTGGCGTCGATGAACTCGTACGGCACGGCCTGGGCCGCCCCGTCGTAGTCCCGCGCGAGGTACTTGTCCTGGATCTCAGCAGCGGCCGCCTCGAAGCCCATGCGCACCGCGAGCTGGTTGTAGAAGTTCTTGTCCCGGCTGCCCATGCCGCCGACGTAGAGGGCGGCGTACCAGCGGACCACGTCCGCGCAGGCCCTGGGGTCGTCGCCCACGACCAGCGGCATGGTCGGCACGACGTCGTAGCCCTCCATCGTCTTGCCGACCTTCGCCCGGCCGGCGGCTATGGAGGCCAGGGACTCCTTGGCGTAGTCGGGCGAGTAGAAGATGGCGAGCCACCCGTCGAACAGCTCCCCGGCGAGCTCGAGGTTCTTGGGCCCGACTGCGGCGAGGTACATCGGGATGTGCTCGCGGACCGGGTGCACCGTCAGCTGCAGGGCCTTGCCGGGCCCGTCGGGCAGGGGGAGCACGTAGTGCTGGCCCTCGTAGCGCACCTTCTGCCGGGACAGCGCGAGCTTGACGATGTCGCTGTACTCGCGGGTGCGGGCGAGCGGCTTGTCGAAGCGCACGCCGTGCCACCCCTCGGAGACCTGAGGTCCCGAGACCCCGAGGCCCAGCCGGAAGCGGCCGTCGGAGAGCGTGTCGAGCGTCGCGGCGGTCATCGCGCAGTTGGCCGGGGTGCGACCGGGGATCTGGAAGATCGCCGAGCCGATGTCCATGCGCGACGTCTTCGCGCCCACCCACGCGAGCACGGTCGCGGCATCGGAGCCGTACGCCTCCGCGACCCACGCGACGTCGTAGCCGAGGTCATCGGCTTCGACGGCCAGAGCGAGGTTGTCGGCGTCGTTGCCGCCTCCCCAGTAGCCGAGGTTGAGACCGAGCTTCATCGCAGCGCTCCAGGGTCAGGGTGGTGCGGGTCCGGGGCAGGCGCCGCGAACGGCGCAGAACGGTGTGGCGGCAGGGTATCCACCCAGCAGGACAGCTAGCGTCGCGCCCGTGAAGCAGCGCCACCTGGGCCGAAGCGGTCTCATCGTCTCCCGGCTCGCCCTCGGCACCATGACCTGGGGCCGCGACACCGACGAGGACGACGCCGCCGCTCAGCTGCTCGCCTTCACGGGGGCCGGCGGGACGCTCATCGACACCGCTGACGTCTACGCCGGCGGCGACAGCGAGCGGGTGCTCGGCCGGCTGCTCGCCGAGGTCGTGCCGCGGGACGAGGTGCTCGTCGCGACCAAGGCCTTCGGTGAGACCGGTCCGGGTCCGATGGGCCGCGGCACGTCACGGGGGCACCTGCTGTCGGCCCTGGACGCCTCTCTCGGCCGGCTGGGCCTGGACCACGTCGACCTGTGGCAGCTGCACGCCTGGGACGAGGTCACCCCCTGGGAGGAGGCGATGGCCGCGCTCGACACCGCCGTGTCCTCCGGTCGGGTCCGCTACGCCGGGGTGTCGAACTACTGCGGCTGGCAGCTGGCGGCCACCGCGACCCACCAGCGCTCCTGGCCGGGGCGGGCGCCGCTGGTGGCGAACCAGGTGGAGTACTCCCTGCTGCAGCGAGGGGTCGAGCGCGAGGTCGTCCCGGCCGCCGCCGAGCTCGGCGTCGGCCTGCTCCCCTGGTCGCCGCTCGGCAGGGGCGTGCTCACCGGCAAGTACCGCAACGGCTCGCCCGCCGACAGCCGGGGTGCCTCCGCTCACTTCGCCGGCTTCGTCGACCCCTACCTCGGAGAGGGCGCGCGGTCGGTCGTCGACGCGGTCCTGACGGCCGCCGACGGGCTGGGCGTGTCGCCGGTCGCCGTCGCCCTGGCGTGGGTGCGCGACCGGCCCGGCGTGGTGGCGCCGATCGTCGGGGCGCGTACGGCGGCACAGCTGCAGGCCTCGCTGGCCGCCGAGTCGGTCGAGCTCCCGCCCGAGATCCGGGCCGCCCTCGACGACGTGTCGGCCCCCCCTCGCTCCTACCCCGAGGCGAACCCCGGCTGGTCCTCCGACGAGCTCGAGGACTGAGGCGCCTCCGGCTCGGGCAGACTTGCCGGATGACGTACGAGTACCGCGCCGTGCAGATCCCGGCCGATGCCGACCGGGACAAGACCCGCGAGCTGCTCGCGATCCACGCCGAGTACGGCGACTGGGAGCTCGCCCGGCACGAGATCTACCCCGGCGGGCGACGTCGCGTGACCGTCCGGCGTCGCATGCGCGCCGAGGCGATGCCCCCGCTCGCGACGTAGCTCCCTCCCCCGGCCCGACCCCGCCTGCTCCTCCGCCTGCCCACGCGGCACGCCCGCAGGCTCACCGGTCCTCCCGGCTCAGCAGTCGTCCAGGAAGCGGTCGAGGACGCGGACGCCGAAGTGGAGCGCATCCAGCGGTACGCGCTCGTCGACCCCGTGGAACATGCCGGAGAAGTCGAGGCCGGCCGGCAGGCGCAGCGGTGAGAACCCGAAGCAGCGCATGCCCAGCCGGCTGAAGCTCTTGGCATCGGTGCCCCCGGAGAGCATGTACGGGACGGCGCGCGCCCCCGGGTCCTCGGCCCGCAGGCAGCGCCCCATGGCGTCGACGAGGGCACCCTCGAACTCGGTCTCCAACGAGATGTCGTAGTGGACGTACTCCCGCACGATGTCGGGACCGAGCACCTCGTCGAGCTCGCGCTCGAAGTCGTCGGCATGCCCCGGCAGGTGCCTCCCGTCGACCATGGCCGAGGCCGTCCCCGGGATGACGTTGTGCTTGTAGCCGGCGTCGAGCATGGTCGGCGTGGCCGTGTTCCGGAGCGTGGCGCCGATGATGCGCGCCAGCGGCCCGAGCTTGGCGATCGTCGCCTGGAGGTCGTCCGGGTCGAGCTCCAGCCCGAAGGCACCGCCGACCTCGTCCAGGAACGCGCGCACCGTCTTGGTCATGTGCACCGGGAACTCGTGGGCGCCGAGCCGGGCGACGGCAGCGCACAGCGTGGTGACGGCGTTGTCACGGTTGATCATCGACCCGTGCCCGGCGGTGCCGCTCGCCGTGAGCCGCATCCACGCCATGCCCTTCTGGGCCGTCTCGATGAGGTAGAGCCGCAGGTCGTCGTCGATGCTGTGGGAGAAGCCACCGACCTCGCTGATCGCCTCCGTACACCCCTCGAACAGGTCGGGCTTGTTCTCCACCAGCCACTGGGCGCCGAAGACTCCGCCGGCCTCCTCGTCCGCCAGGAACGCGACGACGACGTCGCGCGCGGGCTTGCGGCCCGACCGGAGCCGGTCCCGCACGACCGCCAGGGTCATCGCCTGCATGTCGAGCATGTCCACGGCCCCGCGCCCCCAGAGCATGCCGTCGGCGATCTCGCCGGCGAAGGGGTCGTAGGTCCAGTCCTTGGGCTGGGCAGGCACGACGTCGAGGTGGCCGTGGACCAGCAGGGCCGGCCGGCTCCGGTCCTCGCCCTCGATCCGCGCGACCACGCTCGTCCGGTTCTGGGCCGGCTCGAACAGCGAGGGCTCCAGCCCGACCTCGGCGAGCTTGCCCGCGACGTACTCGGCGGCCTCCCGCTCCCCCTTGCCCCTGCCGGTCCCGTCGTTCACGCTCGCGAACCGGATGAGGTCACCGCACAGCTCGACGGCCTCGTCCTGCGGATCCACCTGTGGCACAGCACTCCCCCGTCGTCGGTCGTACGCCGAACCGTAGCGCCGAGCGCTCGACGTCAGGAGCGCCGAGCGGCGACCTCGCTACACTTCCTGACGGTCCGGTGCAGGTCGCCGGGCGCACTCAGTCCGAGTGGCGGAATGGCAGACGCGCAGCGTTGAGGTCGCTGTGTCCGAAAGGACGTGGGGGTTCAACTCCCCCCTCGGACACTCTTTGGCGCGCTCTGCGCCCGACCAGCCCCCACCGGGCGGCACCCGCCCTGCCTGCGCCGCCCGCTCCTCCTCGTCGTCGCGCGGAGCACGTCGACAGGGGCCGCGGCGGGCGCCACACTCCGCAGCATGGCGAACGACCCCGGCCTCCTGCGCGCCGCGCGGCTCCCCCTCATCGAGCTGCTCGCGTCGCTCGATGACGCCGGCTGGGCCACGCCCTCGTTGTGCGAGGGCTGGACGGTGCAGGAGGTGGCGGCGCACCTGGCCTGGGCTTCGGTGGACCCGCCGCTGAAGCTGGTGGCGGGCTTCCTGCGAGCCCGGATGGACGTCAACCGCCTCAACGACGAGAACGCGCGAGGTTGGGCGCAGCGGGGGCCGGCGGCGATCCTGGAGCAGCTGCGCACCAACGCCTCCAGCGGCGCGCGCCCGTTCGGGGTGCCGTGGCCGGCACCGGTCGTGGACGCTGTGGTCCACGAGCTCGACGTCCGGCGCCCGTTGGGGCGGCCCCGGGCGGTTGCCGAGCCGGTGTTCCGCCTCACCGCCGACTTCCTGCTGGCCGCTCGGTGGCCCCTGCCGATCCTCGTCGGCGGCAACCCCCAGCGCCGCATCAGGGGCGTCCGGCTGACGGCGACGGGAACCACCTGGACGTGCGGCAGCGGTCCGGAGGTGGTCGCCTCGCCGGAGACCGTCCTGCTGCTCCTGTCCGGCCGAGCGGTCAGCGACGACGAGCTCACCGGCCCCGGCGCCACGCGGGTCAGCAGCTCTCGCCCGTGAGGTACCGGCTCGGGCCGGACAACGCCGCGCCTGATGTGCGAGCAGCCTGGGGAACCGCCCGTCGCTGAACGAACTCCGGATGAGGTCGGCGGAAGGCGTGCCCCGTCGTGGAGACCGTGCGCAAGATCGGACGCGGAGCCGCGGCGCGCCCGCATCGTTCACCGCCGCCGTCGCGGCACGAGGGTCAGGCCGCGGTTGGCGCGGCCCGTCGTCCGGTGCGGCGCCCGGACAGCAGCCGCGCCGCGACCACCCCGCCCACCGCGCCGAACAGGTGGCCCTGCCAGCTGATCCCGTCTCGCGGCACGAGACCGAACAGCAGCGTCGTCCCGTAGACCAGGGCGACGAGCAGCCCGACGGCGAGGTAGCGGAGCCGCCGGTCGAACACGCCGCGAGCGACGAGGTAGGAGGCGAAGCCGAAGACCAGACCGCTGGCTCCGAGGTGGACCGTCTGTGCCGGTGCCACCAGCCACGTGCCGATCCCCCCGACCATGGCCACGACTGCCGTGACGGCCAGCACCCGGGCCAGGCCGCTCAGGGCGATCAGGGCGCCGAGGACGAGGAAGGGCACGGTGTTGCCGATCAGGTGGCCGAAGCCCACGTGCAGGAACGGCGCGAGCACGACGCCGACGAGGCCGTCGGCCGACCGGGGACGGATGCCGAGGGAATCAAGGTCACCGCCGAGCACGACGTCGGCCGTCTCGCTGACCCACATCACGACCACCATGGCGGCGACGGCGATCAGTCCGGCTCGCCGGCTCCTGGCGACGGACCGGTCGGCGGCCCCGGAGGAGGTCACCGCGGCACAGCGCCCCTGACGCGCTCAGCCTCGAGGGAACCGCGCTCGTGCTCGACCGCTCCCCGCTCCTGGGCGCTCGCCAGCCTGCGGTCCTCGGCGGCGGCGGCCAGCTGACCGTCCGCAGCGCGACGCTGGGCGTTGCGGCGCTGCGCCGACAGCAGGTCGGCCCGATGACCGGCGGCCCGGTCGCGGTCACGCCCGCTCAGGAGCCGGTCCACCGCAGACTGCGTACGGTCTCCGCCTGCGGGCCCGCCGCTCGTGCCGTCGGCCAGCTCGCGCACCTCTGCCTCGACGTCGCGCCGCTCGCCGGCGCGGTCACGTACTTCCGCGGCGCGGTCGTCGCTGTCGGCCCGCGCGAACAGGGCCGCGACATCCACCTCGCGCTCGTCCGACAGGGCGTCCTTCGTGCGGACCACCTCGTCACGGCGAGCCGAGACCACGTCACGGCGGTCAGCGGCGTCGTCCCGGTCGTCCGCGACGACGTCACGGTCGTGAGCGGCCGCGTCACGGTCGTCTGCGACGGCGTCACGGTCGTAGGCCACGGCGTCGCGGTCGTCCGCTGCTTCGTCCCGCCGGTCTGCGGCCCGCGCGCGCTCGACGGCCCCGCCCTCACCGGCCACGACGTGCGCTCCTCGTCCGGGCCCGTTCGCGGGGTCCTCGGTGCAGGCTACCGGAGCGGGGCCTCACCGGGCACGGTCGAGAGGACGCCGAGGACCGTCACGAAGGCACGCAGCCTGGCCGCTTCCGTCGCCGAGAAGCGGACATCGAGCCGGCGCGCGACCACGGCCAGCTGCTGCGGCCGCGAGACGGCCGGGGTGACCCACATGACCCAGCCGCTGACCGCTGCGAGCGGCGACTCGTCCGGTCCGGCCCGGCCCGCGGCCGGAACGCCCCCCTCGAGCGAACGGCGTGCGAGCGGGAAGCGGGCGGCCTCCCCCACGTCGACGAGCATCCCGGAGTCGGCGTACGCCAGGCGGGCGAGGGCGCGTCCTGGCGCATCGGCATCCCGTGGTGCGCCGATGACCGAGCCGATCAGCTCCAGCGCCGTGACCGTGGCATCACCCCTCGGGCGGTCCACCTTGCTCGAGAGCACCTGCAGGGCACCTCCGAGGCGGAGGGCGTCCTCCACCTGGCCGGCCTCGACCCCCGGCGGCAGGCGCAGCAGCAGCTCGTCCACCACGGTGCTGCCGTCGACCTCGAGCACGTCGACCGAGGCGACGTCCACCTCCAGCCCCGCCAGCACGGCCGCGACCCGCGCCAGTGCTCCAGGTCGGTCCACCAGCTCCACGCGCACTCTCAACGGTCCCATGCGCGAGAGCCTGGACCTTCGGCGTTGCCCCTCCGTGTCGACGACGTGAAAGCCGCGGGACGGCTTGGCGAGACCGGGTGTCACCGAGCCGCTACGCTCGTGCGGTGCAGAGCGAGCAGGTCTTCTCCGAGGGGTCCGCGAGCGTGCGGGCAGCACGCCGGTTCGTCGCCAAGACGTTGTCGTCGTGGGGCCACGACGACGCCGTGTGGGATGCCCAGCTGGTGGTCTCGGAGCTCGCGACGAACGCCGTCCTGCACGCGGGCACACCCTTCACCGTGCGACTCACGCTGCAGGGCCGCAAGGTTCGGCTCGAGGTCGACGACGGGGTGAGCCGGGCGCCGCGGGAGCGGCGCTTCGGGCCCGACGCCACGACCGGGCGCGGGATCGGCCTGGTCGCCGAGGTCTCCGCCTCCTGGGGGGTGAGCATGCGGCCCGGTGGCAAGAGCGTCTGGTGTGAGCTCAGCGGCACGACCGACCGCGACCTGCGCGGCACGCAGGCCTCCGACGAGGAGCCCGACCTCGACGCCTTCCTCGACGAGGCTGACGGTGCCGATGGCTCCGGCGCCGTGACCCTGCTGGCCGCATGAGCGTCGACGACGACCCGGGCGGCGCGACCGACCTGGTGACGGTGCGCATCCTGGGCCTCCCGCTCCAGCTCCACGCCCGCGCGCAGCAGCAGGGCGAGGGCATGCGGCGCGAGTTCGCCCTCATCGTCGAGCAGTCCCGCGAGCACGCCGATGCGGTGCCGAGTCGGCTCCTCCAGCTGTCCACGATGCTCTCGCAGCGCTACGAGGGGTTCAGCATCGCCCAGGAGGAGCTCATCCAGGACCGGATCGAGGCCGGCGACCTCCAGCTCGACGAGCTGCTGTTCACCCTGCCGGCCCACGCCGGTGAGGCCGCCGCCCAGCTGGGGACCGTCCTCGAGGAGGCCGACGAGTTCTGCCGGCAGGGCCAGCTCCTGACGCTCGCGACCCCGCCTGAGCTCGTGGCGTACCGGCAGTGGTACCTCGACAACTTCGTCACCCAGTGCGCCGGCGGGGACCCGATCCCGTGGAGCGGTCCCCTCGTCTGACCCTCGGGTCCGTCAGGCGCTTCCGAGCAGCCCGCGGCGACGCAGCAGACGCCGCTCCACCGGAGCGAACAGGCACAGCTCGACGGCGATCCCGACGACGAGGATGCCGAGGATGCCGGCGAAGACCAGGCTCATGTCGTTGAGCAGCCGCCCCTGGTCCAGCAGCGTGCCGAGCCCGACTCCCAGCTCCGGCGAGGAGACGATCAGCTCGGCGGCCATGAGCGAGCGCCACGAGAACGCCCACCCCTGACGCAGACCCGCCACATAGGCCGGCAGCACGGCGGGCAGGAGCACGAAGCGGGCGGAGGCGAGACCCCGGGCGCCGAGGACGCGACCCACGCGCAGGAACAGCGGAGGGACCTGGTCGATGCCCGAGACCATCCCGTTCGCGATCGACGGGACGGCGCCGAGAAGCACCACGGCGTAGATGGCCGCCTCCCCGAGCCCGAAGAAGATGATCGCGGCCGGCACCCAGGCGATGGACGGCAGGCTCTGCAGCCCGGACAGGAGGGGACCGATGCCCCGCCGCACCGGGCGGACCCGTCCGACCAGCAACCCCAGCGGCGTGCCGATCGCGACGGCCACGAGGAACCCGAGCCCACCGCGGGTGACGCTGGTCGACACGGCCTCCGCGAGGGTCCCGCTGCGGAGCTGGTCGACGAGCACGATCCCCACGTCGGCCGGGGACGGCAGGGCGTACGTCGGTTGCACGCCGGACCGGTAGAGCAGCTCCCAGAACAGCAGGGCCAGCCCCACCGCAAGGGCGGGGGGCCAGGCCGTCGTGAGCGCCCGGCGCCATCGGGGGGCCCGGGCCTCGTCGTGCGCCTCGAGGGCGTCGAGACCTGCCTCCAGCGAGGCGAGCTCGTCGCTGTGCACCGTGGTCACGACTGGCCCCCGTGCCGGCGGATCTCGGCGCGGAGGTCGTCGGTGATCGTCACCGAGAGCGCCGCCACCTCGGGCGACTCGATGCGGCGGGGCTGCTCGAAGCTGACGGGGTACTCCTTGGCGATCCGGCCCGGCCGTGACGACAGCAGCACGACCCGGTCGCCGAGGCGTACCGCCTCACGCACGTTGTGGGTGACGAACAGGACGGTGAGGCTCTGCGACTCGCGGATGCGGACGAGCTCCTCGTGGAGCACGTCGCGGGTGATCGCGTCGAGCGCTGCGAACGGCTCGTCCATGAGCAGCACGCCCGACTCCTGGGCCAGGGCTCGCGCCATGGCGACCCGCTGCCGCATGCCACCGGACAGCTCGTGCACCCGCTTGCCCCCGGCGTCCCGCAGTCGCACGAGATCGAGCAGCTCGGACGAGCGGACGCGGCGCTCGCGCCTGCCGACGCCGCGCAGCCGCAACGCCAGCTCGACGTTCTGGGCGGCGGTCAGCCAGGGCAGCAGGGCTGCCTCCTGGAACATGAGCGCCGCGCTCCCCCCAGCCACCTCGACCTTGCCCGCGGTCGGGGCGTCGAGCCCCGCGACGAGGTTGAGCAGGGTCGACTTGCCGCACCCGGAAGCGCCGAGCAGGCAGACGAACTCGCCCTCGGCGACGTCGAGCGAGACGTCGTCGATGACGGTGGGCCCGTCACCGAAGCGCTTGGTGACCCCGCTCAGGCGGACGGCGGGAATCCCGGGCGTCGCGTGCGCGGTGCCTTCGGAGGAGGTGTCCAGCATGGTCACTTGGGCGTGGCTCCTAGATGTGCGTCGTCGACCGGACGGCCCAGCACCTCACGCAGGATCGTCAGGTCGTAGATGCCGGTGAGGTCGGTCTTCTTGACCAGGCCCGTGTCGAACGCGTGCTGCGCCGACACCGCGAGCGACCCGGCGACGGGGTCGTCCGTGATCTCGATGCCGGCGAAGGAGCGCTCCAGGACCGCCGCCGCGAGTGGCTTGCCGGTCAGCTTCGCCAGGGCGTCGTTCACGACCTGGCGGCCGCCGGCAGGGTCCGCCGTCAGCTGCCTGTTCGCCTCGACAGATCCCTCGACCAGCTTCCGGACGGTCTCCGGGTGGTCGCGCAGGAACTGCGTGCGCACGACGAGGTGGGTGGTGACGAAGTCACCGCCCGGCCACAGGTCCCGCTCGTCGACCAGCACCTTGCCCGCCCCCTCCAGCACGAGGCGGGACGCCCAGGGCTCGGGCACCCAGGCCCCGTCGATCTGCCCGCTCTGGAAGGCGGTCAGCGTGACCGGGTTCTCCTGCGCGAGCACCGTCACGTCGCCGGCGCCGGTCGTGCCGACGTCGTACCCGTTCTCGCCCAGGTAGTGGCGCAGGGCGATGTCCTGGGTCCCACCGGTCTGCGGGGTCGCGATCCGCTTGCCCGCGAGCCCCTTGACGTCGGCGATCTCGGGCCTGACCACCAGCGAGGCTCCGCCGCTCGTGGCTCCGGCGATGATGCGGATCGCCTCGCCCTGGCTCTTCGCGAAGGCGTTGATCGCGGGGTTGGGCCCGATGTAGGTGGCGTCCAGCGACCCGCCGAACAGCGCCTCGACAGCGGCGGGGCCGGCGTTGAAGGTCTGGGTGGTGAGCCTGGTGTCGCCGAGCGCCCTGGCGAAGGTGCCCGACGCGTCGCCGTACACGGCCGTCGCGTGGGTGACGTTGGGGAAGTACCCGAGCCGGAGCTCGGCCGCGGGCGTCCCCCCCGTGCTCGGGAGCGGCTCCGGGGCCGCGGCGTCACGTCCGCCGCTCCCGGTCGTGGCGCAGGCGGTGCTCAGGGCGAGGGTGCCGAGGGCCAGGGCGCGGGTGAGCCGACGGACCGGCCGGGCTGTGCGGGGCGTACGCGGGCTCGGGCTGCTCACGGGGTCGTTCTCCTGGGACGAGGGGGCTGTCAGGGGGTCGCGGGACTCAGCGACCGGGACAGCTCGTCCCAGGCGGGACGGGGGCGTGCGACAGGCGGTGCCGGCGCAGCATGGCCGCGCTGTCGCGCGTGGGCGCCGTGACGTGCGGGTGCATGGAGGTCCAGACAGGAGACGGGGCGGGGACCGGAGGCGTCGTCAGCGACGCGTCGGGGTCAACAGGTCTCGTCGAAGGCGTCCGCGCGGCGACCGACCCAGAAGGGGTCCAGCATGAGGTCGTAGGCGGGCACACCGAGAGGTTGTCACACTCCGGCCCGTTCTCCTAGTCGAGGGGTAGGAGATGGGTGTGTGCCGTGCGCCACACCTCCGGCTCGGCGGCCCTCGCCGCCACGGCCGCCGGCAGCTGACCCGTGGCGATGTCGGCCAGGGTCACGTGCTCGAGGACCTCGCGCAGGCTGGAGCGGACGGCGAGCCAGACGGCGGTCAGCGGCTCGGTGCACCCGGCGTACTCGACGTCCTCGGGGCGCTGGCCCCGGACGGACGCAAGTGGCCCGTCCACCGCCCGGATCACGTCGGCGACCGTGATCGCGTCAGCCGGCCGGCTCAGCCAGAACCCGCCCGAGGCGCCCCGCTGGCTGCGGACGACGTTGGCCTCCCGCAGGCTGGTGAGGATGGCCTCCAGGAACTTCGACGGGATGCCGTGCGCGGACGCGATGGCCTCGCTCTTGGTCGGGCCCTCGGAGACGGACGCGAGGTGGACCGCCGCACGGACCGCGTAGTCCGCCTTCGCCGAGATGTGCACGTGCTCAGCCTCTCACCTCGCAGGCCGGCACCGCAGGTCAGAGCACGGCGAAGGACGTCCCGAGCCGCCTCGGCCCGCGTTCGGAGTCGACGCCCGGCTCCTGCAGGCGCAGCCCGACGTGCAGCGGGGCGACGCCCTGGCGCTTGACCAGGACCGGGTCGAGGAGCAGCTCGGCGACCTCCGGCAGGGCCTCCCCCACCTGGGCGACCCGCAGGAGCAGGTCCTCGAGCGCGGCAACGTCAGCCGGTGCGCTGCCGGGGACACCGGTCAGCAGCTGGTGCCCGCGGATGGAGCCGACCAGCGCGGCGGCGTCGCGGTCGGTCAGCGGCAGGGTGCGGGTGACGGGGTCGACCAGGAGGTCCACGGCGACACCGCCGAGCCGGAGCGACAGCAGGGGCCCGGCCGAGGGGTCCTGCACGAGGCGCACCACGGTCGAGACTCCGGGAGGGGACATCGGCTGGACGTACAGGGGGCCGGGTCCGACGACGGCCTCCACGTCGGCGAAGGCCGCCCGCAGCTCCTCCTGCCCGACGAGGTCGAGCCGCACGGCTCCCACGTCGAGGCGGTGCCGCCACTGCTCGGCCACCGCCTTGAGGGCGACGGGCCAGCCCATCTGCTCGGCCGCCTCCACGGCCTCGTCGGCGTCCGCGACCAGCGCAGTCGGCCAGATGTCGATGCCGAGGGGGGCGAGCACGGCGGCCACCTCGTGCTGCGGGAGCCAGGAGCCGTCCGTCGCCAGCCCCTGCATGCGCTGACGCGCCTCCTCCACGTCGAACCGCTCGAGCTCGGGCACCTCGCCCTCGGGCCGGGCCCGCCACTCCGCGTAGTCCACCGCCCGGGCGAGCGCCAGTGCCGCCGCCTCGGGAGACGCGTAGGAGGGGATCGAGCCGCGTCCAGGCGCGCCCTCGCCGGGGACGGCAAGACCGTCCGGGACGCCGTCGACCCCGAGGAACGTGGCGAGCACGGTCAGCGACGGTGGCGCCTCCCGCAGCGCGGCTCCGAGGCCCGCCACCACCTCGGGACGTCCGCGGGGCGGCGGGACGACGACCGCGATGATCGCGTCGACCTGACCGCTCTCGCACAGCACCGCGAGGGCTGAACGCAGCTCGTCCGGGCCGGCGAACGGTCCGAGGTCGACGGGGTTGGAGGCCTGCGTCGCGCCCGCCTCCGACCGGAGCCGCTCGCGGAGGTCCTCGGCGAGCTGCGGCAGCTCGAGCCCGTGCTCGAGGCAGGCGTCGGCGGCCATGGCGGCGAGCGCGCTCGAGTTCCCGACGATGGCCACCCTGCGGCCGGCGGGGAGCGGCTGGAGCGCGAACAGCTGGGCCACCTCGAACAGCTGGGACAGCGAGCCCACCCGCACCACCCCGGCCGAGGCGAACAGGGCGCCGATCGCTGCGTCGCTGCGACCGGGCTGGCCGTGTCCGCTCTTGAGCGCGACGACCGGCTTGGCCCGCCCCACCTCCCGGGCGATCCGCGCGAACTTGCGGGGGTTCCCGAAGCCCTGCAGGTGCAGCAGCACCACCTCGGTGCGCTCGTCGCCCCGCCAGTACTGCAGGAGGTCGTTGCCCGACACGTCAGCCCGGTCGCCGATCGAGACGAAGCTCGAGATCCCGAGCGAGCGCCTGGCCGCCTCGGCGAGGAAGCTCCCGGCCAGCGCTCCTGACTGCGAGAACACCCCGACCCGCCCGGCTACGGGAGCGCCGGCCGCGAACGTCGCGTGGAGGCGTACGGCCGGGTCGGTGTTGACGATCCCCATCGCGTTGGGGCCGACCAGGCGCATGCCCGCACTGCGGGCGAGGCTGACGACCTCCTCCAGCCGGGCCCGGCCCTCGGGTCCGGCGTCGGCGAAGCCCCCGGACACGACGACCAGACCGTGGACCCCCTTGACGCCGCAGGCGCGCACGACGTCGGCGACCTCGGCAGCCGGCACGGCCACGAGGGCCAGGTCGACCGGCCCGGGGACGTCCCGCACGTCGGCGTGGGCCTGGACGCCCGCCACCTCGGTCGCGGCCGGGTTCACCGGGAACACCTCGCCCGTGAACCCGGAGGCGAGCAGGGAGTGCAGCAGCTCGTGCCCAGGGGCCCCCCGCTCGCGGGACGCGCCGATCACAGCCACCGTGCGAGGAGCGAGCAGGCGCTGCACCGAACGGGCCTCGGCCCGGTGCTCCCGCTCCCGCATGACCGAGACCGAGCTGTCGGTCGGGCTGATCGGGAAGGACAGCTCGACGTAGCCGTCCGCGAGCGTCCTGTGCACCTGGAACCCGGCCGTCCGGAAGACCCCCAGCATGGCCCGGTTGGTGGGCAGGGTGTCGGCGACGAAGCGCGTGATGCCCCGCTCGCGACCCGCTGCCGCGAGGTGCTCGAGCAGCGCCGGCCCGAGCCCCCGGCCCTGGTGGGCGTCCTCCACGACGAAGGCGACCTCGCCGTCGCTGGTCTCCGGCAGCCGGTCGTAGCGGACCACGCCGATGATCTCGTCGCGCAGCGTCGCGACGAGCGCGACCCGGGTGTCGTGGTCCACCTGGGTGAACCGGGCGATGTCGGCGTCCGACAGCACGGGGCGGTAGGCGAAGAAGCGGTTGTAGACCGTCTCGCGCGACAGGCGCGCGTGGAACGCCGCCAGCCGCTCGGCGTCGTCGGCCCGGATCGGGCGCAGCCGGGCCGTCCCGCCGTCGTTCAGGACGACGTCGGCCTCCCACTCACGCGGGTAGTCGGCGGCGTCGTTCACGGCAGCCTGGCTCCCCACACCAGCGACCCGACAGCGGCGAGCAGGGCGAGCCCGAGGCCCACACCCACCACACGGTCGGTGATCTCACGTCGTTCCACGCTCGTCCCCACCTGGCTGCCGATGTCGTCGTAGACCTCCTCCAGCTCGGCGCCGCTCTCGGCGCTGAACGAGCTGCCACCCGTCTCGTCGGCGAAGCGGGCGAGCGCCGGACCGTCCACGGGAACCGGGATGCGCTGGCCCTGCACCTCGACCGTCCCCTCGGCCGTCCCGAAGGCGATCGTAGACACCGGCACACCTGCCTCGACAGCGGCCTTGGCCGCCTCGTCCAGCGTGCGTCCCACGGTGTTGGTGCCGTCGCTCAGCAGCACGATCCTGGCGGGCGGGGGCCCCGCGCCGTCCTCACCGCCGGGAACGGACTCGAGCGCCTGCAGCCCGGCGAAGACGGCCTCGCCGATGGCCGTGCTCGGGCCGAGCCGCAGGTCCTGGACGGCCTGGACCACGGACGCGTGGTCCTGCGTCGGCGACACCACGACCGCCGCCCGTCCGCTGAAGGACACGAGCCCCACGTTGAACGTCGACGGCAGACCCTCGACGAACTGCGCCGCGGACTCCTTCGCCGCGGCGATCCGGTTCGGTGACACGTCGGTGGCCTCCATCGAGATGGAGACGTCGAGCGCGACGATGACGGTGGCTCGCTCGCGAGGGACCTCGACGTCCGTCTCGGGCCGGGCGAACGCCGTCGTGAGGGCCACGAGCGAGAGCAGCAGCAGGATCGCGGGGACGTGCCGGCGCCAGCTCGGGCTGCGCGGGACGACCGAGGCCAGCAGGTCGAGCTCGGTGAAGCGCACCGCGAAGGCGGGCTTGCGTCGCTGCAGCAGCACGTAGGCGACGCCGAGCGCGATGACGGCCACCAGCAGCCACAGGCGGTACGGGGCGAGGAAGGCCATCAGCGCCCCGCCGCCACGCGTCCGGCAGCCCGGGTGCGGCGGCGCAGGGCCAGGAAGCGGGCCAGCTCCGGGAGCCAGTCGCTGTCGGTCCGCAGCACCAGGTGACCGGCCCCCGCGCGACGCACCGCTGCCGCGTGCCCGGCTCTGCGGGCCGCCGCGGCCGCCGCGTAGCGCTCCCGCAGCCGCCGATCCGAGGTCTGCACCTCGAGGTGGCGGCCGGACTCGGGGTCGACCAGGCGCAGCACCCCCATGGACGGCAGCTGGAGCTCGCGCGGGTCGACCACCTCGACCACGAGGACGTCGTGCCTGCGGGAGAGCAGCCGCAGAGGCTTCGCCCACGACGGCTCGTCGCCCGCACCCGGAGCAGACCCGCCCAGCAGGTCCGACAGGACGACCGTCAGGCCGCGTCGCCGGGGTGGGACCGTCAGGGCGCGCAGCCCGTCGGCGAGGGCCGGGCCGACGCCGTCGACGGGACGGGTCTCCTGCAGGACGTGGAGCAGCGCCAGCACCGCCTGGCGTCCGCCGCGCGCGGGCAGCCGGCGTACGCCGTCGGCGAGCACGACGGCTCCGAGGCGGTCACCCGGGCCGGTCGCCAGGTGCCCCACCGCCGCCGCGAGGGCGATGGCGACCCCCCGCTTCTCCGACCGGACCGTGCCGAACGACATCGACGCCGTCAGGTCCACCAGCAGCGTCGTCTCGAGCTCGCGCTCGGCGACGGCGTCACGGACGTAGGGGTCACCCGTACGGGCCGCGACCGCCCAGTCCATGCGGCGGACGTCGTCGCCCGGCGAGTACGGACGGGCCTCGGCGGGTTCGGTCCCGGGGCCGGGCAGGTAGCCGAGGTGGTCGCCCTGCAGCAGCCCGTCGAGCCGGGTGGACACCTGCAGGTGCAGGCGCCGCACCGAGGCCGCGGGTGCCAGGGGCGGCTCCGGGAGCGGGGCGGCACCCCTCACGCCACGCCTCGCCCCTGCGAGAAGTGCTGGGACGGCGCCACCTGGGGCTGGTCGACCTTCTCCAGCACCCGGCGGATGACCTGGCTGGCCGGCACGTCCTCGGCCAGCGCCTCGTAGGTGAGGACGAGCCTGTGGGCGAGGACGTCCACCGCAAGATCTGCGACGTCGACCGGGAGCACGTAGTCGCGTCCGCGCAGGACGGCCAGCGCCTTCGCGCCCTGGACGAGCCCGAGGCTGCCCCGGGGCGACGCGCCGTGCGCCAGGAGCGGCCGCAGGTCCGCGAGCCCCCAGCGTTCCGGCTCGCGGGTGGCCATGACCAGGCGCACGGCGTACTCGCCGACCGCGTGGTGGAGGAACACCCCGTCGACGGCGGCCTGCAGGGTCACGAGCTCGGCCAGGTCGAGGACCTGCTCGGCCTGGGGAGGAGAGACGGCCATGCGCCGGACGATCTCGAGCTCCTCCGACATCGAGGGGTGCCCGACCTCGACCTTCATCAGGAAGCGGTCACGCTGGGCCTCGGGCAGCGGGTAGACGCCCTCGCTCTCGATCGGGTTCTGGGTGGCGAGCACCAGGAACGGCGTCGGAAGGGGGTAGGTGGTGCCGCCGATCGAGACCTGGCGCTCGGCCATGACCTCCAGCAGAGCGCTCTGCACCTTGGCCGGAGCGCGGTTGATCTCGTCGACCAGCACCAGGTTCGCGAACACGGGCCCGAGCTCGACGTCGAAGGCCTCCTGCGAGGCCCGGTAGATGCGGGTCCCGACGATGTCGCTGGGGACGAGGTCCGGGGTGAACTGCAGCCGTACGGAGGAGCCGCCGACGACCCGAGCCAAAGTCTCGACCGCAAGGCTCTTCGCGACACCCGGGACGCCTTCGAGCAGGCAGTGCCCCCGGGCGAGCAGCGACACCACCATGCGCTCGACCATGCGGTCCTGCCCGACCACGACCTTCTTGACCTCGAACAGAGCGCGTTCGAGAGCGACCCCGGCCTCAGCGACGGCCTCGCCCCGCCGGGTCGACCCGGCCGTCCCTCGCCCGGCCACGTCGTCCTCGCCGGAGCCCGCTGGGATGTCGTCGTGTGCCATGTCGCCGCTCCGTCGCTGTGTCGGACCCCATCGTGTCGGATCGCCCAGATCCGCGCACCCTGCTGACGGGCTTCCCCCCAGCCTGCCCGGCGCCCTGTGTGGCAGGTGTGAGGGCGTGGCAGGTGTGACGGTGTGAGGGCGTGGCAGGCGTGGCTGTGGGCCGAGTGAGGCCCTACCCGCTCAGCGGCGGCGCACCGGCCGGGGACCGTGGACGAGGACCTCGCGCTCGGCCTCGGACATGCCGCCCCACAGCCCATAGGGCTCCTGCGACTCGAGGGCGTGCGCGAGGCACTCCCGGCGCACCGGGCAGGCCGCGCACACCTGCCGGGCGGCCGCCTCACGCTCGCTGCGCAGCGGCTCGCGCTCACCGTGGGGGTGGAAGAACAGGTCGTCGCGACCGCGGCAGCGGGCTGCCAGCTGCCACTCCCACCGCCAGACCTGGGCACCGGGAGGTCTCGTGGTGCCGAGAAGGTCGGGCACAAGCCCTCCTCATCGTCGTCTGGCCGCCAGGCGCGGCACGCGTCCTTCCAGTGTCTACGACCGGCCGTAGAACTTCTACCGTACGTAGTATGAGCCGCGTGACACGGCTGGGCGACCTCGAACGAGCGGCCATGCAGGTCGTCTGGTCGTCGGGCCCGGTGACCGGTCGCCAGGTCGCGGCGGCGCTGGCCGACCGCGGGCTCGCCTACACCACGTGGCTCACGGTGCTCACCCGCCTGGAGCGCAAGGGCCTGCTCTCCCGCGACCGCCAGGGCCGGGCGCACACCTACACCGCGGTGGCGAGCCGCGACGACCACATCGCCGTCCTGATGCAGCAGGCCCTCGGTCAGGCCGACGACAGGGAGTCGGCGCTGCAGCACTTCGCCCGCTCGGTGAGCCCGCACGAGGCCGAGGCCCTGCGCCGCGCGCTCGACGACCTGGGCTAGCGCCGTGCTCCTGACGGCTGCGGCCCTGAGCGGGTGCCTGCTGCTGCTCGTGTCGGTCGTGCCACGGGTGCTGGCCGCTGCCGACTGGCCGGCCCGGTCCCCTGCCTGCGCGCTGGTGCTCTGGCAGGCGGTGGGCCTGGTGATGGGCGTGCTGGCCATCGAGGTGGCGATCACGATCGGCCTGGCCCCGGCGGGAGCCACGCACGGCGAAGCACTACGCGCCCTGCCGGACGCCGCTCTGCCCTGGTGGTCCCTGGCAGCGCTCGCCCTCGCCGCCGTGCTGGTCGTCCGCCTGGTGGGGGTGCTCGGGGTCTCCACCGCACGCACGGTCCGCGCCCGGCGACGCAACCGGGTCCTGGTGGACCTCGTCGCCACCCGCAACCC
>JAOPWP010000073.1 GCA_025965615.1 Frankiales bacterium
TCCGGCTGTCCAGGTCGCGCAGTTGCGTCTCCAGGTAGGCCTTGAGACGGGTGCGGTACTCGCGCTCGAAGGCCCGCAGCTCCTCGATCCGAGCCTCCAGCGCGACACGACGCTGCTCGAGCTGACCCGTTGCTGCGTGGATCTGCGCGGCGATGTCGGCGTCGAGGCGAGCGGCCTTCTCCCTGGCCGTCGACAGGGTGGTCTCGGCCTCGCTGCGGGCGGCTGTCAGGGTCCGGTCAGCCTCCTTGCGAGCGGTCTGGACCGTGGACTCGGACTCCGTACGCGCGGAGGTCAGGGTGCTCTCCGCCTCGGTCCGCGCCGCCTGCAGGGTCGTGGACGCCTCGCGACGCGCGTCCTGCACCATCGTCTGCGCCTGACGCCGCGCCTCGGCGACGGTGGTCTCGGCCTCGCTGCGAGCCGCCGTGAGCGTCCCCTCGGCCTGGCTGCGGGCCTCGGACACCATCTGGTCGGCTTCCGCGCGCGCCTCGGCGATCGCCTCGTCGGCGGTCCTCTGCGCGAGAAGCAGGGTGCGCAGGGCCGTCTCCTGGCTCTCCATGCCCCGCATCGGCTCCACAGCCGCGAGCGACGGCAGAGACGCCGCGGGAACTGGCGCCGCCCCCTCCCTGACCCCGGACGCCTTGAGCTGGTCCTGCTGGCTCAGCAGCCGCTTGAGCTCGGCCTCGACCTCGTCGAGGAAGGCGTCGACCTCGTCGAGGGAGTATCCGCGCAGAGCGATCCGGAACTGCTTGTTGGCGACGTCGGCGGGTGTCAGCGGCACGGGATCTGCTTCCTCTTGCGACGAGGGGCGGGCTGAACTCGGCGCGGGTTCACGATCAGATCCGCCCAGCGAGACTGCGCAGGATCTGCACGATGATGATCAGCACCAGGAAGGCGAGGTCCAGGCTGACCGAGCCGATCCGCAACGGCGGCAGGATCCGGCGCAGGGCCTTGAGCGGCGGGTCGGTCACCGAGAAGACGAGCTCGAGCGCCATCGCGGTCACTCCGGTCGGCTGGTAGGAGCGCGCGAACGAGAACACGGTCTCCATGATGAGCCGCAGGATGAGGAAGACCAGGAACAGGAGCAGCACGAACTGGAGCGTGCTGCCCACAGTCGTCACAGGTCGTGCTCCGGTTCTCTCGTAGCGGGGCCCCCTCGGGGCGGCGGTCGGCTAGGACTGGTTGAAGAAGCCGCCCTCAGCGATGCGGGCCTTGTCCTCAGCGGTGACCTTGACGTGCTCCGGCGAGAGCAGGAAGACCTTGTTGGTCACCCGCTCGATGCTGCCACGCAGGCCGAAGATCAGGCCTGCCGCGAAGTCGACGAGGCGCTTGGCGTCCACGTCGTCCATCTCGGTGAGGTTGATGATCACCGGTGTTCCCTGCCGGAAGTGCTCCCCGATGGTCCGGGCCTCGTTGTAGGTGCGCGGGTGCAAGGTCGTGATGCGGTAGGTGTCGTCGACCGGCGGCGCGGCGGATATGCGCGGCGCCGGGTCGAGGGCCACGGAGCCGCGGCCAGCGCGGGTGGGTTCCGACGACCTGCGGATCGGGGTCGCGCGGGTCTCCGCTGCTGCGTCCCGCTCCGGGGCGGACCACCGTCGGCTCGAGGCGGTAGCGACCGGCTCCAGCTCGTCGCCCGGGGCGTCGGTGTCGTCGGCGTAGCGGCGGTCGCGCGTCTCGTCGTCTGCTTCGACCAGGCCCAGCCACAGCCCCAGCTTGTGCATCGCACCAGGCATTCGCACTCCTCGGGTCGTCGACGGGACTGGGACAGGAAGAGCTCGGTCAGGCAGGGCTCGCACGTCAGCCGCGGCACGCGGAGCAGCACTCCTGGGCGACAGACTACCGGAGCAGGGGCGGCCGAGCGCCGAACAGGGCCGTGCCGACACGCACCATCGTGGCGCCGCTCGCGATCGCCGCCTCCAGGTCGCCGCTCATGCCGGCGCTGATCTCGAGGGCCGTCGGGTGGTCCCTGCGCAGCCGGTCGGAGATGCTGGCGAGCTCGGCGAAAGCGCGCTCCGGGTCGGCTTCACGCGGAGCCACGGCCATCACGCCGGCCAGCCGCAACCCCTCGGCCCCGGCCACCCGCTCCCCCAGGGCGGCCAGCTCAGCCTCGCGGACACCGCCCCGGGTCGGGTCCCCGTCCAGGCTCACCTGGAGCAGCACGTCGAGCCGTCGGGCCGTACGGGCGGCGCCCCGCGACAGGGCCCGCACCAGCGAGAGCCGGTCGACCGAGTGCACGACGTCTGCGTACGAAGCCACGCTGTCGGCCTTGTTGCTCTGCAGGGTGCCGACGAAGTGCCAGCGCAGGTCCAGCTCGGCGAGGGACTCCGCCTTGGCGCGGGCCTCCGCGTCTCGGCTCTCGCCGACGTCGCGCACGCCGAGCGCGTGCAGGGCGGCCACGTCGGAGGCCGGGCGGGTCTTGCTCACCGCCACCAGGAGGACCTCGGGACGCCGGCGGCCGGCAGCGGAGCACGCCGCGCTCACCCGTGCCTCGACCGCTTCGAGGGACCGGGCCAGGTCCGCGCCGCCGGTCATGCTCGCCGGATGACGGCGCCGTGACGACCTGTGAGGCCGTCGCGCCGGTAGGAGAAGAACCGCTCCGGCTGCTCGATCGTGCAACCGCCGACCGCGGTCACGTGCGCGACGCCAGAGCGACGCAGGATCCCCGTGGCACCCGCGGTCAGGTCCACCGATGCCGAACCCCTGAACGTGCGTGCGCGACTGGACGGGACGGCGCGCTCCACCTCCGCCGCCATGGCCTCGGGAACCTCGTAGCAGCGGCCGCATGCAGCCGGGCCGATCACCGCGACGGTGCCCGCCGCCGCGGCACCGAGAGAGGCCATGACCTCGAGGGCGCGCTGCAGGACGCCGGCCACGAGCCCGGCCCGGCCCGCGTGCACCGCCGCCACCACGCCGGCCGACTGGTCCGACAGCAGGACGGGCAGGCAGTCGGCGGCCAGGACCACGAGTGCCAGGCCGGGGACGGCGGTGACCAGCCCGTCCACCCCGGCGAGCGGCTGCGCAGCGGGGCCGTCCACGACCGCCACGCCAGCACCGTGGACCTGCTCGGCGAAGACCAGCCGGTCGGCGTCGACTCCCCCGGCCCTGGCCAGCGCCGAGCGGTTGCTCCCGACCCGCGCCGGGTCGTCCGACACGTGGAGCCCGAGATTGAGCGTGCCGTACACGCCGGTGCTGACCCCACCCGTGCGCGTCGTGAAGCCGGAGCCTGACGGCAGCCCACCAGCAGAGAGCAGCTCCGGTCGGGACGAACCCCTCCCTGGCGTCAGGAGGTCACTTGAGGAAGTCGGGGACGTCGAGGTCGTCCTCGAAGACCACGGTGCGTCGTGGGGCCGAGGTCGGCACGGCAGGTGTCGAGGGGCCGGTGCGCGCGCGCAACGGGGTCGGGGCGGACCCGGGCGCTGCGACCGGAGCCGCGGAGGGGATCGCCTCGGGCGCGCGACGGGTCTCGACGCGACGGACCGGCGTGGGTGACCCGGCGTCGAACCCAGCCGCGATGACCGTGACCCGCACCTCGTCGCCCAGTGCGTCGTCGATCACGGCGCCGAAGATGATGTTGGCCTCCGGGTGAGCGGCATCGGCGACGAGCTGCGCGGCCTCGTTGATCTCGAACAGGCCGAGGTCGCTGCCGCCGGAGATGTTCAGCAGCACGCCGTGGGCGCCGTCCATGCTGGCCTCGAGCAGGGGGCTGGCGATGGCCATCTCAGCCGCCACGGCGGCCCGGTCCTCGCCCCGCGCGTTGCCGATGCCCATGAGGGCGCTGCCCGCGCCGCTCATGACGGCCTTGACGTCGGCGAAGTCGAGGTTGATCAGGCCCGGCGTGGTGATCAGGTCGGTGATGCCCTGGACGCCGGAGAGCAGGACCTGGTCGGCGCTCTTGAAGGCGTCCATGACGCTGACGGACCGGTCGCTGATGGACAGCAGGCGGTCGTTCGGGATGACGATGAGGGTGTCGACCTCCTGGCGCAGGGCGTCGATCCCCTCCTCCGCCTGCTGGGCCCGCCGCCGGCCCTCGAAGGAGAACGGCCGGGTGACCACGCCGATGGTGAGCGCCCCGAGCGCACGACCCACGCTCGCGACGACCGGTGCACCACCGGTGCCGGTGCCGCCGCCCTCGCCGGCCGTCACGAAGACCATGTCGGCCCCCTTGAGGACCTCCACGATCTCCTCCTGGTGGTCCTGCGCCGCCTGTCGGCCGACGTCGGGCTGAGCGCCGGCGCCGAGCCCGCGGGTCAGCTCCCGCCCGATGTCGAGCTTGACGTCGGCGTCGCTCATGAGCAGGGCCTGGGCGTCGGTGTTGATCGCGATGAACTCGACGCCCTTGAGCCCGACCTCGATCATGCGGTTGACGGCGTTGACGCCGCCTCCCCCGATGCCGACCACCTTGATGACGGCGAGGTAGTTCTGCGGTGCTGCCACGGTGGTGGGTGCCTCTCGAGCTGGGGTTGGGGTGGGGCTGTGCCTGAGACCGGGCTCAAGCACGCGAACAGGGGTTGGGGCGGGGGATCCAGGCTGCGTCATCGGGGTCTCAAAACCCTCGACCTCGACGAGATGCTTACAGTTATGTCAACCTCTGCACGACCGGGACGTTACGGCGCCGACGGCAAAGCGGTCAACACCTGCACCGGCGTGTTGCCCCCCGAGGAGCGTGATCCTCGCGTCGGAGCAGGGGATTTCGTGGAGTGCGCCGTCGCGTCGACGGCGGAGCGCAGCCAGACACCCGGCGGCGAGGTCAGCGTCGGCTGCGCTTGACCGCGTACATGTCGAAGTCGGCTCGGGAGAGCAGTCCCTGAGCGTCGGCGTCGCCCGCCTCCGCCCGGGCAACCCCCACGCTCACCCCGACCTTGAGTCTTTGGCCGTGCACGTCGAACGGGTCTGAGACCGCGTCCTGCAGGCGCTCGACGAGCACCGCGAGTCCGGGTCCGGTGGCTCCCTCGACGAGCACGACGAACTCGTCCCCGCCCAGCCGGGCCACCGTGTCCGACGGGCGGACGCCGGCCCTCAGCCGGTCGGCGACGACGCGCAGGACGGCGTCGCCGACGGCGTGGCCGTACCGGTCGTTGATCCCCTTGAAGCCGTCGAGGTCGAGGAAGAGCACCCCCGTGGCCTCACCGGTCCTCGCGTCCCGGGCCAGGGAGGCCCGCAGCCGCTCCCCCAGCAGCGCCCGGTTGGCGAGGCCGGTGAGCGGATCGCGGACCGCCTGCTCCGACAGGACGGAGGTCAGCTCCCGCAGGTCGTGCTCGGCCTGCCGCCGCTCGGTGATGTCCTGGGCGCTGACGGCCAGCCACCCCGGGCCGCCGTCCTTGCCCGTGGCGACGGCGACCCCCTGCAGCACCCAGACCACGCTGCCGTCGGGGTGCGCGTAGGACTGCTCGGACTGCAGGGACTGGCGGGTTCCGGCGAGGAGCTCGGCCAGCGGCAGGGGCTCTCCGTCGACGGCTCGCAGCACCTCCAGGATGGAGATGCCGACGAGGTCCTCAGCGGCCCACCCGAGCAAGGAGGCGTAGTAGTCGTTGACCCGGACGTAGCTGCCGGAGAGGTCGGCCAGGGCCAGCCCGATCCGAGCGCTGTCGAAGAAGGTCTCGAAGACGTCCCTACTGGTCACGAGGGCGTCCATGGTGGCCCGGGCCGCCCTGGCCCGCTCGCCGCTCGGGGAGACGTCCTGTGGCGGCAAGGCAGACAGCTCCGACGACGGACTCATCTGGCGCCTCCTTCCCGGCGGCGGAGCGGGCCAATCTCCGCCGAACGGGTGACGCCCCCTCCGCCTCAGCGCCGGACGGCCACTCCGGGAGCTGAGACGTCGACGACCTTGCCCGGGAGCGCGAGCAGGGCCGTCGTCGCCGCAGCCTTGCTCGCCGCGCCGCCGGGCGCGCCCCACACGACCTGCCGCTCGCCCGCGAGCAGCAGCACGACCCACGTGGCGGAGGTGGCTCGGACCGTCTCCACCTGACCCCGCAGCGTGGCCGGGAGCTCGCGCCAGACCTGCAGCGCTGCCGCCGTGCTCGGGTCGTCCGGGCGAACGGCACCCGGGACCTCCAACCGGACCAGCCCAGGTGGCGCCTCAGGGACGAGGGCGAAGGCCACCCCCTCCCGGTCCACGAGGCTCAGGCCCTCGGGTGTCGCAGAGACCGCAACCGCAGCGCGCTCCCGGACAGCCACCTGGACCGTGCCCGGCCAGGACCGGCGCACCGTGACGTCGTCCACGGGCGCGAGGCGGCCGACGGCCGCCTCCACGTCGTCGAGGTCCACGCGGGCCAGCGGCATCCCGGGCGGGAGTCCCGCGGCGGCCACGACCTCGGCGACAGGAGTCCGCTCGGTGCCGGTCACCTCGACGGAGTCCACACCCAGTGCCGTCGTCCCGAACAGGACGTAGACGAGGCCACCGATCGGCGCCAGGCCGAGCGCCGTCCGGGTGATCCTGCGCGCGACCCGCCTGCCCCGGGCCCGGCGCTCAGCCTCCGCTCGGGCAGCGAGCCTCGAGACCCCGGGCATCACCGGTGCCGGCCGGCGCCGCGGCCCGGTGCCCGTCACGGGTCACCACCGGCAAGCAGTCGCAGCACCTCGGGCCCGATCGCCGTGACGTCACCCGCCCCGAGCGTCAGGACGACGTCACCCGGCTGGGCCCGCTCGGCCAGCAGGGCCGGGACGGCGGTCCAGGACGGCTCGAACCGGACCTGTCCCGGCGCCAGGGGGACGGCAGCCGCCACAGTGGCGCCGGTGGCACCGGGGACCGGGTCCTCCCCCGCCGCGTAGACCTCCATGACGACGACGTCGTCTGCGAGGGCGAGGGCCTTGCCGAACTCGGCGGCGAACGCCAGCGTGCGGCTGTAGCGGTGCGGCTGGAAGGCGACGACGAGTCGGCCGGCGCCGACCACCTCCCGGGCGGCCAGCAGCTGGGCCGTCAGCTCGGTCGGGTGGTGGGCGTAGTCGTCGTAGACCCGGACGCCGCCGACGGTCCCCTTCAGCTCCATGCGGCGGCGGACGCCCGTGAAGCCGCGCAGCCCCGCCGTCAGCGTGCCCACGTCGAGACCGAGCCCGACCCCCATGAGCAGGGCGGCCGCGGAGTTCAGGGCCATGTGCCGGCCGGGGACTGCGAGGGAGACCCCCGGCTCCCGACGACCACGCAGCACCGGCGACCAGCTGCTCGTCGTCCCCCTGACGGTCAGGTCCTCGATGCGCAGATCGGCATCGGGTGCGGTGCCGTAGGTCCGGACGTCGAGCCCACGGTCTCGCGCGAAGCCCGCGAGCCTCCTCGTGCCGTCGTCGTCTGCGCACAGGACGAGGAAGCCGGCCGGGTCGACCGTCTGGACGAAGTCCTCGAAGGCGCGGTCGACAGCTGCTGCATCGCCGTAGTGGTCGAGGTGGTCGGCCTCGACGTTCGTCACGATGGCCGCGTGCGGCCGGTAGGCGAGGAAGGAGCCGTCGCTCTCGTCGGCCTCGACGACGAACAGCTCACCGCTGCCGTGGTGGGCGTTGCTGCCGGCCTCGTTGAGATCACCGCCGATCGCGAACGACGGGTCCACGCCGCAGTGCTGGACCGCCACCGTGAGCATCGACGTCGTGGTCGTCTTGCCGTGGGTGCCGGCCACCGCGACGCCCCGGCGGCCGCTCATGAGGGCGGCCAGGGCCTCGGCCCTGAGCAGGACGGTGAGCCCGCGGGCCCGCGCCTCCACGAGCTCGGGGTTCGTCGTCCGGATGGCGGTCGAGACGACCACCGTGTCGGCGTCCCAGACGTTCTCGACGGCATGCCCGAGGTGGACGGTGGCACCGAGGGCCCGCAGGGCTGACGTCGTCCGCGACTCCTTCGTGTCGCTGCCCGACACGGTGGCACCGCGCGCCAGCAGCACGCGGGCGATGCCGCTCATGCCCGCGCCGCCGATGCCCACCAGGTGGACCCGTCCGAGCTGCTCGCTCACCGGGACCCCCGTACGGCTTCCAGGACGAGGTCGGCCAGCGCCTCGTCCGCGTCGCGGTGGCCGAGTGCCGCCGCCGCCGTGCCCATGGCCGCCAGTCGCGCTGCGTCGGTCACGAGCGGCAGGACCAGGCTGCGTACGCACGCGGCGTCGAAGTCGGCGTCGGCGACGAGCAGCCCGCCCCCTGCCCGCACCACCGGTCCGGCGTTGAGCGCCTGCTCGCCGTTGCCGATCGGCAGCGGGACGTAGACCGCAGGCAGCCCCACGGCCGCGAGCTCGGCACACGTCATCGCACCCGCCCGGCACACGGCCAGGTCCGCCGCCGCGTAGGCGAGCTCCATGCCGTCGACGTACGGCACGACGGTGTGCGTCACGACCGCCGAGGGGTCCAGCTGAGCGCGGACGTCGTCGGCCTGGTTCGGGCCCGCCACGTGCAGGACCTGGATGCCGGCGACGGCCAGGTCGCGCGAGGCCCCGGTCACGGCCATGTTGAGCCTGCGAGCGCCCTGCGAGCCACCCGTGACCAGCAGCACGGGTCCGGGACCGAGCCCGAGGGCCGCTCTCGCCGACTCGCGGGCAGCTGCCCGGTCGAGGGCCGCCACCGACGCCCGCAGCGGGATGCCGATCACCCTGGCACCGCGCAGGCCCGTGCCGTCCACCGCGACCGCGACGGAGGACGTCAGCCGCGCGCCGACCCGGTTCGCGATGCCGGCCCGCGCGTTGGCCTCGTGGACCACGATCGGGGTCCCGCGCCGGCGGGCCGCGAGGTAGGCGGGCATCGCGACGTAGCCGCCGAAGCCGACCACCACGTCAGCACCGACCCGGTCGAGGTGGGCGCGCGTGCGCCGGACCGCTGAGAGCAGCCGCCCCGGGACCTGGAGCAGGTCGGGGGTCGGCCGACGGGGCAGGGGGACGCGGGGGATCTCGGCGAGGGCGTAGCCCCGGGCGGGCACCAGCCGCGCCTCCAGGCCGGAGACCGTACCGAGGGCCGTGATGACGGTGGCGGGGTCGCGACGGCGCAGGGCGTCGGCGAGGGCGAGGGCCGGCTCGACGTGACCGGCCGTTCCCCCTCCGGCCAGGACCACGGACAGTGCAGGCACCACCGTCACCGCCGACCGGGGGAACGGCGTGGCGCCGGCCCCGAGGGCCGGGCGTTGAAGACCCGGGCGGGAGCGTCCTTGCCAGCCCCCGGGCGCGAACGCGCCCGGGCCGCGGCCGTGGCCAGCGCGCGGAGCCGCTGCCACAGGCTGGGCGAGTTGCGCAGGGCGATGACCGCGGCGGGCTCGGCGCGGGCGAACGCGAGCAGCATGCCGATCGACACCAGCGTGGGGAGCATGGCCGAGCCGCCGAAGGAGACCAGCGGCAGGGGGATGCCGGTGATGGGCAGCAGCCCGACGACGGCGCCCATGTTGATGATGGCCTGCACCGCGAGCCAGGCGGTGACTGCCGAGCTCGCCAGGCGGACGAACGGGTCGGTCGTGCGCTGCGCGATGCGGACCCCGGAGTAGAGCAGGACGGCGAACAGCAGCACGACGCAGAGGGTCCCCAGCAGGCCGAACTCCTCGCCGATGATGGCGAAGACGTAGTCGGTGTGGGCCTCGGGCAGCCCGCCGGCCCACTTCTCCCGGCTGGCGCCCGGTCCGAGGCCGAACAGGCCCCCCGACGACAGGGCGTAGAAGCCCTGGACCGCCTGGTAGCCGGTGTTCTCGGCATCGGCGAACGGGTTGCGGAACGACAGCAGGCGCTCGAGTCGGTGGGGCGAGGAGAAGGCCAGCACGGCGGCTCCCGCGGCCAGCAGCCCCACGAGACCGCCGAACACCCGCATCGGCATGCCGACGACCCAGAGCAGGGCCACGACGACCGAGCAGACCACCACGGACGTGCCGAAGTCCGGCTGCAACATGATCAGCAGCAGCACCAGGCCGGTTACCGGAAGCAGCGGGACGAGGACGTGGCGCTGGACCGTGAGCAGCTTGCGCTTGCGCACGAGCAGGTCCGCCCCCCAGAGCGCGAGGGCCGGCTTCGCCAGCTCGCTGGGCTGCAGGTTGAAGCCGAGCGGCAGCGGGATCCAGCTCTGGGCGCCCTTGACCTCGTTGCCGGCGAACAGCACCAGGACGAGCAGGAAGAGCGTCACGATCAGCAACGGGTAGGCGGCCGCCCGGTAGGCCCGGACCGGGAGGCGTGACGCCCCCAGCATCAGCGGGAGCCCGATCGCGATGAACGTGGCTTGCTTGATGCCGGTCGAGAAGACCGAGCCGGTGGTGGCGTAGGAGCGCACCGCCGACGCCGAGAACACCATCATCAGGCCGATGGCGAGCAGCAGCAGCGTGCTGGCGAGCAGCAGGTGGTAGGAGGCGAGGGGCCGCAGGAGCACCGGTTCGGCCCGGAGTCCCTGGCGCAGGCGACGCTCGGTCGAGGTCGAGGTCATCGGCGGGCCTGCTCGCCGAACAGGTCGCCGCGCTCGGAGTAGTCGCGGAAGCAGTCCATCGACGCCGCTGCAGGGGCGAGCAGCACGGTGTCGCCCGGCTGGGCGAGCGCGCGCGCGCGGGCGACGACGTCGGACATGGCACCAGTGTCGAGCCGGTCCACCTCGACGACGGGGATCTCGGGCGCGTGTCGGGCGAGCGCCTCGGCGAAGGCGGCCCGATCGGTGCCGAGGAGCACCACGGCCCGCAGTCGCGGAGCCGCCCTGCGCACCAGGTCGTCGACGTCGGCTCCCTTCAGGAGCCCGCCCGCGATCCAGACGATCGAGTCGTACGCGGCGAGGCTCGCTGCCGCCGCGTGGGGGTTGGTGGCCTTGCTGTCGTCGACCCAGCTCACCCCGCCCGCCGTGAGGACGAGGGCGTTGCGGTGCGGATCGGGCACGAAGGACCGCAGGCCCGAACGGACGGCCTCCGCAGGCACGCCGTACGAGCGGGCCAGGGCGCTGGCAGCCAGGGCGTTGGACACGTTGTGGGCGCCGGGAACGCGCAGGTCACCGAGCTCGGCCAGCTCGGTGGCCTCGCCAGGGACGTCCGGGAACGCCCGGTCCACGAGCAGGTCCTCGACGACCCCGAGCTCCCCCGGCGCCGGGACCCCGAGTGTGAAGCCGGCGCGGGCGCCTGCGGCGCCCGCGAGCCGCACCGATTCCGCGTCGTCGCGGTTGTAGACGGCCACCGTCCCGGGGGCGTGGATGCGCCCCTTGGCCGCGGCGTAGGCGTCGAGCGACCCGTGCCAGTCCAGGTGGTCTGGCGCGACGTTCAGCACGACGGCGGCGTGGGGCCGGACCGTCGAGGACCAGTGGAGCTGGAAGCTGGAGAGCTCGACGGCGAGGACGTCGTAGGGCTCCGCGGCCAGGACGGCGTCGAGCAGCGGCAGCCCCACGTTCCCGGTCGCGACCGTGCGCCGGCCCGCGGCCGACAGGACGGCTTCCAGCATGCGCACCGTGGTGGTCTTGCCGTTCGTGCCGGTGACGGCCAGCCAGGCCGGTTCCGGCCGGTCGAGTTCGCCCTGGAGGCGCCAGGCGAGCTCGACCTCACCGATCACCTCGATGCCGGCAGCCGCAGCCGCCGCGAGCAGCGGCGCGTCCGGCCGCCAGCCAGGAGACGTGACGACCAGCGCGGTGCCTCGAGGCAGGTCGTCGGTGGCGAGCACCTCGAAGCCCTGGTCTGCCAGCTGAGCTCCCCGCTGCTCGTCGCGGTCGACGACGGTGACCCGGGCACCGCGCTCGCGCAGGGCACGCGCGGCCGCGGCACCGCTGATGCCTGCCCCTGCGACGGTGACCGGCAGCCCGTCGTAGCGGCGACCGGGAGGATCGTTGCTCAGAGCAGGGGCCCGGTCGAGAGGTACTCGGCGTAGAACACGCCCAGTCCGAAGGCGACGGCCAGCCCGGCGATGATCCAGAACCGCACGATGACGGTGTTCTCGACCCAGCCGGCCAGCTCGAAGTGGTGATGGATGGGCGCCATGTTGAACACCCGCTTGCGGGTCAGCTTGAAGACCCCGATCTGCAGGATCACCGAGACCGTCTCGATGACGAACAGGCCACCCAGCACGATCAGGAGCAGTTCGGTCTTGGTGACGATCGCGATGCCGGCAAAGGCTCCGCCGATCGCGAGCGAGCCGGTGTCACCCATGAAGATCTTGGCGGGAGACGCGTTCCACCACAGGAACCCGAAGCAGGCGCCCATCGCCGATGCCGCGACGAGGGCGATGTCCAGCGGGTCGCGCACGGTGTAGCACTGGACGAGTTCGGGCTGCAGCACGCACGAGTTGCGGAACTGCCAGAACCCGATCACGACGTACGCGGCGAAGACCATGATCGAGGAGCCGGCGGCGAGCCCGTCCAGGCCGTCGGTGAGGTTCACGGCATTGGAGGTCGCCGTGATCACCAGGTAGGCGAAGATCACGAAGCCGACGGTGCCGAGGCTCACTGCCGCGTAGTCACGGACGAAGGACAGGTTGTCCGAGGCGGGCGTCAGGTCGTTGTCGTTGCGGAACTGCAGCGCGGAGACCGCGAAGGCGACACCGACCACGAACTGCCCGATGAACTTGGACGCGGCGTTCAGGCCGAGCGAGCGCTGCTTGCGGATCTTGATGAAGTCGTCGAGGAACCCGACGACCCCCAGCCCCACCATCAGGCCGAGCACGAGCAGGGCGCTCGCCGTCGGCCCCCGGTTGGGCTGGCCGATGACCAGCAGGTGGGCGACCGCGTAGCCGATCACCGTCGCGCCGACGATGACCACGCCGCCCATCGTGGGCGTGCCCCGCTTGGTGGCGTGCGTGCTCGGCCCGTCCTCGCGGATCTCCTGGCCGTAGCCGCGGCGGCGGAACAGGCGGACGACGGCCGGTGTGCAGATCAGCGAGATGATCAGCGCCGTCATCGCCGCGACCAGCACGGACCTCACAGTGCTGGCTCCATGGGGCCCGATCCTGTCAGGGATGGGCCCAGGAGCGCGGCAGCGACTCGCTCGAGCCCCGCACTGCGTGAGGCCTTCACCAGCACGACGTCACCGGGCGCGAGCTCCGACGCCAGCAGGGCCACGGCGGCGTCGACGTCCGGGACGTGGACGGACTCCCCGCCCCACGAGCCCTCCAGCACCGCTCCGGCATGGATCTGGCCTGCCGCGGCCCCCACGACCACGAGCTGGCTGATGTCGAGGCGTACGACGAAGCGTCCGAGGTCCCTGTGGGCCTCGACGGCGTCGTCGCCGAGCTCGGCCATGCCCCCGAGCACCGCGATGGTCCGCCGGGTCTTGCCCCGGCTCATCACGGCGAGGGTCTTCAGGGCGGCCCGCATCGACTCGGGGTTGGCGTTGTAGGCGTCGTTGACAACCGTCACGCCGTCAGGGCGCTCGGTGACCTCCATGCGCCAGGCGCTGACCGGCTCCGCCGCCGAGAGGAGGTCGGCGACAGCCGACGCGTCGTCCCACACCCGCGTCCCCAGGACGTTGGCGGCGACCGCGAGGGCGTTGCCCACCTGGTGCTCTCCGCGCAGCCGCAGCTGCACGTCAGCCCGCCCTGCGGACGGGGTCGCGAGCACGAACCGCGCCCGGCCGCCGTCGTCGACCTCGATCTGCTCGGCGCGGTAGTCCGCGTCGGCACCCGTCCCGAACGTCACGACCCTGGCGGAGGTGCGCCCAGCCAGCCCGAGCACGAGGGGGTCGTCGGCGTTGAGCACGGCCAGCGAGCAGCCGCCTGCGGGCCCGGCCTCGACCAGTTCCCCCTTGGCGAGGGCGATGTTGGCCCGGCTGCCGAACTCCCCCAGGTGGGCCGAACCGATGTTCAGCACGGTCGCGGCGTCGGGTCGCACGATGTCGCGGAGGAAGGCGATGTGGCCCACGCCGCGGGCGCTGTACTCGAGGACCGCGAACCGGGTGTCCGGCTCCCGTCGCAGTGCGGTCAGCGGCAGGCCGACCTCGTTGTTGAACGACCCCGGCGGGGACAGGGTCGGCCCCGCCGCGGACAGGACGGTCGCCAGCAGGTCCTTGGTGGAGGTCTTGCCGCTGCTCCCGGTGATCCCGAAGGTGAGCGGGCGCCCGGCAGCGTCGTAGAGCGCGTGCGCCAGCGCCTGCATGGCCGCGAGCGGGTCCGGCACGACCAGGCACGGCACGCCCTCGACCGGCCGGGCGACGAGCGCGGCGACGGCTCCGGCTCGTACGGCCGCCACGGCGTGGTCGTGGCCGTCGGTGCGCTCGCCCGGGAGGGCCACGTAGAGCCCCCCGGGTCGGACCGCCCTGCTGTCCACCTCGACGGCGGCGGTCACGGCGTCGGCTGCCGGCGTCCCGACGAGACGAGCACCGGTGAGGCGCAGGACGTCGGCGAGCGAAGTGGTGATCACGCCCCGAGCACCTCGCGCAGGACCTGCCGGTCGTCGAACGGGGTGACCACCCCGTGGACCTCCTGTCCGCTCTCGTGCCCCTTGCCCGCCACGACGACAGCGTCCCCGGGACGGGCTGAGCGGACGGCGAGGGCGATGGCGCTGCGGCGGTCGACCTCGACCACGGCGCCGGGCGCTCCCGCAGCCATCTCGGCGAGGATCGTCTCCGGGTCCTCGCTGCGCGGGTTGTCGCTGGTCAGCACCACGAGGTCGGCCGCCGATGCCGCCGCGCCCATGATCGGCCGCTTGGCCCGGTCGCGGTCACCGCCGCAGCCGAGGACGACGATCACCCGGCCCGAGGTCACGGCCCGCACCGCCGCGAGCAGCCGGCTCACGGCATCGGGGGTGTGCGCGTAGTCGACGAGCGCCAGGAAGGGCTGACCGGCCTCGACGAGCTCCATCCGCCCGGGGACACCGGCCAACTGGGCGATCCCGCGCACGGCCTCGTCCAGGGGCACCTGAGCCGCACCGAGGCAGGCGAGCGCTGCGAGCGCGTTCGACACGTTGAACGCCCCCGGCAGCCGGAGGGACGCGTGCAGGTCGACGCCCGGTCCGAGCAGTCGGAAGTGGCTGCCGTCGGGGCGCAGGTCGAGCTCGGTGGCCCGCCAGTCGGCGTCCTCGCCGAACGTCATCAGCGGCACCTGGGTGCTGCGCACGATCCTGCGTCCCGCCGCGTCATCGGTGTTGACCACAGCGAGGCTGGTCCGCTCGGGCGTGAACAGCGACGCCTTCGCGGCCTCGTACTCCGCCATCGAGCCGTGGAAGTCGAGGTGGTCCTGGCTCAGGTTGGTGAACCCCGCGACATCGAAGCGCAGGCCGTCGACCCGCCCGAGCGACAGGGCGTGGCTGCTGACCTCCATGGCCACGGCCGTCGTGCCGCGCTCGCGCATCGTGGCGAGCAGCGCCTGGAGCTCCGGCGCCTCCGGCGTGGTCCGCGCGCTGGGCAGGACGTCGTCGCCGATCCGCGTCAGCACCGTCCCCAGCAGACCGGTGCTGTGCCCGGCTGCGCGCAGCCCGGCCTCCAGCAGGAACGCCGTGGTGGTCTTGCCGTTGGTGCCGGTGATCCCGAAGACGAGCATGGCCGCGGCGGGGTCGCCGTAGACCCAGCGGGCCACCTGCCCGAGGACCCGGCGGGGGTCGTCGGACACCAGCACCGGGACCCCGGGAACGGCCGCAGAGTCCATGCGAGCCACACCGGCCGGGTCGGTCAGGACAGCAACGGCACCGGCGGACACGGCGGCAGCGGCGAAGTCGGCGCCGTGCGCATGTGCTCCGGGCAGCCCGGCGTAGAGGTCCCCCGCCGAGACCGCCCGGGAGTCGAGGGTGCAGCCCGAGACGGTGTGCCCGCCGAGCGGACGGTCGCTGGACAGGCCCGGGACCGAGGCGAGGAGGTCCTCGAGCGGTCGGGCGGCCGGGTCAAGGGGTCGCACGGCAGCTGCAGCCCGCTACTCGGCCCGCAGGCGCAGCACCGGGCTGGGGGCGCCGGTCGGTGGCACGCGCATGCTGCGGAGAGCGAAGGACATGATGTCCCGGAAGACCGGACCGGCCACGGCCCCGCCGTAGTAGCCGTTCTTGGGCGCCTGGATCGACACCGACACGGCGAGCCGAGGGGCGTCGGCGGGCGCGAACCCGACGAAGCTGGCCGTGTAGCTGCCGTCGTAGCGGCCGTCGACGACGCGCTGAGCCGTGCCGGTCTTGCCGGCCACCCGGTAGCCCGGGATCGCCGCGGTCACCGCGGTCCCGCCCTCGTTGGTCACGCCCTCCAGCATGCCCCGCAGCTGCGCCGCCACCTCCGGGGAGACCACCCGGGTCGGCGCGGCCGGCGTCACGGGGACGAGCTGACCGCTGGCGTCCCTCGTGGCCTTGAGGATGTGGGGCGTCGCGCGCACGCCGTCGTTGGCGACGGTGGCGTAGACCGATGCCATCTGGACCCCGTTGACCGAGTAGCCCTTGCCGATCGGGTGGGTTCCGTAGTCGGTCC
>JAOPWP010000076.1 GCA_025965615.1 Frankiales bacterium
CTTCTCGGACGGCCTGATGAAGGCGGTCCTGCGCAAGGAGGCGGACGGGACGGTCGTCCGTCTCGCCGGGGTCATGTCCGTGGTCCTCGAGGGCGGACAGGTCCGGGCGGGCGACCCCGTCCGGGTGCACCTCCCGCGCTCGGGCGGGCAGCCGCTGGCTCCGGTCTGAGCTCACCAATCTGCCGGCCCACCGCACAGCCCATGTCGTCGGCTCGTCACCCGGACGAGCGACTCACCGGCTGGCCGTCCGGGCGCGGTACCAGTTGGGGGAGGTGTTCGGCGGGGGGTCGAAGCGCTCGCGGACCACGATCACGTTGGGGCGACCGCTCGCGAGACCGGCGGCGAGGGCGTCGGCGAGGCCGGACGTTGTGACCTCCCGCGCGTCGACCCGGAAGGCTGCCGCCAGGGCGACGAAGTCCGGTGGCTCCAGCTCGGTGCCCACCGGCTCCTCGCCGTCCTTGGTGAAGTCGTAGCGGAGCATCCCGTAGCCGCCGTCGTCCACCAGGACGACGGTGACCGGGAGCCGCTCCTGGGCGGCCGTGGCGAGGTCGCCGCAGGCGAACAGGAACCCGCCGTCGCCGACCAGGGCGAGCGTCGGGCGGCCGGAGAGGCTGGCCCCGAGGGCTGCCGGGAAGCCGAACCCCAGGGTGCCCCAGCCGACCGGGTAGGCGAGCCCCCGCGGCTGCCCGACCCGGCCGTAGCCCCCGAACCAGTAGCCCGGCACGCACATGTCGGCCACCACGACGGCGTCCGGCGGGAGTGCCGACTCGAGGGCTTCCAGGAAGGCGACCTCGCGGACCCGCGGCCGCCCCGACGGGCGGACGGCCCAGGGCGCCCGTCGCCCAGCAGGCAGCCGGCCGAGCAGCTCCCCCAGCACCGCGAGGACGTCGCCCCGGACCCACGCATCGGGTCGGTCGTTGACGGCCTCCACCAGGTCGACGACGACCAGGACGGGAGGACGGGGCTGGCGGAACCCCTGGGTGTTCATCGCGTCGAGGTCGCTGCCGAGGACCAGGACGAGGTCCGCGGCGTCCCAGAGGGCCCCCGCCTCCGGTGCGTGCGGCGGGAGCGGCACCAGGCAGGGGTGGTCCGGGGGCAGGAGCCCGCGGCCGCCGTACGACGTGAGCACCGGGGCGCCGAGGAGCTCGGCGAGGGCTTCGACGAAGGGGCCGGCCCCGCTGGCCGTCGCGCCGCCCCCAGCCCAGATCAGGGGCCGGACAGCCGCGCTCAGCAGGCCGATCACCTCGTCTGGCACCGCGCTCACGTGCACGGCCGGGGTGGCGTCGAGCAGCTGGACCGGCTCGGCGACGTGGGCGCTCAGCAGGTCGGTCGGGATCTCCACGTAGACCGGTCGTCGCGGGGCGCGCAGCGCGGCGCGGCCCGCGAGCACCACCTGCTCGTACAAGGTCGAGGCGTCGTCCACGCGTACGACGGCCTTGGTCACGGGCCGGAAGAACGAGGCCTGGTCCGTCGTCTCGTGGAGCACTCCGCGGTAGACCCCTGCCCGGCGGACGGTCGTCGGGATGTCGGTGGCGATCACGAGCAGCGGGGAGTGGCAGGCCCACGCCTCCCCGGTCGCCGCCACGACGTTGGCGGCCCCCGGCCCGGTGGTGGTCAGCGCGACCCCCAGCCGCCCCGTGGCGCGGGCGTAGCCGTCAGCGGCGTAGCCGGCGGTCTGCTCGTGGCGGACACCGACGAGGCGCACCCCGGACCCCGGGAACGCCTTCCACGCCGCCAGGTTGTGCACCCCAGGGAGTCCGAACGCGACATCGACGTCCAGCGCCCTCAGCGCAGCGACGAGGACCTCACCGCCCGTCGGCACCGGTCACCTGCCCCACCTGGGCGTCGGACAGGCCGAGGGCGCGCAGCACCTCGTCGGTGTGCTGGCCGAGCAGTGGCGGAGCTCGGCGTACCCGTGGGCGGACGCCGTCGAGGCGCATCGGCGAGCCCACGACGCGCACCGCCCCGGCCGGGTGGTCGACGGTCTGGATCAGCCCGCTCGCAGCGATCTGCGGATCGCCGGGCAGGTCCCCGAGGGTCTGCACGACGGCGCACGGCACACCCACGGCCGCGAGCACCTCGACCCACTCCCCTGCCCTGCGGGTCATCAGCACGGCGGCGAGGGCCTCGGCGAGCGCCAGCCGGTCGGCGACCCGTCCGGCGTTGGTGGCCCATCCGGGAGCTGGGGCGAGCCCGGTCGCCTCGCACAGGGCGGCGAACTGGGCGTCGTTGCCCGCGCCGACGACGAGGGGACGGTCCGCGCAGGGCACCGGGCCGTACGGCGCGATGTTGGGGTGGTCGTTCCCGGTGTGCACGGGAACCTGCCCGCCGACGAGGGCGTTCGCCGCCTGGTTGACCAGCATCGTCACGGCGGCCTCGAGCAGCCCCACCTCGACCCGCAGGGCCGGGCCCGCGCCCGGCCCGCGACCCTGGGCGACCAGCCCCGCGAGCGCACCCACGGCGGCGTAGAGCCCGCTCACGACGTCGGCCACCGCCACGCCGACCTTCGTGGGTCCCGTGGTGCCGGTGACGGACATCAGCCCGCTGCGGGCCTGCGCCATGACGTCGTAGCCCGGCAGGGACCCGTCAGGCCCGTCGCCGCCCGCCCCGCGGACCGACACCCAGACCGCCGACGCGCTCTCGCGCAGGCCGTCGAGCCCGAGGGCGGTCAGGTGCCGGGGAAGGAAGTTCTCGACGACCACGTCAGCGGCCTCGACGAGCCGGCCCACCACGGCGCGGCCACCGGGCGTGCCCAGGTCGAGCGTCACCGACCGGCGGTCCCGGTTGACCGCGAAGAAGTAGGCGGCGTCGTCGCCGTGGAACGGGGGCCCCCAGTGCCGGGTGTCGTCGCCCACGACCGGTCGCTCGACCTTGAGCACGTCAGCGCCCAGGTCGGCGAGGACCATGCAGCAGTACGGCCCGGCAAGGACCCGCGAGAGGTCCAGCACCCGGGTGCCTCGCAGCGGTCCGGCCCCCGGCGGTGCCTCCGGCCAGCCCGGTCCCGCGGCCAGCACCCTCGACAGCTCGTCCGCTTGCACGCGACGACCCTGCCATGCACTGTGACGTGCGAGACACGCAACATGCATGTAATCCGGATCAAGGGGCAGGAGCCGCTCAGCCCGTGATCTTCGCGGGGCGACGCAGCTCACGACGAGGGGGTCGGATGCGCGCGAGAACGAGCCTGGCCGCAGCAGTCCTGCTGATGGCACCACTGGCCGCGTGCGGCGGTGAGAGCGACACGGCGGGCGGGGCCCCCGTCGTCAACTGGTACATCGGCAACGAGGGCTGGCTGCCGGACGTGATCCAGGCGTGCAACGACTCGGCGAACGGCGCCTTCGCCCTGAGGTCCGAGAGCCTGCCGACCAACCCGGACGGCCAGCGCGAGCAGCTGGTCCGCCGCCTGGCGGCCGAGGACGACTCGATCGACCTGATCGGGATGGACGTCGTCTGGACGGGCGAGTTCGCCCAGGCCGGCTGGATCAGCCCGTTCGAGCAGGGCGAGCTGGAGAACGTCGGCAGCGAGGAGCAGGTCTTCAAGGGCCCGTTCGAGAGCGCGCAGTACGACGGCAAGCAGTACGGCGCCCCGCTCAACAGCAACACCCGTCTGCTCTGGTACCGCAAGAGCAAGCTCGGCGACCGGCCGGTCCCGCAGACCTGGGACGAGCTGTTCACGACGGCTGAGCAGCTGAAAAGCCCGATCCAGGAGACCGGTGCCCGCGCCGAGTCGATGGTGGTGCTGTTCAACGCCCTGGTGAACAGCGCCGGTACGACGATCGTCGAGCCCGGCGCGGACGGCGACGCGAAGGTGGTCCTCGAGGAGGGCCCCACCCTTCAGGCCCTCGACATCATGAAGCGGCTCGGGCGCGCACCGGTCGCGCCGGCCGGGCAGTCCAACCTCGGCGAGGACGACAACCGCCTCGCCTTCCAGTCCGGGGACAGCACCAGCGTCTTCATGATCAACTGGCCGTTCGTCTATCCCAGCGTGGTCGAGGCCGACCCCGAGCTCGCCAAGGACTACGGCTTCGCCCCCTTCCCGCGGGTCGACAAGGGCACGCCCGCTGCCGCTCCACTCGGTGGCTACAACCTCGGGATCGGTCGCTACACCAAGGACCGCGAGGCGGCCCTCGCGGCGATCAACTGCCTGACGGCCCCCGAGCAGCAGCGCACCATCGCCACCAAGGGCGGTCAGCCGCCGGTCCTGCGCGAGCTCGCCCAGGACCCCGAGATCGGCGAGTCGCTGCCGTTCCTCGCCCTGATGACCGAGCAGCTCGACACCGCCGTCCCGCGTCCGGTGACGCCGACCTACAACGACGTCAGCCTCGCCGTCCGCACGGTGCTGCACCCGCTGAGCTCGATCAGCGACACGCAGAAGGAGTACGACGAGCTCAAGGACCTGCTCGAGAAGGCTCTCAAGAGTCAGGCGGTGCTGTAGATGACGACCACGACAGACGCCGGTTCACGCAGGATCGGCGCACCGGAGCCGAGCGGCCGCAAGCCGGCCAAGCGGAGCACGGACCGGGCGCAGGCCGAGCGCCGCCTCGGCATCAAACTGGCTGCCCCGGCGGCCATCCTGATGCTCGCGGTCACGGCCTTCCCGATCCTCTACGCGATCTGGCTGAGCCTGCAGCGCTACGACCTGCGCAACCCCGACGACAAGGGATTCGTGGGGCTGAGCAACTACCTGCTGGTCCTCGGTGACGGGACGTGGTGGACGGCGGTCGGGTCCACCACGCTGATCACCGTCGTCAGCGTGTTCCTCGAGCTGGTCATCGGCCTGGCCTTCGCCCTGGTGATGCACCGGGCGATCTTCGGCCGGCGCACCGTGCGCACCGCGATCCTCGTGCCGTACGGGATCATCACCGTCATCTCGGCGTTCGCGTTCGCCTTCGCCGTCGCGCCGGACACCGGGTTCCTGCCCGGCTCGGTCGACCCGCTGAGCAGCACGGGCGGGTCCTTCGCGACCATCATCCTCACCGAGGTGTGGAAGACGACGCCCTTCATGTCGCTGCTCCTGCTGGCCGGGCTCGCGACGGTCCCCGAGGAGCTGCAGGAGGCCGCCAAGGTCGACGGCGCCACCGCCTGGCAGCGGCTGTGGAAGATCACGCTGCCGAACATGAAGGGCGCGATCATGGTCGCGCTGCTGTTCCGGGCCCTCGACGCCTTCCGGATCTTCGACACCGTCTACGTGCAGACCGCAGGAGCGCTGAACACCCAGACGATCAGCGGCCTCGGCTACAACGCCCTCGTCAGCCGCGTGAACCTCGGGCTGGGCTCGGCGATCTCGATCCTGCTGTTCCTGATGATCATCGCGATCGCCTTCGTGTTCGTGAAGCTCTTCAAGACCAACCTCGGCACCGTGAAGGGTGGGGACTGATGACGGCCACGACGCTGGGCGCCGAACAGGTCGGCGCAGGGGGCGGCAGGAACCTCGAGGCCGGCGGCCCGCGCAAGCCCCGCGGCAACCGGGCCACCGAACCGGGGCGCAGCCTCGGCTGGAAGCTCGGCGTTGTCGCGATCGTCGCGTACGCGATGTTCCCGGTGCTGTGGATCCTGTCGCTGTCGCTCAAGTCGGACGCGACCATCGCGGACGGCAAGCTCATCCCTCGCGAGATCACCGGGCAGAACTACCGGGACATCTTCACCAGCGGCGAGTTCGTCCGGCCGCTGATCAACTCCATCGGGATCTCGCTCATCACCACCCTGATCGCCGTCGTCATCGCGGCCTTCGCGGCCTACGCGATCGCCCGGCTCGACTTCCCCGGCAAGGGCCTGCTGCTGTCCGGGGCGCTCGCGATCGCGATGTTCCCGCCGGTGTCGATCATCGGCCCGCTGTTCGACATGTGGCGCGTCACCGGCCTGTACGACACCTGGCCGGGCCTGATCCTGCCCTACCTGACCTTCGCGCTGCCGCTCGCGATCTGGACCCTCGCGGCGTTCTTCCGCGAGATCCCGTTCGACCTCGAACAGGCCGCGCAGGTCGACGGCGCGACGCCGTACCAGGCGTTCCGCAAGGTCATCCTGCCGCTGGCGCTGCCGGGCGTGTTCACCAGCGCGATCATCGTGTTCATCTTCTGCTGGAACGACTTCCTGTTCTCGATCTCGCTGACCTCGACCCAGAACGCCCGCACCGTCCCGGCGGCCACGGCCTTCTTCACCGCCAGCAGCAACTTCGTCAACCCGACCGGACAGATCGCGGCGGCGGCCATCGTCGTCACCGTGCCGATCATCATCATGGTGCTGGTCTTCCAGCGCCGCATCGTCGCCGGCCTGACCGCCGGCGCTGTGAAGGGATAGGGAGCCCCCGTGTCTTCGATCACCATGCGAGGCATCACCAAGCGCTACGCCGACGGCACCGAGGCGGTCAGCAACGTCGACATGGACATCGCCGACGGCGAGTTCGTGATCCTGGTCGGACCTTCGGGCTGCGGGAAGTCCACCCTGCTGCGGATGATCGTCGGGTTGGAGGACATCTCGGAAGGCGAGATGAAGATCGGCGACGAGGTCGTGAACGACCGGGCCCCCAAGGACCGTGACCTCGCGATGGTCTTCCAGAACTACGCTCTCTACCCCCACCTGTCGGTGCGCGAGAACATGGCGTTCCCGCTACGCCTGGCCAAGGTGCCCGACGCCGAGGTGACCTCGAGGGTCGAGGAGGCCGCCAAGGTCCTCGAGCTGACCGAGAACCTCGACCGCAAGCCCGCGAACCTGTCCGGTGGTCAGCGCCAGCGCGTGGCCATGGGGCGCGCGATCGTCCGCGACCCCAAGGCGTTCCTGTTCGACGAGCCGCTGTCGAACCTCGACGCCAACCTGCGCGTGCAGATGCGTACCGAGATCGCCCGGATCCAGAAGAAGTACGGCACGACCACCGTCTACGTCACCCACGACCAGACCGAGGCCATGACCCTCGCCGACCGGGTCGCGGTGCTGCGCAAGGGCGTCGTCCAGCAGGTGGACTCACCGCGCAACCTCTACAACTCCCCCGCCAACCTGTTCGTCGCCGGCTTCATCGGGTCCCCCTCGATGAACCTGGTGCCGGGCCGGCTGTCCGGCAGCCGGCTCGAGCTGCCCTTCGGCACGATGGACCTGCCCGACGAGGTGGCCCAGCGGCTCGCCGGCGGGTCCGGCGGAGCGCAGGCCGGGGAGCGTCAGGTCATCGTGGGCATCCGCCCGGAGCACTTCGAGGACGCCTCCCTGGTCGGCGACACGTCGCACGGCATGACCTTCACGAACCGGGTCGACTCGATCGAGTGGCTCGGGTCCGAGCTCTACGCCTACCTGCCCTACACCGGAGCCGAGGCGATCGCCCAGCAGCTCGGCCAGCTGGCGGGCGACCTCGACATGGAGCAGAGCAGCGGCGACGAGAGCCAGCTGGTCACCCGGCTCGACGCGGCCAGCCGGGTCGAGGAGGGCAAGCAGGCCGAGCTCTGGCTCGACGCCCGCCGCATCCACCTGTTCGACCCCGAGACGGGTGAGGCACTGGCCCGTCCTCCGGTCGTCTGACGGCACCCTCCCCACCCGCGGCGATCATGGAGCTGCTGCTTCCCCGTGAGCGTGACGAGCGAGCAGTGACTCCATGATGCGCGTCGACCGCCGGGAGTCCGGCGTCAGTCGCGGCGCTTGACCTTGGGCTCGCGCAGGGCGAGGCGCTCGATGACCGAGTCGTCCCAGCGGTGCGTGCGCAGCACCAGGTAGCGGTCCTCGGCGAAGCGCAGGTAGGTCTGCGCGTCGAGCGCGCCGTCCCCGGGATGGAGCCCGGCCTCCCTCAGCATGGACAGCACCGGCTCGTACTCGTCGCGGAACCACTCGAGCGCGACCGTGGGGCGGTCGAGGAACTGCGCCCGCTCCTGCATGCGGCGGTAGCCCCACGCCTCGACGCCCTCGGCCAGGTGGGCCCAGTCGTCGGGGGCCGAGAGCGAGATGCGCTGGCGGAGCGACGCCGGGAGCGGGACCCGCTCGAAGAAGAGCCGCTCGTGACCTTTGAGCGGCAGGTCCGACAGGCGAAGCTCTGCGCCGGCCCCGATCGCGGTCCGGACGAGGGTGACCCGAGCCGACACCACCTCGCGGCCGAGGGCCCGCAGCACGGCGACGCGGTGGTGGCCGTCGCGGACGAAGTGCACCTCGCCGACCCGGTAGAGCTCGACCGGCGGCAGGTCCTGGCCCTTGCGGACGGCGAGCGCGAGCCGCTCGAAGCGCGTTCGGGTGAGGTCGCTGGTCGGGCGGAACTGCCGGTCGAACCCGGTGCGCCGGTCCACCGAGCCGACGATGCTGTCGAGCTCCACCATCTGCAGCCCGAGGTGCTGCTCACCGCGGTGGCCCAGAGCGCCGACCACCTCGTCGAAGGGCAGCAGCACGTCGACGTCGCCCTCGCGCATGCGCAGCCGGGCACCCAGGCGGGCGAGGACTGCGTTGCGACGGGCGCGAGCGAAGTCGTCGCGCGAGTCAGCAGCAGGGAACCCGGTCTCCACGTCAAGCCCCCTCCCCCGCGCTCCAGGCAGCACACGCCCGCGCCCTAAGAGTACGAGCGCCCAGATCACTAGGCTCCCGCCATGGCCCTGGACCCGCGCGACCTCCCGACGCCGGTCCGGGCGTTCCTCGCCGAGCGCCACCTCGCCACCCTCACGACCCTGCGACCGGACGGCTCCCCCCACGTCGTCGCCGTGGGCTTCACCTGGGACGGCGAGGCGCAACTCGTACGAGTGATCACCCACGGCAGCTCCCGCAAGGTCAACCACGTGCGCGCAGGTTCGCCCCGGGCCGTGGTCGCGCAGGTCGACGGCCGGCGCTGGTTGTCGCTGGAGGGCGTCCCCGCCGTGAGCGACGACCCGGTCCGCGTCGCCGAGGCGGTGCGCCGCTACGCCGAGCGCTACCGGGTGCCGAGCATCAACCCGTCCCGCGTCGTCCTCGAGATCGCCGTCGACCGGGTCCTCGGGACGACCGGTCCGGTTCCTTCGAGCTAGGTGCCGACGGGCGGGACCGAGCGTCCCTCCCACGGCGTGCTCAGCACGACCGTGGTGCGGGTGCTGACGCCGGCCGCGGCGCGTACCTCCTGCAGCAGCTGCTCCAGGTCGGCGGGTCCGGTCACGCGCACCTGCAGGATGTAGCTCTCCTCACCGGCCACGCTGTGGCAGGCCTCGATCGCCGTCAGGTGGCGGAGGCGTTCAGGCGCGTCGTCGGGTGCTGCGGGGTCGATCGGCTGGATGGAGATGAAGGCCGAGAGCGGAAGCCCCGCGGCTATCGGGTCGAGCCGGGCGGTGTAGCCCTGGACCGCCCCTCGCTGCTCGAGCCGCCGGACCCGCTGGTGCACGGCGCTCGTCGACAGGCCGGTGTCCCGCGCGAGGTCGGCGTAGCTGCGCCGGCCGTCCTGGACCAGCAGGGAGAGCAGCTGCCGGTCCAGGTCGTCGAGGGCTGAAGGTCCGGTCACCGGTGCCGCCGTGCGACGGGCGTCCTCGGGACATCGGCGCAGGTGCGGGGGGTGAACACGCCGTTACCGTATCCGTGCCGGAGCTCCGGCGGCGGCGAACGTCTGCGATGGTGGCCGCGTGCCCGGACAGCTCACCCTTCTCGACGCCCCCTCCCTGTGGTACCGCGCGTTCCACGGGGTCCCGGAATCGGTCACGGCGCCGGACGGCAGCCCGGTGAACGCCGTGAGAGGGACCCTCGACATCGTCGCCCGCCTCGTACGGGACACCCGTCCGGCCAGGCTCGTCGCGTGCCTGGACAACGACTGGCGGCCGGCGTTCCGCGTGGCGGCCGTGCCGTCGTACAAGAGTCACCGGTTGACCGTGGACGGCGCCGAGGCCGAGCCGGACAGTCTCGGCCCGCAGGTCCTCGTCCTGCTCGAGGTGCTGGACGCGCTCGGCATCGCGACCGCGGGGGTCGACGGCTTCGAGGCCGACGACGTGCTCGGCACCCTGTCGGCCCGGGAGAGCGGACCCGTGGACGTGGTCAGCGGAGACCGCGACATGTTCCAGCTCGTCCGCGACGAGGGGCCGGTCCGGGTGCTCTACAGCGTCGAGAAGATGAAGCCGTACGGCGTGGCCGAGGTCGCGGCGAAGTACGGCATCCCGGGGAGCGGCTATGCCGACTACGCCGTCCTGCGCGGTGATCCCAGTGACGGCCTGCCCGGGGTGAAGGGCGTCGGGGACAAGACTGCCGCCGCGCTCGTCGCCCGCTTCGGCAGCATCGAGGCGATCGTGGAGGCCCTCGACACCGGAGACGAGGCGGGCTTCCCGGCCGGCGCCCGGGCGAAGCTGCTCGCCGCCCGCGACTACCTGGAGGTCGCCCCCGCCGTCACGCGGACCGTGTGCGACCTGCCGATCCCCGAGCTGGACGACGAGCTTCCGCGCACCCCTGCGCACCCTGAGCGCCTGGTCGAGCTGGCCGACCGCTGGGGTCTCGACAGCCCGCTCGACCGACTGCTCGCCGCCTTCGAGGTGGCCCACGCCCGTTGACCGCCATCCCGAGGAGGCACCCGTGACCAGCCTGACCGACCGCACCATCGAGGCCGACCGACGCACCTACGACAACACCGCCGCCCTGGTGCGCGGACTGTCCGACGACGACCTCCTGCGTCCCTCCGGAGCCTCGGAGTGGTCCGTCGCGCAGGTCCTGTCCCATCTCGGGAGCGGCGCCGAGATCGCGCGGGACGGCCTGCGCTCGGCGCTCGCCGGCGAGCAGGGCGTCGCTGATGCGAACCAGGCCGTCTGGGCCCGGTGGGACGCCATGTCACCGCGCGAGCAGGCCGACGGCTTCCTGGAGTCAGGAGCAGCGCTGACGGCGGCCTACGACGCTCTCGACGCCGCTCAGCGGGCCGAGCTGCGGATCGACATGGGCTTCCTGCCCGAGCCGGCGACCCTCGCGCTCTACACCGGCATGCGCCTGAACGAGGCGCTCCTGCACTCCTGGGACGTCGCCGTGGCCTTCGACGACAGGGCCACCCTCCCCGAGGCCGACGCCGCTGTCCTCGTGGAGCAGTTGCGTGGCCCGCTCGGGTTCCTGCTCGGCTTCATCGCGAAGCCCGGTGCCCTCGGTGGCCGTACGGTGAGCCTGCTGGTCCGGCCGCACGGCTCGCAGGCCGTCCTCGGCCTCGAGGTGGGTGACGCGGCCACGTTGGGCGACGCCCCGTCGAACCCGGACGGCGAGCTCTCGCTGTCCCTCGAGGCACTGCTCCGCCTGGTGACCGGGCGCCTGGGCGCCTCCTACCCCCCTGCGCAGGCGCAGGTGACCGGGCCGGTCTCGCTGGACGACCTGCGTCAGGTGTTCCCCGGCTACTGACCGCGAGACAGTCGGCGCGCTCAGCCCCCGGAGTGGAAGGCGCCCGCGTCGTCGGGAGGGGTCGGGTCGTCGCGGTCGCGGAGCCAGTGCTCGGGAAGCACGACGTGCCGGGGGCCCTGGACGTGCCCGCGCGGCAGCAGCTCGGCGCCCGGTGGCAGCACCGCGGCCGGGTCCAGGGCGTCGAGCAGGCTGTCCAGCTCGACCAGCGACGAGGCCATCGCGAGGCGCTTGCGGGCATGCCCTCCGACCGGATAGCCGGTGAGGTACCACCCGGTGTGCCGGCGGAAGTCGCGCACGGCGAACCCCTCGTCGCCACGGGCCTCGACCAGCAGCCTCGCGTGGAGCTTCATCACCGGGACGACCTCACCGATGCTCGGCGGCGGCAGGGGCTCCCGCCCGGCGAAGGCGTCGGCGAGGTCGCGGAACAGCCACGGCTTGCCCAGGCAGCCGCGCCCCACCACGACCCCGTCGCACCCGGTCTCGGCCATCATGCGCAGCGCGTCGGAGGCGGCCCAGATGTCGCCGTTGCCGAGCACCGGGACGTCGGTCACGACCTGCTTGAGCCGGGCGATGGCCGACCAGTCGGCCCGGCCGGAGTAGAACTGCTCCGCCGTCCGCGCGTGCAGCGCCACGGCGGCCGCGCCCTCGTCCGCGGCGCGGCGGCCGGCCTCGAGGTAGGTGAGGTTCGCGTCGTCGATGCCCTTGCGCATCTTGACCGTGACCGGCACGTCCCCCGCCGCGCGCACGGCCGCCCGGACCAGCGCCGCGAACAGGACGGGGTGCGCCGGCAGGGCCGACCCCCCACCGCGCCGGGTCACCTTCGGCGACGGGCAGCCGACGTTCAGGTCGACGTGGTCGACGCCGTCCTCCTGCACCAGCTTGCGGACGGCGGCGCCGACGATCGTGGGGTTCGTCGCGTACAGCTGGATGCTGCGGACGGTCTCGTCGGCGCCGAAGGAGGCGCGACGAGAGGTCGTCTCGTTGACCTCGAGAAGCGCGCGTGCCGAGACCATCTCGCTGACGTACAGCCCCGCCCCGTAGGACCGGCACAGCGAGCGGTAGGCGGCGTTGGTCACGCCGGCCATGGGGGCCAGGACGACCGGCAGCTCGACGGTCAGGGGCCCGATGCGCAGGGGGGCGGTGCCCAGGGCGGTCACGAGCTCGACGTCCACAGGTCGACGATCTGCACGTCGAGCTCGGTCAGCATCGTCCGGAGCAGGGGCAGGGACAGGCCGATCACGGTGCCCGGGTCGCCGTCGATGCCGTCGACGAAGGGCGCAGACCGCCCGTCGAGGGTGAACGCGCCCGCCACGTGGAGCGGCTCCCCGCTCGCGACGTAGGCCGCGATCTCGGCGTCGGAGGGCCGTCCGAAGCGCACCTGCGTCGCGCCGACGGCGGTGGCGGTGCGGCGGGACGCCACGTCGATGAGCACGTGCCCGGTGAGCAGGGTGCCGGTCTGCCCGCGCATGCGCTTCCACCTGGCGGTCGCGTCGCGGGCGTCGGCGGGCTTGCCCAGGACCTCCCCGCCGAGCTCCAGCATCGAGTCGCACCCGAGCACGAGCCCCTCGGGCAGCCCTTGCGCGACCGCCTCGGCCTTGCGGCGGGCGAGCTCGAGCACGAGCGCCCGCGGGTCGTCGGCGGTCACCGCCGACTCGTCGACCCCGCTCACGACGACCGACGGGTCGAGCCCCGCGTCGCGGAGCAGCCTCAACCGCGCCGGCGAGGCGCTGGCGAGCACGAACGGGCGGGAGGTCACGGCGACCCACGGTACCGGCGGTCTGCGGTCACCGGGCCCGGGCCCGGATGATGTCCTCGAGCAGCGGCGAGCAGTGCCACGCCTGCGGGCCGTCTCCCTGACGAGGGGCCGCTCGGCGGCGTCGAGGTGTGCGGAAGCTGCAGCGCGGCCGACCCGGCACCGTCTGCAGGAGGTTGCCGCTTCCGCTCCCGCTCGTCACCAGGTCGTGTCGGTGAGCGCCTCAGCCGACGCTGCTGTAGGCGACGACTCCCCGGCGGACCGCGTCGATGGCCTTGCGGGTCGTCCGCCGGAGCTCCACCCCGTCGGGTGAGACGTCCGGGGCGACGGCGGCGACCTGGCCGAGCAGGTCGATCAGCTGCTTGCACGAGCGGACGAAGTCGCCTGCGGTCAGGTCCGTCTCGCTGTTCAGGACCTCCTCGAGCGGTGCGCCGCTGGCCCACCGCCAGATCGCCCAGCTGAAGCCGGGATCGGGGCGGCGCAGGAACTGCACCCCCGCGTCACTCTCGGCCTGACCCAGCACCGTCCAGATCCTGTCCATCTCCGCGAGCGCGGTCTGCACCCGCCCCGCAGGCACGACCGGGTGCGACTCCTCCGGGCGACGGCTGGTGTAGACGAGGGCCGACACGACGGCGGCGAGCTCGGCCGGGCCGAGCTCGTCCCACAGCCCGGCACGCAGGCTCTCGACCGTGAGCAGGTCGGACTCGCTGTAGACCCGCGCGAGGGCCTCCCCCGACTCCGTGACCTGCTCGCCCGCCAGGTAGCCCAGCTCGTCGAGGACGGCGCAGACGCGGTCGAAGGTCCTGGCGATCGAGCTGGTCTTGCCGGCGACCCGACGCTCCAGCGCGTCGGTCTCGCTGCGCAGCCGGACCGCCCGCTCGGCCCAGCGCAGGTGGGCCTCGCGCTCGTCGCACCCGTGGACCGGGTGGCGCCGCAGGGCCACCCGGAGCGACGCCAGCTCCCCGTCGTCGGCCGCCGCCGAGCGATGGCGACGCCGCCGGGGCTCGCTGCCGACGTCGAGGTTGCGCAGGGACGACGCGAGGTCGCGCCGGGCCTGGGGCGAGCGGTGGTCGAACTGCTTCGGCACGCGCAGCCGCCCCACCGGCTCCACGGCTGACGGGAAGTCCGTCGAGGCCAGGCGTCCTGCCCACCGGTCCTCGGTGAGCACCAGCGGGTGGGCGTCGCCGCCGGCAGACAGGCCGGGGTCGAGCACGACCGCCAGACCGGCGCGCCGACCGGTCGGGACGCGTACGACGTCGCCGGGCCGCAGGGCCTCGAGCGACTTCTCCGCGGCGGCCCGGCGGTCGCTCGCGCCCTGGCGGGCCAGGTCGCTCTCCCGCCGCTTCAGATCGGCGCGCAGCCGGGCGTAGTCCTCGACGTCGCCCAGGTGGCAGGTTGCCGACTCCCGGTAGCCGGCGAGTCCTTCGAGGTTGCGGGTGATCTGGCGGGCCAGGCCCACCACCGAGGCGTCAGCCTGGAACTGCGCGAAGGAGCTCTCGAGCAGCGTCCGGGCCTGCTCCCGCCCGAGGTTGCCGACCAGGTTGACGGCCATGTTGTACGACGGGCGGAAGCTCGACTTGAGGGGGTAGGTGCGGGTCGAGGCGAGCCCGGCCACCGACTTGGGGCTGAGCCCGGGCTGCCAGAGCACGACGGCGTGGCCCTCGACGTCGATCCCGCGGCGGCCCGCGCGGCCGGTCAGCTGGGTGTACTCCCCCGGCGTGATGTCGGCGTGCGTCTCGCCGTTCCACTTGCTGAGCTTCTCGAGCACGACCGACCGGGCGGGCATGTTGATGCCGAGCGCGAGGGTCTCGGTCGCGAACACCGCCTTCACGAGGCCGTCGAGGAACAGCTGCTCGACGACCTCCTTGAAGGTCGGGAGCATCCCGGCGTGGTGGGCAGCGAAGCCGCGCTGCAGGCCGTCGAGCCACTCCCAGTAGCCGAGCACCTGCAGGTCCTCGCGGGGCAGCTCGGCGGTGCGCCGCTCGACGACGCGACGGACCTGCTCGGCCTCCTCGGAGGTGTTCAGCCGGAGACCGGACCGGACGCACTGCTGCACGGCGGCCGCGCACCCGGCCCGGCTGAAGATGAAGGTGATCGCCGGGAGCAGGCCCTGGCTGTCGAGCCGGGCGAGGACCTCGGACCGGCTGGTGGTCGGACGGCGGTGCCCGCCCCCCGCCCCGGTCCTGCCGGCCCGGCCCCGCGAGGGCAACCGCCCCTCGTCCCTTGCGATGCGCTCGAGCAGGGGGTTGACGTCGTCGCCGTCGAACAGGTCGAACAGCCGGGTCCCGACGAGCACGTGCTGCCACAGCGGGACGGGGCGGTGCTCCTCGACCACGATCTCGGTGTCGCCCCGGACGGTGACCAGCCACGCCCCGAACTCCTCGGCGTTGCTGACCGTCGCGGACAGCGAGGTGACCTGCACGTCGTCCGCGAGGTGGATGATCACCTCCTCCCACACCGCGCCGCGCTCGCGGTCGGCCAGGTAGTGGACCTCGTCCATGACGACGTGGGACAGCCCGCGCAGGCGCTCGGCAGAGCCGTCACCCCGGCGACCACGGGCGTACAGCATGTTGCGCAGCACCTCGGTGGTCATCACCACCACGTCGGCGTCGCCGTTCACCGCGTGGTCCCCCGTGAGCAGCCCGACCCGCTCCGGGCCGTACCGCGCGACGAGGTCGGCGTACTTCTGGTTGGACAGCGCCTTGATGGGGGTCGTGTAGAAGCACTTGCGACCCTCGCGCAGCGCGAGGTGCGCGGCGAACTCACCGACGACGGTCTTGCCGGCGCCCGTCGGAGCCGCGACCAGGACGCCACGGCCCGCCTCGAGGGCGGCGCAGGCGGTGCGCTGGAAGGTGTCGAGCCCGAAGGGGTAGCCGACCTCGAACTCGGCGAGGGCCGGGCCGCTCTGGGAGCGGCGGAACGCGGCGTAGCGCTCGGCCGGCGGGCTCTCGGGCCGTACCGCCTCGCTGCTCACCCGTTCAGGTTACGTCCCGGTCCGTCGCCGCGCCCGGAACCGGCTCGAGCACCGAGGGACGGTCGTCCACGAACGAGGTCTCGTCGTCGCCCAGCAGCTCCAGGTCCTCAGAGCCCGGCTCCACCGCCACGCGCCCCCGACGGCTGCGCTCCAGCAACCGGGCGACGACGATGCAGCTCTCGTACAGCAGGTAGAGGGGGACGGCCATGGCCAGGAACGTGAAGGGGTCCTGCGAGGGCGTGAGCAGGGCCGTCGACACGGCGATCCCGAGGACCATCCCGCGGCGCCACCCGCGCATCCTGGACGCCGGGAACACCCCGACGAGGTGCAGGAAGAGCACGACCACCGGGAACAGGAACGCCACCCCGAAGGCGAGCAGGGTGAGCGTGACGAAGGACAGGTAGCTGCTGATCGACGTCAGGGGGTTGATCTCCCCGCCGCCGAACGACAGCAGGAAGTCCAGGCCCCGCGAGAGGGTGAAGTAGGCGAAGACGACCCCTGTCGCGAACAGGAGCAGCGACGAGCACAGGAACGCCGCGGCGTAGCGCCGCTCGTGCCGGTGCAGGCCCGGCGTGATGAAGGCACCCAGCTGGTAGAGCCAGACCGGGGAGGAGGCGACGACGCCGACGATGAACGCGACCCGGAGCGACACGGAGAACTGCGAGAAGACGTCGAAGGCGTAGAGGTCGCACTGGCCGGGCCGCACGGCTGCCCGCTCGGCCACCGCGGTGGTGCAGTACGGGCGCTTGATCAGGTCGAAGAGCTGCTCGCGGAAGACGAGCCCGATGACGACGCACACGCCGAGGGCCAGCAGCGACACGGCCAGTCGGTTCCGCAGCTCGCGCAGGTGGTCGACCAGCGCCATCTGCCCGTCCGGGGTGCGGCCGCCGGCCCGACGCCGACCCCTGCGCCCGGCAAGGGAGGCCACGCTAGGGCTGGCGCTGAGGCGACTGCTCGGTGCCGGGGGCGTCGAGCGGCGCCGGCACCGCGGCGGGGGCCGGAGGCGCGACGGCCGTCGTCGGGGCGATCGGGGCAGGCGGGGCGATCGGGGCGGCGGCTGAGGCGGTTCCGGTGGTCGGCACGTCGTCGTCGCGCAGGCCCTTGGTCTCGGCCTTGAAGATCCGCAACGAGCGGCCCAGGGAGCGGGAGGCGTCAGGCAGCCGCTTCGCGCCGAACAGGACCATGATCAGCAGGACGATCAGGAAGATCTCCATGGCACCGAGGTTGGGCACGTGACAGGCTCCTTCGCAGGGACGACCCGCTCAGGCTACGCCGGGAGGGTCAACGGCGGCGGGCTGGAGCATGGCGGCCGGGGGCTGATGCCGCGGGACGGGAGGAGCCCGGATCCGGGACCGGCAGGGAGGAGAAGCCGTCGACCACGCGCTGCGCCTCGGCCATGGTGCTCCCGAGGGCCTTCACCTGGCGCCAGAGGCCGAGCAGCAGCACGGCGAGCAGCAGCAGCGAGCCGAGGACGAGCGCGACGTCGACCAGGATCCAGGGCACCAGCGCAGGCTAGTCCCGGTGGGAGCAGACGCCGAGCGTCAGGTCCGGACGGCTGCTCCGGCCGCGCGGGACAGCAGGTCCGTGGTGCCCAGGTGGAGCGCGAAGTCGAGCAGGTCGTCGTAGGAGAGCCGCGGGCCCTCCTTGGGCTCGAGGGCCTCGCCCGGGACGTCCCAGACGCGGGCCGGCACGCCACCGGAGACGAGCAGCGAGACGATGTGGTCGTCGGCCGGCTTGCGCACCTCGTCGTGGCAGGTGGGGCAGCCGAACGCGTAGTAGGACAGGGGTGCGTGGCTGCAGACCATGAGCGACACGTCGCGGGGGGTCAGCTCGACCTCGCCACAGGTGGGGCAGGACGCCTTGATCGTGGTCATGCGATCTCCTCGGTCGTGTCGCGTTGCTGCGACATGTACGCCTTCGGCAGCGCGGCCACCGGCCTTGACCCCCAACGGCGGGTGGTCGGCGCCTGGGTTTGACGGATCAGGTGCGGTAGGCCGCGAGCGCCTTGGCGGCATCGCCCCGTACGGCGTCTGCCAGCTCGGCCGGGGCCAGCACCCTGCCCTGGTCGCCGAGCCGCAGGGCGAGCCGGCGCACCCAGCCGGTGTCCCGCACCCGGAGGCGGACGACCATGCCGCCGTCGGCCGACTCCGTCACCGACTCGCACGGGTAGTAGTCCGACACCCAGGCAGCGGGCGGTCGCAGGGCGAGCGTGACGAGCAGGTCGTCGGGCCCGGGGCGGAACAGCCCCTGGCTGACATCGCGGTGCACCACCCCCGGCGGGGGCTCGGCGGGCTCGTCGAGCACCGTCACCGACTCGATCCGGTCGAGCCGGAACAGGCGAACCCCCTCCGCACGACGGCACCAGCCCTCGAGGTAGCTGCGTCCTTCCACCAGGAGCAGCCGCATCGGGTCGACGTCCCGCTCGGTCGTCTCGTCGCGACCGGGGACGTAGTACGCCAGGTGCAGCCGTCGCCGCTGGTCGAGGGAGGACTGCAGCACGGGCAGCACCCGCTGCTCCCCCTCGACGGCCACCGCGACGCGAGCAGCCGGCCCCGCCGCGGCGCCGGCGGCCTGCTCGATCTTGGCCAGGGCCCGGTGGACGGTGTCGCGCTCGGACAGGCCCGGCGTGTCGGCCAGCGCCCGCAGCGCCACGATCAGGGCCAGGGCCTCGTCCACCGTGAGGCGGAGCGGGCGGGTCACCCCGGCCGGCTCCAGCAGGGTGACCGTGTCGCCCTCGAACTCGACGTCGATCAGGTCGCCCGGGCCGTGACCGGGCAGCCCGCAGACCCAGAGCAGGTTCAGGTCCTTGCGCAGCCGCTCCTCGCTGATCCCGAAGGTGGCCGCGACCGCGGACAGCTGCACACCAGGACGCGAGAGCAGGTACGGCACGAGCGCCAGCAGACGCGGGAGCTGACCCATCGCCGCGCTCATGAGGCCAGCCCCTGCAGGCGCGCGACGACGGCCTCGCGCGCCTCGGGCGGGGTGAGCACGACGGCGTCGGCGCCGTAGCCGGTGACCCGGTCGGCGAACCGCCCGGGGTCTGAGAAGCCGACGTCGACGAGGGTCCAGCCCTCGCGGTGGGGGTCGGGTGCCGTGGCGGTGGCCGCCCTCCGGAGCTCCCACCCCGCGCCGGGCCGCAACGACACCCTGGCCGTGGCTCTCGGTTCGTCCTCGGCGCTGCGGGCGACCCACCCCCGGAGGTCGACCCCTGGTGGGGGGACGACCGAGCCCGGTTCGCCGGTGATCTGGACGGCGCCTGCGATCCGGGACAGCCGGAACACGCGGGGCGCGTCGCGGTCGACGTCATGGCCGACGACGTACCACCGCCCTCGCCAGGAGACGACGCCCCACGGGTCCACGTGCCGCTCCTGGGGCGGCCCCCCAGCGGTCCGGTGCGTGAACACGAGGGACCTCCCGTCGCGGACGGCGGCGAGGCACTGGGCGAAGGCGGGCTCGCTGGCCCCCACCCTCGGCTCGAGAGCAGCCGGGGCGCTCGGGGAGTCGACCCCGGCGGCGCGCAGCTTCAGCAGCGCCGAGCCGGTCGCCCCCGCCAGCGGCGCGGACTGCCAGAGCCGGGCGGCGAGCCCGAGGGCGGCGGCCTCGTCGGGTTCGAGAGTGATCTCCGGCAGCTCGTAGTCGCGCCGCGCGATCCGGTAGCCGGGCTCGTCGTCGTGGGCGGCGCTGTCCGTACCGGTCTCGAGGGGGATGCCGAGCTCGCGCAGCTCGTCCTTGTCCCGCTCGAACATGCGGCGGAAGGCCTCCTCGGTGTCCTGGTCGTAGCCCGGGACCGCCGTCCGGATCTCCTGCACCGACAGGTAGCGCCGCGTCGCCAGCAGGCAGATGACCAGGTTGAGCAGACGCTCGGTCTTCTTGGCCGACATGCTGCGACGTTAGCCTGCAGCGGCCCTGGACCGGGCGAGCTGACACGGAGGTGTGCGGTGGTGCGGTGGCGTCGCGGCACCGTCGTGGCTGTGGGGCGCGCCTGGCCGGGCTCGGTCGAGCTCAGCGTCGAGCTGGCGGACGGCACCACCGTGGCCGCCCTGGCCCACCCACCCCTGGTCGGCTCGCCCCGGGAGGGCGACGTGGTCCTGCTGAACGTCGGCGCTCTCGACCTCGGCCTCGGGACCGGTGGCTACGCCCTGGTGGTCGCCCTGCCCGACCGGCTCCCGCCGGACACCGAGGGACCGGGCCACCTGGTCAAGGCCCGCTACACGCCCCTGCAAGCGGTCGTCCTGGGCGTCGACGAGCAGGACGCGCCCGCACACGCCCTGCTGGCGCAGGGAGAGCCGCTCGAGCCCCCCGGCACCCCCGTCGTCGTGGCCGACCTGCACTCCTCGCTCCCCGCCGTCCTCGCCGGGCTCCTCGGGGCGCGCCCCGGGACGCGCGTGGCGTACGTCATGACCGACGGCGGCGCCCTGCCGCTGTGGCTGTCCCGCACGGTGGCAGCCGTCCGGGACTCGCTGGTCGGGACCGTCACGGTGGGTCAGGCCTTCGGAGGCGACCTCGAGGCCGTCAGCCTCCACTCCGGGATCCTCGCCGCCGTGCGGGTCCTGCAGGCGGAGGTCGTCGTCGTCACGCAGGGGCCGGGCAACCTCGGGACGGGGACCACCTGGGGGTTCTCCGGGGTCGCGGCCGGTGAGGCCGTGAACGCCGCCGTCGCCGTCGGAGCCCGCCCGGTCGCGGTGCTGCGCCTGTCCGAGGCAGACCCCCGGCCGCGTCACGTCGGCGTGAGCCACCACAGCACGACGGCGTACGGCCGGGTCGCCCTCGTCCCAGCGGACGTCGTGGTCCCTCGGTCGTACGCCGCCCTCGTCGATCCAGCGCGTCCGGCGCTCGCGCGGCACCGGCTCGTCGAGGTCGACGACGCGGGCCTGGTCGACGCGCTGCGCCCGTGGTCGAGGCTGCTCTCGTCGATGGGGCGCGGTCTCGACGACGACCCGGCCGCGTTCGTCGCGGCAGCCGCAGCCGGGCGTCACGCGGCGGCGCTGCTCATCTAGGAGGTCGAGCCGGGCCGGCGGGAGCCGTCCGCGCGAGGCGTCGTAGACCCAGGACCTCCGCACCTGGCGGACCGGCCAGGCCTGGCAGGCTCAGAGCAACCCCTGCCGCCCAAGGCCGCGCGAGATGCTGAGGGCGGCGGTCTGCACGGCCGAGGCAAGCTGGTCCAGCCGCCGGCGCGCCACCGGGACGCTCACCGACAGCGCGGCGACCGGGCGGTTGGAGGCGTCCAGGATGGGGGCGGCGACGCATCCCAGGCCGATCGCCGCCTCCTCCCGGTCGAAGGCCACGCCGCGCTCAGCCACCACGGCGAGCTCGCGCCGGAGCGCGGCCGCCGACACGATCGTGTGCCGGGTGCGGGGCAGCAGCGGACCGGTCAGCACCTCCTCGACCAGCTCCGCCGTGGAGAAGGCGAGGATCGCCTTGCCCAGGCCGGTGCAGTACAGCGGCATGCTCGATCCGGTCCGGCCCAGCTGGGTGACCTGCCGGTGCCCACGGATCTTCTCGACGTAGAGCACCTCATGCCGCATCCGGACGCCGAGATGCACGGTCTCCTGGCTGGCCTGGTACAGGTCCTGCATGAACGGCACGGCGACCTCCCGAAGCTCCAGGCTGAGGGGGGACAGCGAGGCCAGTTCGAAGACCCGCTGGCCGATGCAGTACTCGTGGTTGTCCAGGCTGAGCATCCGGATGCTGCACAGCTCGGTCAGCAGCCGGTGCGCGGTCGTCTTCGGCAGCCCGCTGCGGCGCACCACCTTGGCCAGCGTGAGGCGCGGGTGGCGGGCGTCGAAGCAGCGCAGCACCATGGCGGTGCGGGACAGCACGCCGACGCCGTCGGCGGGCGTACGCGCCTGGGGGACGTGCGCGTCCCGGCCACCGTGCTGCTCCAGCGTCCGTCCTCCGTTCACGACGTCGACCCCGTCCCTCCCCGCTCCTCGGTCACAACGTGTAGCCGGAGGCTAGCGCGCCGTGATCAAGCCACTCGGCAGTCACCGGTCCGGCCGGAGACCGCGAGGCCGACAGGGCTGAGGCAACCGCGACCGGGCGACGCCGTCCGCGTGGCGTTCCACTCAGCGGTCCCTCTCGTAGCGCAGCCGGTCGCGGGCCCACAGAGTCGGCGTCACACAGCGACGGCCCACTCCTGGCGCCGTCGCCCGGGGGGACCCGGACCACCCTGGCGAGCAGGAGAACCGATGGCCGACGGGCAGACGCTGGTGACGGTGACCGAGCCGCGACAGGACATGGAGCAGACGACCGGTGCGAGGGCCGCATCGTCGGCCGGGACGCGAACGCGGCGCGCCGTCCGGCTGCCCCGGGCGTGGGGCTTTCCCGCCCTGGCGGCGACCGTCCTGCTCGTGGTCTGGCAGCTGGCCAGCATGCGCTTTCCCGACTACCTGCTCCCCGGCGTCGGCGAGACGCTGTCGGCGACCTGGCACCTGGTCCTGGACTTCCCTGACGAGATCGGCCTCACGCTGCTGCGGCTGCTCGGCTCCATCGCCATCGCCATGTTCGGCGGGTGGGCGATCGGCCTGTTCATGTCGATCCGGCACCTCGGTCCGATCGTCGAGCCGTTCCTGAAGATCGCGAGCGCCATCCCCTTCGTGTCCTGGGTGCTGCTGGCGGTCCTGTGGGTCGCCAACATCGAGGTCCGCATCCTGTTCGTCGTCGTGGTGCTCGTTCTGCCGGTCTACGCGGTCAACGTCTACGAAGGCGTGCGCACCTTCGACCCCGAGCTCGTGCAGGCCGTGCGCCAGTTCGGCCCGGGCCGCTGGCAGTTCGCCCGCTACGTCCTGATCCCCAACTCGGTCGCCGACGTGATCCTGACGACCAAGTCGATGACCGGGTTCTCGCTGCGCATCACCGTGTTCGCCGAGCTCGTCGGCGCCAGCACCGGCGTCGGCGCGCTGATGGCCGACGCCCAGTCCAACTTCCGTGTCGACCAGCTGCTCGGACTCACCCTCGTCATGATCGCCTCCACTCTGGTGCTGCTCGCGCTTGTCGGGCAGGCCGAGCGGCGACTCCTGCGCTGGCGCCCCGAGAGCGCCGTCGGGTAACAGCTCGCACCCCGTTCCGGCCGTCCCGTCCTCATCCTGGGAGAGCGATCCAGCCATGCAGCCACCACAGACCACCCCTCGGACCTCGAGCGCCGACCGCACCCCGTCCCGGACCCCCAACGACACCGATGCGCCGGTCATCGAGGTTGAGGACGTCTGGTTCCACTACGGCGACACCCTGATCGTCGCCGGCGCCCAGCTGGAGGTCAGGCGGGGCGAGCGGGTCGCCATCCTGGGCAGCACGGGAGCCGGCAAGTCGACCTTGCTCAACCTGCTCATCGGCACCATCAAGCCCGACCGGGGCCGGGTGACGATCACCGGCCTGCCGCCGTACGACCGTCCGAAGGAGATCTTCGGGCGCTTCTCCATCGCGTTCCAGTCGCCGCGGCTGCTGCCCTGGCGGACCGCGCTGGACAATGTCGCGCTGGGCCTGGAGATCCTGGGCAGCTCGCGCGCCGAGAGCCGCGAGGTGGCCCGCACCTGGCTCACCCACGTGGGCCTGGCCGACGCGCTGCACCTCTACCCCACCCAGCTGTCCGGCGGCATGAAGCAGCGGGCCTCGCTGGCCCGCGCGTTCTCCGTCCGGCCCGAGGTGCTCTTCCTCGACGAGGCCTTCTCCGCCCTGGACGAGGTGACCGCCGAACGGCTGCGCCAGGACTTCCACGCGCTGTCCACCCAGGAGAACCAGACCGCGGTGATCGTGACGCACAACATCGACGAAGCGCTGTTCCTGGCCGACCGCATCCTCGTGCTGGGCCGGCCCGGGCGGGTCATCGGGGAGGTCTCGGCCAAGACCGTGGACTGGAAGAACGATCCGGCTCTCGCCGCAGGTGTCCGCGCCGAGATCGTCGAGCTCATGCGCCGTCCGCAGGCGGCTGCCCAGCAGCGAGTGGAGGCCTGAGGTGGTCACCCAGCAGGTCCCGACCGGCGACGAGGTCGTCGTCGACCGCCAGCTGTGCCGCGGCCACGCCGTGTGCGAGCTGCTGGCGCCGGACTTCTTCGTGGTCGACGACGAGGGCCTGGCCGCCGTGGTCCGCCAGCCCGAGAACGACGCCGACCGGGCTGCCGTCGATGACGCCTCCGACAACTGCCCGGCTGCGGCCATCCGTCGGGCAACCGGGCGGGCCACCTAGCGTGTCCGCTCCCACGCCCCGCGCCGACGGGGAGCACACCCGTCGTCTGGCGCAGTGGGTGTCGGATGTGGACATCGCCCAGCTGCCGGCCGGCGTCGTCGCCAGCTACTCGTCGCTGCTGCTCGACACGCTGTCCTGTGCCCTCGCCGGCAGTGGCACCGACCTGGGCGACCAGCTCGCGACCGTGGCCACGGCGCTCGGTCCCGGTTCGTGCACGCTGGTCGGCCGAACGGCCACCGCCTCGCCACTGGGCGCGGCGCTGTACAACGGCGGCGTCAGCCACAGCCTGAACTGGAGCTCGCTCGGGCCCGGCACCGCGCACATCGGAGCGGTCCTGCTCGGCGGCGTGCTCGCCGCGGTCGAGCAGCAGCCGGCGGTCAGCGGTGCCCGGCTGCTCGCGGCCCTGGTGGCCGCCGGTGAGACGACCACCCGTCTGAGCGAGGCGGTGGCGGCCACCCCCGAGGGCCCGCGGCTCAAGCACCGCTGGCTGCTCGGACAGCTGCTCGGCTACGTGGGCGTCGCCGCCGGCTGCGCCCGCCTGCTCGAGCTCGACGCCGACCGCACGCACTCGGCGATCGGGCTGGCCGTGATGCAGGCCTCGGGCACCATGGAGGTGCTGCGCCTGGGTGACGTGCCGGCCAAGAGTGCCTACGCCGCCTTCCCCAACGCCGCCGGCCTGACCGCCGCGCTGCTCGCGCAGGCCGGCGTCGACGCCGGATTCCAGGCGCTGGAGGGTGAGCACGGACTGTTCGGCCTGCAGCTGGGCATCGCGCCACCGGCCGCCAGCTGGTTCGACTCGACCGAGATCCACTCCGCCGCAGCGCATATCAAGCGCTGGCCGGTGAGCATCAACGTCGAGCGCTTCCTGGCCGCGGCAGCCCAGGACGGCCTCGCGGGTGTGGCGGCCGCCCGCCCGGTGGCGTCGGTGCTGGTGACCACCGGCGAGGCCGACCGGCCCTGGCTGGAGCCGGCGGCGGCGCGGCAGCGACCGGCCAACCCTTCCTCTGCGGCCAACAGCATCTCCTTCTCGCTGGCCGGCCTGCTCGTGCACGGTGACGTGCCCGCCGGCCGGCCGGGCGAGGCCCGACTGGCTGACGAGGCGGTGCGCGCGCTGGCCGCGTGCACCACGCACGTCATCGCCCCCGACAGCCGCCGGCTCCTGACCGTCCGCTTCACCGATGGCCAGGAGCGCACCGTCGAGGTCGCCGACGATCCCGGCAGCGCAGCCAGCGGCCCCGACGCCGTCCGGGACAAGCTCCGGCGCTGCGCGGCGCTGGCGGCCCAGGCCCCCTCGGCCCAGGCCGTCGACGAGCTCGTCGACGGCGTGCGCACTCTGCCCGACCTGGCCGACGTCCGACCCCTGCTCGCCCTCGTCCGGGGCACGTCCCCGGGCCACAACCGCCTCCAGGAGGAGTCCCACCGATGACCGACCAGCTCTCCCCACCTCCGGCCCCGCAGCAGCTCGACGGCCGGTGGGTCGACCAGGACCCGGCCGCCGACCGCTACCGCGTGCGCACCAGCGCGTACTCCGATCCGGCCGTCTTCGACCTGGAGATGAGCCGCATCTTCGAGTCCACGTGGGTCTACGTCTGCCACGAGTCCGAGGTGGCCAAGGCCGGGGACTTCAAGAGCACCTGGCTCGGTCGCCAGCCCATCATCGCCGCTCGCGACCGGACCGGCGCCATCAACATGATGCTCAACGTGTGCCGGCACCGCGGCAACGCGGTCTGCCGCACCGAGACGGGCAACACGGTCATCTTCCAGTGCCCGTACCACGGCTGGAGCTACGGCCTGGACGGCAAGCTCGCCGGCATCACCGACCGCAACCGCTATCCCAGCGACCTGGCGAAGCAGATCGGCGGGCTCGTGCGGGTGCCGCGCGTGGAGTCCTACCGCGGCCTGGTCTTCGCCTCGCTCAACCCCGACGTGCCCGAGCTGCGCGAGCATCTCGGTCCGGTGCTGCCCTACATCGACCACTGGGCGGACGGCTCGATCGGCGCCGAGTACGTCGCGCGCACGCCGCACAAGTTCGCCTACCCGGGCAACTGGAAGTTCCAGGCCGAGAACAGCCTCGACGGCTACCACGGCCGGTTCGTCCACGAGTCGGGGTTCGCGGCGCTGGCCCACGAGCCGGGCGGCACCGAGGTGGCGGCGGACAAGCACGAGTTCATGGCGTTCGACAGCAAGGCCGGCCTGACCCGCGGCATCCCCGGCGGGCACGGCACCCTGGAGAGCCCGGGCAGCGGCCTGAACCGCCAGATCGGCGTGGCCAAGGTCTCCGACCGCTCCTTCGACGACTACCACGCCGCGCTCAGCGAGGCCTACGGCGCCGAGCGGGCCCTGTCCCTGCTCGGCTCGCGGCACGTGCTCGTCTTCCCGAACCTGGTGCTGATGGACCTCAACATCCGGACCATCACCCCGATCTCGGTGGACCGCACGCTGGTGCACTCGTTCTTCGCCGAGGCGCAGGGCGTGCCGGCGCACGTCAACAACGAGCGGCTGCACGACCTGCAGGTGCGCCTGGGAACGACCGGGTTCGTCGGCCTGGACGACCTGGAGATGTTCGGCGGAAACCAGACCGGCGTCCACGCCCGCGGGATGGAGTGGATCGAGCTCAGCCGCGGCCTGCCCACCGAGCAGGTCAACGAGGCCGGCGAGCACATCGGCGCGGCCTCCGACGAGACCCCGTTCCGGGCCTTCTGGACACAGTGGGCCGCCCTTCTCGAGAGCGAGGTCTGAGCATGCTGAGCACGGCGCTGGATCCCACCTACGCGCAGGTCGCCACGCTGCTGCACCGCGAGGCCCGGCTGCTCGACAACCTCGAGCTCGACCAGTGGCTGGAGCTGTTCCTGCCCCACGGCGTGTACTGCTCCCCGCTCGGGGCGGCCTGCGTCGACGGCGAGCCGGTCATCCTGCTCGACGACGACCGGCTGCGGCGGCAGCGCGTGTTCCGGCTGCTGCAGACGCCGGCCTATGCGCAGCGCCCGGCTTCGCGCACCGTGCGTCAGGTGAGCAACGTCGAGGTCGAGCTGCAGGCCGACGGGCAGGTCGCCGTCGAGTGCGTCGTGGTCATCCACGAGGTGCGGGTCGGCGACGAGCGGCAGTACGGGCTCGGCACGCTCCGGGTCCTGCCGACGCGCACCCGCTACCTGCTGTCCCCGGGCCCGGACGGCGCCCTGCTCATCGCGCGCAAGGAGGTGGTCCTGCTGATGCGGGAGGCACCTCTGGAGAACCTGTCCATCCTGCTCTAGGCGTCCGCCGCAGGCTGTCCGACGGCCACGACGACGTGGCCGCGATCGAGGAAGGCAACATGGCGACATCGAGCGGACGAACAGTCGTCGTCGGCGCTTCCCTGGCCGGGGTGCGGGCGGCCGAGGAGCTGCGACGGCAGGGCTACGACGGGGACCTGGTCCTGGTCGGTGCGGAGCGGCAGTATCCGCCGACGGACCGGCCTCCGCTGTCGAAGGAGCTGCTGTCCGGCGCCTTCACCGTGGAGCAGGCGCAACTGCGGGTGCGGCCCTTCGAGGTGACAGCACTGCTGGGCCGGGTCGCGACCCGGCTCGATCTGCAGGCGCGTGCGGTCGAGCTGGACGACGAGTCGCTCGTCCCGTTCGACGACCTGGTCATCGCGACGGGGACGACGCCCCGTCTGTTGCCGGTGAGCGAGAACACCGGCGGCATCCACGTTCTGCGCACGGCGGAGGACTGCCTCGCCATCCGCGCCCTGCTGCCCGCGGTCCGGCGAGTGGTGGTGGTCGGCGCCGGTTTCGTCGGATGCGAGGTGGCCTCGACCCTGCGCTCGCTCGGCGTGCAGGTGTCGCTCGTCGAGCCGATGGACACCCCGCTCAAGCGCGCGTTCGGGGCCGGTGCCGGCACCCTGGTGGCCGACCTGCACCGGCGCAACGGCGTGGACCTGCGGCTGGGTGTGTCCGTCACCGGCGTCGTGGAGGAGCACGGGTCCGCCGGTGGCCCCACCGTCCGGGCGATCAGGCTCTCGGACGGCACCGAGCTCGAGTGCCAGCTGCTCGTGGTCGCCATCGGCGTCGTGCCGTCCACCGACTGGCTCGAAGGATCGGGCCTGCTGCTGGGCGACGGGGTCGTGTGCGACATGACCTGCACCGCACTGGATCTCGACGGCGTGCCGGTGCCCGGCGTGGTCGCGGCCGGGGACGTGGCGCGCTGGCACCACCCGGTCTACCAGCGCACGGTCCGCGTCGAGCACTGGACCAACGCGATGGAGCAGGGCCGGCACGCCGCCCGGACGCTGCGCGCCGGGCCCGGCGGCGGCGAGCCCTACGCGGCGGTGCCGTTCTTCTGGTCCAACCAGTACGAGCACCTGATCCAGTTCGTCGGCCTGCCCGGGCCCGAGGAGACCGAGGTGCAGGCGCCCGACGGCTCCCGGGTGCTCACCTACGCCGAGCAGGGGCGGCTCACCGGCGCCTTCGTCGTGGACGGCGCCCGGCTGGTCCGGAGCTACCGTGAGCAGATCCTGGCTGCCAACGCCGACCGCCCCGCCACCGCAGCGGCCGCGCCGACCCGTGCCTGACGCGGACCGGCCGCCGGCCGCGTCGCTGGTCCGGACAGCCGACGGTCACGGCTATTCGGTGCGCGCGGTCGGCGAGGGCCGGCCCGCGATCTTCCTTCACGGGGGCGGCCCGGGCTGCACGGCCGAGTCCGACTTCGGCGCCACCGCGCGGCTGCTCGCACCTCATCGGCGCTGCCTGCTGGTCGACATGCTGCAGTACGGCGCGTCGGACAAGTGTGCGGTCACCGGCCCCCGCTGGTCGTTCCACGCCGCGAGCCTGGCGGGCCTGCTCGACGCGCTCGGGTTGGACGACGCCGACCTCGTCTGCGGGTCCTGGGGCGGGTCGGCCGCGCTGGCACTGGCGGCGGCCTTTCCGTCGCGGGTGCGTTCGCTCGTGGTGACCGGCAGCATGCCGCTGCTCGCGGGGCCGGTGCCGGCCGCCGCGGCAGGGCTCGCCAACCGGGTGCGCGAAAACTACTACGGTGGAACCGGTCCGACGCTGGCCAAGATGCGGGACCTGCTGGCCGAGGTGGAGTGGGCCGACGCCTCGCGGCTGCCGGCCGAGACCGTCCGGCTGCGCCACGAGCAGAGCCTGGACGCCAGCGAGGTCGCGCTGACAACCGGTGCCGGCACCCCTCGCGGCGAGCCGGAGGACCTGGGCGAGCAGCTGACGCGGCTCACCGCGCCGGTGCTGTATCTGTGGGGTTCCTCCGACGTCTTCGTGCCGCCGCACTATGCACTCGAGCTCACCGGCAGGACGCCGGGAGCCTCCCTGCACGTCATGGCCGGCACGGCGCACCACCCCTACGAGGAGCGTCCGGCCGCCTTTGCGGCCATCGCCTCGGCGTTTCTGGACAGCGCCTCGGCCTAGTGGCCTGCGCCGGCCGGCAACGTCTTGCACATCACGTCCCGATCGTTGGAACAGCGCCACCCGCAAGCACTCGCGGTCCCAGAGACTGCGCCTGTCTGAAGATCCCCCCATCGAAGGGTTGGGCCACATGAAGGTGTTCGGCAAGCGGAACGAGAACGGCCGGAGGCGGCCCCGTCTGCACAGCCTGGTCGGTCTCGCGGCACTGGCGCTGGTCGCCACGGCATGCGGCTCGTCCGGCGATGACCAGGTCGCCCCGGCCTCCGGCAAGCCCGCGGCGCAGGCGCCCTACGCGCTGTCCTTCGGCGACATCAGCGGAGGCACCGGCGACATCACCTGGGCCTACATCGAGAAGAACGCGTTGCAGGCCAAGTACGGCCTCGCGCTCGAACGCCGCGAGACCAGCGCCATTCCCACCCTCTACAGCGACTTCGCGGCGAACCGGTACCCGGTCACGATCGGCAGCCCGGACGCGTTCGCCGCGCAGGCCGCCAAGGGCCTGCCGGTGCGCATGCTCAGCGTCAACGGCAAGGATGCCGTCTTCCTGCTTGCCAAGAAGGACCTCAAGGTGCCGCAGGACCTGGCGGGCGCCACCATCGCCGGCGCGACGGCGGCCGGCTCCTTCAAGACGCTGGCTGCTGTCCTGGCCGACACGACCGGCCTGGACATCCAGAAGCAGTCCAAGATCGTCCCGGCGCAGAACAACATGCAGGCCATCACGCAGGTCATCGCCGGCAGCGCTGACGCCGCCGTCGCGTGGGAGGCCGATGTGTCGACCGCGCTGGCGAAGTACCCGGAGCTGAAGGTCATCTACTCCAACGTCGCGCAGTTCGAGGGCAAGTTCGGCGTCCCCAGCTTCACGACGTCGTACGCCTACCGCACCGACAGCAACATCCCGCAGGACAAGCTCCAGGCGTTCTTCGAGCTGTACCGCGAGGCGCAGACCAAGCTCCAGGAGGACCCGCAGATGGCGGACAAGCTTGCGCAGGAGGTGCTCAAGAGCGCGCCGGGCGTCTACGCGTCGGCGTTCGAGTCCGACCGCCTGGCCTTCGCGCCGGCGCTGGTGAAGGGCAAGGTGGCCGAGGCCCTCAAGAAGCAGATCTTGGTCTCCCAGAACTACGGGATCGTGCCGACGTCCGTGCCGGACAGCTTCTACGGCACCGACTGACAGAGCAGGCGCGTCCCGGGGCCGTAGAGGCTGTCCCGGGGCGCGCCGTATCCCTGCCGGCGATGGCCATCTGGCGGAACGAGAGGACACAACTGTGAGCACGGTCGTGCTGGGTGTCGGAGCTTCACACAGCACCCTGATGAACACGCACTGGCACGAGGTCGCCGACGACGCCGGCGCGCTGCGCTTCCGCACCGGCCTGGAGCAGGCGCAGGAGCTGGTCGCGGCCAGCCGACCCGACGTGGTCGTGGTGCTCGGCTCGAACCACTTCCGCGGCATGTTCCTGGATCTCATGCCCGCCTGCACCGTCGGTGTCGGCGAGGTACTCGGCGCCGGTGAGGCCGGCACACCCGAGGGCAAGCTGCCGACCGACCCCGTGCTGGCGCGGCACGTCCTGACCCGGCTCGGCGAGGACTTCGACCCGGCTTTCTCGTTGCGCCTCACCGTGGACCACGGCATCACGCACAGCCTGCAGCACCTGGTTCCCGGGCTGGACGTGCCGGTCCTGCCGATCGTGTTCAACATGTTCGCCCCGCCGCTGCCCTCGCTGCGCCGCTGCCACGCGCTGGGCGAAGCACTCGGGCGCGCGCTGCGAGAGGACGGCGAGGACAAGCGCATCGTCGTCATCGCCTCCGGTGGTCTGTCGCACCGCCTGCCGTGGCCCAAGTGGTTCGACGCGCTGTCCGACGACGACCGCTTCCTGGTCGAGGCCTGGCTCAACGGCCGCCACTCCTGGAAGCAGTACGAGGTCCGCCGGCGCGAGATCGTGCGCGCCGCACAGGCCGATATCAACACCGACTTCGACCTCGCGTTCCTCGAGATGATCGAGCGCGGCGACGTCTGTGCGGCGCTGTCCTGGACGAGCGAGGACGTCGAGCAGCGTGCCGGCAACGGCGCCCAGGAGATCCGGGCCTGGCTGGCGATGGCCGCGGCCGTCGGGCCCTTCCAGGGCCGCACGCTGGCCTACGCCGCTATCCCCCAGTGGCTGACCGGAATGGCCGTGTCCGTCCTTGAACCGCAGACCACCCCTGACCCCCCGAGAGGCTGACATGACCATCTGGACCGACCTCATCGAGACCCCGCACGCCCTGCGCTACGTCGACGCCGGCGGCGTGCGCACCCGTTCGCTGACGGCCGGACAGGGCGACGCTGTCGTCTTCCTGCACGGCACCAGCGGGCATCTCGAGGCCTTCGTGCGCAACCTGCCGGCGCACGCCGGGCATTTTGCCTGCCACGCCATCGACATGCTGGGCCACGGCTACACCGACGGCAGCGGCGAGCCGTACCGCATCCCGGCCTACGTCGACCACGTGCTCGCCTACCTCGACGCCGTGGGCGTGGAGCGGGCGCACTTCGTCGGTGAGTCCCTCGGCGGCTGGGTGGCCGGTCGCCTGGCCGCGGACCACCCGGACCGGGTGGGCAAGCTGACGCTCGTCGCGCCCGGCGGCACGGTGGCCAACCCGGCCGTGATGGACCGCATCAAGACCAGCACGCGCAAGGCCGTCGAGAACGACGACGTCGCCCTGACCCGGGCCCGCCTGGAGCTGCTGATGCACGACCCGGCTCAGGACGTCTCCGAGGAGCTGGTGCAGGTGCGCCACGCCATCTACCACCGCCCGTCCTTCGTCGCCGGACTCGGCGACCTGCTGTGCCTGCAGGAGATGGACAACCGCGTTCCCGACCTGCTCAGCGAGGAGCAGATGGGCCGGATCGTCGCGCCCACGCTGGTCGTGTGGGGGGCGCAGAACCCCTTCGGTGACGTGCCCGAGGCCGGCCGCATCCGCGACAGCATCGCGGGGGCCCGGCTGGAGGTCTTCGGAGAGTGCGGTCACTGGCCGCAGCACGAGCACAGCGCCCGGTTCGACGAGCTCAACATCGGCTTCCTGCTCGGCGAGCAGTGAGCATGCGGGTCGGAGTCCGCCTCCCGCCCTGCGCTCCGGTCGGTGAGGTCGCCGCTGCGGCGGTGACCGCGGAGCGGCTGGGGTTCGACGAGGTCTGGGTTCCGGACTCGCAGCTGCTCTGGCGCGATCCCTTCGTGACCCTCGCCGCGGTGGCACAGGCCACGACCGGCATCGGGCTGGGAACCGCGGTCACGAACGTCGTGACGCGGCACCCGGCGGTGCTCGCCTCGGCGGTCCGGACCGTCGGCGAGCTGGCCGAGGGGCGGTTCGTGCTCGGCGTGGGAGTGGGCAACAGTTCCGTAGAGCCGGTGGGTCTGCGACCGAGCACGCAGGCGGAGCTGCGCGAGCGCCTGGCGGTGGTGCGGGCCCTGCTGGCGGGCGAGGATGTCGACTTCGGCCCGGTGACCAGCTCGCTGCGGGACCCGGGAACGGCGCCGCCGGTGCTCATGGCCGCCAGCGGCCCGCGCAACCTGCGGCTGGCCGGCGAGATCGCCGACGGCGCGATCCTGCTCAGCGGCATCTCGCCGGTGACGCTGGCGAGCAGCCGCGAGCGGGTGGCAGAGGGCGCGCTCGCCGCGGGCCGGCAGCTGGCCGACCTGCAGCTGGTGGTCTCCACCTTCGCGCACATCACCGACGACCTGGAGAAGGACGCGCGCCAGCTCAAGCCCATCTGCGCCGGCATCGCACAGAAGGGCGGGGGTCCGGCGCTGGCGCTGGCCGGCATCTCGGTCCAGGTGCCGGAGCGCGTCGAGGGTCTCTACCCCGACCTCGTCCACGCCGAGGACTGGGAACTCGCCGTGGAGCGGTGCGGGGAGTGGATCAGCGACGCGGACGTGCTCCGCTTCGCCCAGCAGTTCTGCCTGTTCGGCACCGCCGAGCAGGTCCGGGCGCGGCTGGCCGAGGTCGAGCAGGCCGGAGCGACGAGCGTGTTCCTGCAGCACGTCGGGTCCTACTCGCTCCCCTACGAGCTCATGGACTCCTTCGCCGGCGTCATCACGTCCGGGTGGGCCACCGAGCGATGAGCGGGGGCGGCACGGTCGTGGCGCAGCTCGCCGAGCGCGGCGCCGCCGCGGCGGGGCAGGCTGACGCCGCTGACCGGCAGCTCGCGGCCCGTCACCTGCTCGACGCGCTGGGCTGCCTGGCGGTCGGCGTGACGCATCCGGTGTCGGCCCGGCTGCGCGCTTTGCGTGCGGTCGACGGCGGCGGCGGGTCGACCCGCAGCCCGGGGCTGCCGGCGTGCTCGGTGGCGGACGCGGTGAGCCACGAGGCCGTGGCCATGCACGTCGACGAGTTCGACGCGCTGCACGTGCCGGCAGCGGTGGCGCCGGCCTGCGTCGTCGTGCCGACGGCGCTGGTGCTGGCCGACCAGCTCGACGCCTCCGGCGCCCAGCTGCTCGACGCCG
>JAOPWP010000096.1 GCA_025965615.1 Frankiales bacterium
GTCCAGGTCAGCGCCGTCGGACGCGGGCAGCGGGCCGGCGCCTTCGACGCCGCCGACGCACGCGCTCCCAGTGCCCATGCCGGTCCATCGGCGCAGGCCGAGCTGGACTTGACGCCAAGCACCGGCTCTGACGGGCGAGCGTCGTCACCCGTACGGGCTAACCCCCACGCACGTGCCGGGCAGGCAGCTACCGCGGCAGGGTGGCCCCCGGAGGACGCGACTCGAGCCAGGACAGGAAGCCCGTGACCGCCGCCGGCTCCATCGCGAGCTCGACGCTCTCCCCCGTGCTGCGGCACTCCATGACGACCGACCCGGCGTGCAGCGCGTGCCGCTCGGACGTCCGGGGGTCCCGGCGCGCCGTCACCTCCAGGTCCCGGCGCGACAGGGTCCGTCTCGGTCGAGGCGACAGGCTGAACACGCGGTACCACCGCAGGTCGTCCCCGACGAAGCGCCCCACCCCGTTGACCCAGCCACGGCCGGGACTCGAGCGAGCCGGACGCAGTGAGAGCTCGACGGTGCCGCCAGCGCGCTGCAGGCCCCGCCGGCGCAGGGCCACCGCGGCCAGCAGGGCCGCGGGGACCACCAGGCAGGCGACCAGGACCTCGGGGAACACGCAGGCGCTCGAGGTCCGTCAGGGCTCTGCGGGCTGGCCCGGAGCTACGCGGACTGGCCAGCCGCCGCGAGGCGGCTCTGTGCGCGACGCTCGGCGTCCTTGTCACCCTCGCCGCGCGCCCGCTCGAGGGCGGTGCGCGCCCGCGCGGCGTCGATGTCGTCCGCCAGCTCAGCCACCTCGGCGAGCACCGTGACTCCCGAGTCGGTCACGGACAGGAAGCCACCGTGCACGGCCGCGAGGACCTCGCCGCCGCCGGCCTGCAGGATCCGCACCGTGGCCCCGGCGGCGAGCTCGCCGAGCAGCGGAGCGTGCCCCGGCAGGATGCCCAGCTCGCCCTCGGTCGTGCGGGCGATGACCTCGACCGCCTCGCCGCTCCACACCTCGCGCTCGACCGCCACCACCTCGACGTGCAGCTCGGCCATGACTACTTGTCCAGCTTCGCGGCGTTCGCCTCGACGTCCTCGATGCCACCGCAGAGGAAGAAGGCCTGCTCCGGGATGTGGTCGTACTCGCCCTCGGTCAGCTTCTTGAACGAGCTGATGGTCTCCTCGATCGGGACGAACTTGCCCGGCTGGCCCGTGAAGGCCTCGGCGACGAAGAACGGCTGGCTGAGGAAGCGCTGGATGCGGCGGGCCCGGTTGACGAGGACCTTGTCCTCCTCGCCGAGCTCGTCGATCCCGAGGATCGCGATGATGTCCTGCAGGTCCTTGTAGCGCTGCAGGATGCGCTGGACCTCGCGGGCGACGTCGTAGTGCTCCTGGCCGACGTAGCGCGGGTCGAGGATGCGGCTCGTCGAGTCCAGCGGGTCCACGGCCGGGTCGATGCCGAGCTCGGAGATGGCGCGCGAGAGGTTCGTCGTCGCGTCGAGGTGGGCGAAAGTCGTGTGCGGCGCAGGGTCGGTGATGTCGTCCGCAGGCACGTAGATGGCCTGCAGGGACGTGATCGAGTGACCACGGGTCGAGGTGATCCGCTCCTGCAGCACGCCCATCTCGTCGGCGAGGGTCGGCTGGTAGCCCACAGCGCTCGGCATGCGGCCGAGCAGGGTCGAGACCTCCGAGCCGGCCTGGGTGAAGCGGAAGATGTTGTCGATGAACAGCAGCACGTCCTGCTTCTGCACGTCGCGGAAGTACTCCGCCATCGTGAGGGCGGTCAGGGCGACGCGCAGGCGGGTGCCCGGCGGCTCGTCCATCTGACCGAAGACGAGCGCGGTGTCCTCGATGACCCCGGACTCGGTCATCTCACCGAACAGGTCGTTGCCCTCACGGGTGCGCTCGCCGACGCCGGCGAACACCGACACGCCGTTGAACTCCTTGGCGACCCGGTAGATCATCTCCTGGATGAGCACCGTCTTGCCGACGCCGGCGCCCCCGAACAGGCCGATCTTCCCGCCCGCGACGTAGGGGGCGAGCAGGTCGATGACCTTGATGCCGGTCGGGAAGATCTCGGTCTTGCTCTCGAGCTGGTCGAAGGCCGGCGAGGGCCGGTGGATCGGCCAGTAGGTGTCGGCGTCGATGCTCGGGACGTCGAGCGGCTGACCGAGCGCGTTGAAGACGTGGCCCTTGGTGGCGTTGCCGACGGGGACGGAGATGGCCGCACCCGTGTCCTGGACCGAGGCGCCGCGGGTCAGGCCGTCGGTCGGCTGCAGGGCGATGGCGCGCACGAGGTTGTCGCCGATGTGCAGCGCCACCTCGAGGGTGAGGATGCTCGTCTCGCCGCCGAGCTCGCGCTCCACCTTGAGGGCGTTGTAGATCTCCGGCATCTGGTCCGGCGGGAACTCCACGTCGACGACGGGACCGATGACACGGGCGACGCGCCCGGTGCCGCCGGCCTGCGGTGCGTCGGACTCGTTGGCGCTCTGCTCGGTGATGGTCACGGTGCCACTCTTTCCCTCTGAGGCCTGGACTGCTGGGCTGCTGGTCGTGCGGGCCGGGCTGGTCGTACAGGTTAGGAGTCGGACAGCGCTGCTGCGCCGCCGACGATCTCGCTGATCTCCTGGGTGATGTCGGCCTGACGGGCGGAGTTGGCCGCCCGGGTGAGCGACTTGATGAGCTCGTCGGCGTTGTCGGTCGCGGCCTTCATGGCGCGGCGCCGCGAGGCGGACTCGGAGGCCGCGGACTCGAGCAGGGCGGCGTAGACCCGCGTCTGGACGTAGCGCGGCAGCAGGCTGTCGAGCAGGGTGGCGGCGCTGGGCTCGAACTCGTAGAGCGGCAGCGCACCCTCGGGCGGAGGGGCGTCCGACTCCTCGACGACGAGCGGGAGGATGCGGTTCGCGACCGGGCGCTGGGTGAGCGCTGAGGCGTACTCGGTGTGGATGACGTGGATCTCGTCCACCCCGCCCTCGTCCGTCGGCGTCAGGAACGCCGCGATGAGCGCGTCAGCGACCACCCTGGCGTCCTCGTAGGTGGGCTGCTCGGAGAAGCCGGTCCAGGAGTCAGCGGCCTCGCGGCCGCGGAACTTGTAGTAGCCGACGGCCTTGCGCCCGATCAGGTAGGGCACAGGTGTCTTGCCCTCCTCCCGGATCCGCGCCTCCAGCGACGCCGCCGTCTTGATCGCGTTGGCGTTGTAGCCACCGGCCAGACCGCGGTCGCTGCTGATGACGAGCACTGCCGAGCGGGACGCATCCGGCTTCTCCTGCAGCAGCGGGTGGTCGATCACGCTCTGCGAGGCGAGGGCGGAGATGACGCGGGTGATCTGCAGCGCGTAGGGCTTGGCAGCGTTGACCCGCTGCTGAGCCTTCACGATGCGTGACGCCGCGATGAGCTCCATCGCACGCGTGATCTTCTTCGTCGACTGGACCGACCTGATGCGCCGCCGGTAGACGCGGACCTGGGCTCCCACGAGACGCCGACTACTTCTTCGGGGGCGTGTAGCGGGTGATCTTCTCCTGGCCCTCGGCGCCGGCCTCCATGGCCTCCACCGGCGCCTCGGTGCCGAGGCTCTTGCCCTCGCCCGTCGTGAACTGCTTCTTGAACTCCTCGACGGCGGTGGTCATCTGGCCGATCGTGTCGTCGTCGAGCTTGCCGGTCTGGGTGATCGAGTCGAAGATCCCCGCGTGCGATCGGGCGACGTAGTCGATCAGCTCGCTCTCGAAGCGCCGGATGTCGGCGACGGGGACGTCGTCGAGCAGGCCGTTGGTCCCCGCCCAGATGGAGAGCACCTGGTGGGCCACGGGGTACGGGGAGTACTGACCCTGCTTGAGCAGCTCGACCAGGCGGGCGCCTCGCTCGAGCTGGGCCTTGGAGGCCTTGTCGAGGTCGGAGCCGAAGGCAGCGAAGGCCTCGAGCTCGCGGTACTGCGCCAGGTCGAGGCGCAGTCGGCCGGAGACCTGCTTCATCGCCTTGATCTGCGCCGAGCCCCCGACGCGGGACACCGAGATGCCGACGTTGATGGCCGGGCGGACGCCGGAGTTGAACAGGTCGGTCTCGAGGAAGATCTGGCCGTCCGTGATCGAGATGACGTTGGTCGGGATGAACGCCGACACGTCGTTGCCCTTGGTCTCGATGAGCGGCAGGCCGGTCATCGAGCCACCGCCGAGCTCGTCGGAGAGCTTCGCGCAGCGCTCCAGCAGGCGGGAGTGGAGGTAGAAGACGTCACCCGGGTAGGCCTCGCGGCCCGGCGGGCGGCGCAGCAGCAGCGAGATGGCGCGGTAGGCGTCGGCCTGCTTGGACAGGTCGTCGAACACGATCAGGACGTGCTGCCCCTGGTACATCCAGTGCTGGCCGATGCTCGACCCGGTGTACGGGGCGAGGTACTTGAATCCGGCCGGCTGCGAGGCGGGCGCCGCGACGACCGTCGTGTACTCGAGCGCTCCGGTCTCCTCGAGGCGCCCGACGATCTCGGCGATCGTCGAACCCTTCTGGCCGATCCCGACGTAGATGCACTTGACCTGCTTCTTGGGGTCGCCGCTCTCCCAGTTCGCCTTCTGGTTGATGATCGCGTCGAGCGCCACAGCGGTCTTGCCGGTCTGCCGGTCGCCGATGATCAGCTGGCGCTGTCCACGGCCGATGGCGGTCATGGCGTCGACCGCCTTGATGCCCGTCTGCAGGGGCTCGCTCACCGGCTGGCGCTGCACCACGGTCGGTGCCTGCAGCTCGAGGATGCGACGCGACTCGGCGACGATCTCGCCCTTGCCGTCGATCGGGTTGCCCAGCGGGTCCACGACCCGACCGAGGAAGCCGTCGCCGACCGGGACCGAGAGGACCTCGTTGGTCCGACGGACCTCCTGGCCCTCCTCGATGGCGCTGGGGTCGCCGAGGATGACGCAGCCGATCTCGCGCTCGTCGAGGTTCAGCGCGAGGCCGAGCGCGCCGCCCTCGAACTCGAGCAGCTCGTTGGCCATCGTGGAGTAGAGGCCCTCGACCCGGGCGATGCCGTCGCCCACGCTCGTGACGATGCCCACCTCCTCACGGGTCGTCTCGGCGGAGTACGACGTGACGTACTGCTCGATCGCGGACCGGACTTCCTCCGGGCGGATGCTGAGCTCCGTCATGGGGATCCCTGCTCTCTGCTCACTACGGGCGGCTGACTGCTGGCGGACGCGGACTGCACTGCTGGTGGGACGGGGACGGCGGGGTGAGCTAGCCGGCGAGGCGGCGGCGGACGGTCTCGAGGTTGTGCGCGACGGTGCCGTTGAGCACCTCGTCGCCGATGCGCACCTCGACCCCGCCGATCACGGTGGGGTCGACGGCGACCTGCAGCTGCACCTCGCGCCCGTAGATCCGGGCGAGGGCTGCCGCCAAGCGCGTCTCGTGGTCGGGCTCGAGCGGCAGGGCCACCCGGACCTGGGCGATGTAGCGCTCCCGGCGCTGAGCCGCGAGGCGGGTCAGCTCCGAGATCGCGTGCTCGAGCGAGCCGTGGTGACGGCGGGTCACCGCGATCTCGAGCAGGCGCAGGGTGGTGGGCCGGGCGTCGGACAGCAGGTCGCGCAGGAGCGCGCTCTTGCGGTCCGCCGGCAGGCCCGGGTCGGTCAGGGCCGCCCGGAGGGCCGGCTCGCGCTCGAGCAGCCGCTCGAACCGGAACAGCTCGTCCTCGACGTCGTCGAGCGAGCCGTCGCCCTCGGCTGCACGCATGGCCGCGGAGGTGGCCAGCACCTCGACCGCCTCGCGCAGGTCGACGGCGGCGTTCCACCGTGCGGCGACGAGGTCGCGGAACACGCCCAGGGGCAGCGGGGAGAGCTGCTGCCCGAGCAGCGAGTCGACCAGGCTGCGCCGCCCGTCCGGCGAGGACGCCGGGTCGGTGAAGGCGCGGCGCAGCGACGGCTCGCGGTCGAGCAGCGCGGCGACGGCGAACAGTCCCTCGCTGACCTCGGACGACCCGGCTCCGGCAGGCAGCGAGCCGATCTGCTCCTCGAACGACGCCTGTGCCGCTGCGAGCGCGTCGCGACTGGCTCCGCGCACTAGCCGGCCGCCCCGGAGGGAGCGACGGCCTGCTCGTCCGCCTGCTCGAGCCCGGCGAGGAAGCGCTCGACGGTCCGGCGCTGGCGCGCCTCGTCCTCGAGCGACTCGCCCACGACCTTGCTGGCGAGGGCGACGGCGAGCCCGCCGATGTCACGGCGGAGCTCGGCCATGGCCTGCGCCCGCTCGCTGGCGATCTGGGCGCTGGCGGCCTCGAGGATGCGCTGCGCCTCGGTGCGCGCCTCCGTCCGGGCCTCCTCGACGATCTCGGCGCGCTGCGACTGCGCCTCGGTGCGGATGCGGCCAGCCTCGCCGCGCGCTTCAGCCAGCTGGGCGTTGTACTTCTCCAGCGCCTCCGCGGCCTCGGCCTGGGCCTTCTCGGCCTTCTCGATCCCGCCCTCGATGGCAGCAGTGCGCTCGGCGAAGGTCTTCTCGAAGACCGGGTAGACCTTCTTCTTGAGGAACAGGAACAGCAGGACGAAGGCGATGATCCCGACGACGATCTCGCCGGGCTCGGGAGCCAGGGGACTCGGCTCCTGGACCGCCAGCCACAGGACGGGGTCGCTCACGGAAGCACCCACGACTAGTTGAGGGCGAAGGCGAGGCCGATGCCGATGATGGCAAGCGCCTCAGCGAGGGCGAAGCCCAGGATGGCGATGCTCTGCAGCACGCCCCGGGCCTCGGGCTGACGAGCGACGCCGCTGATGTAGGCGGCGAAGATCAGCCCGATGCCGATGCCCGGGCCGATGGCCGCGAGGCCGTACCCGATCATGTTGAGACTGCCGTTGATCTCGCCGTTCATTGCTGTTCCTTCCGGAGGGAGTTACGCGCGCGGTCGCGGCGCGTCAGTGCTCGTCGGCGAGCGCGCCGCCGATGTAGAGCGCGGAGAGCAGGGTGAACACGTAGGCCTGGAGGAGCTGCACGAAGCCCTCGAAGGCGGTCAGGATGAGGCTGCCGAGGATGGCGACCGTGCCGGCAGCGATGCCCACCACGCCGCTGTACTCGAAGATGAGGTACTCGCCGCCCAGGATGAACAGCACCAGCACGAGGTGCCCGGCGAACATGTTGAACGTGAGTCGCAGGGTGAGCGTCAGCGGCCGGATGATGATGGTCGAGACGAACTCGATCGGGGCGAGCAGGATGTAGACCGGCCACGGGATGCCGGGCGGGAACATCATGTCCTTGAAGTATCCGCCGAGGCCGTGCCGCTTGATGCCGATCGCGTTGAAGATCACGCACGAGATCACCGCGAGGATCAGCGGGAACGCGATCCGCGACGTGGCCGGGAACTGCACGAGCGGCACGATGCCGGCGATGTTCATCGTGGCCAGGAAGAAGAACACCGTCGCCAGGTAGGGGACGTACTTCATGCCCGGCTTGCCGATGGCGTCGAGGGCGATCGAGTTGCGCACGAAGCCGTAGAGGGACTCCCCCACGAACTGCCCCTTGCTCGGCACGACGGACGCGCGGCGGGTGGCGAGGAACATCAGCACGGCGATCAGCGCCGAGCCGAGGATCACGATCAGCATCGGCTTGGTGAGGAACGTGCCCTCACCGAAGATGGGCGGGTAGACGAAGGTGCTGGGGCCGGGGCTGACGAAGCCTTCTCCGCCTTCTACAGCGAGGACCGAGGTGCTCACGTCGTCCTTCCTCGTAGAACCGGATCACCCTCAGGTCGGGCGAGTCTCACGCTGTCACGCTGTGCTGACCGTCTGCTGACCGTCACTGCTGCCTACCGTAGCGAAACCACACGAGGTACAGGCCAGCGCCCATCCCGAGCAGCAGTCCCAGCATCACGAACACCGGGTTGTCGAGCCGCTCGCTGACCAGGAACCCCACGCCGCCCCACACGAGGACGCCGGAGATCACGAGTCCGAGCGCCCCGTAGGCGTCCGCCTCACCCTTGCGCCCGAGCGCCTTCGCATCGTCATCAGACGAGTCGTCAGGAGGAACGGGCGGCATCGCAGGGGAAGACTACAGGGTGGTCCGCGAGCGTCCGACGAGGGCTACCTGGGTGCCCACCCACACCAGCGTGCAGACGATGACCGTGACCGCCAGCCAGCGGATGTCGGCGACGTCGGTGCCGGCCACGACGGCCAGCAGCACCAGCAGCACGAGCAGGCGCGTCACGTAGGTCAGGAGCAGCACGACCAGGCCGAGGCCCGCCCCCGGGCCGCCCCCGAACAGCATCAGCGGGACGGCTCCCGTCCAGAAGAAGACCACGACCAGGGCGGCCGCGATGACCGCCCCGAGGGGCGCGCCGGCCACACCGGACACCGCCCCGGCAGCCGCGGACAGCAGACCCGCGGCAAGGGTGGTGACGGGCGCGAGCCGGGAGGCCTCGGCACGTCGCAGCGCTCCGGCGGCGCGCCGGACCGAGCCCTCCGGCGGGGCCGCGGGGCCCGTCACCGGCGGGCCGCCCGGAGCTTCGGGACGCTCGCCATGACGATCGCGAGCACCGCGACGGTGCCGGCGACCGCGAGCACCGGGAGGGGGCTGCCTGCGACCGAGCCGGCGACCGCGCCGAAGGCGAGCAGTGCGGTCCAGAAGTACATGATCAGCACGGCCCGCGTGTGGCTGTGGCCGATCTCCATGAGCCGGTGGTGCAGGTGGGCCTTGTCGGGCGCGAACGGCGAGCGACCAGCCCGGGTCCGCCGGACGACCGCGAGCAGGAGGTCGACGAAGGGCACGGCGAGCACGGCGAAGGGGAGCAGCAGCGGCAGCAGGACCGGCAACGAGCCACCAGCCGGCAGGTTGGCGTAGGTGAACTGCCCGGTGAGGCTGGTGACGGACGCGGCCAGCATGAGCCCGATCAGCATCGACCCCGAGTCGCCCATGAAGATCCGCGCCGGGTTGAAGTTGTGCGGCAGAAAGCCGAGGCAGGCCCCGGCGAGCACCGCCGCGATCAGGGTCGGTGAGCTGATCCGGTCCTGCCCCACACCACTGGTGAACAGGCCGGTCGACAGCGAGTACGAGAAGGTGAAGAAGGCCAGCGCGG
>JAOPWP010000104.1 GCA_025965615.1 Frankiales bacterium
CCCGCGCCGCAGTGGCGGCCGAGGCCAACCGGTCGCGCACCTGCGTGGAGGGCGAGTCCGACTGCCCCTCGACGGGCTCGCCTGCCGCCTGGGCCGCGGCGAGGCGCTCCTCGAGCTCGGCCAGCCCGGACAGGTCGGCCTCGTGGGCCTGCTCGGCCCGGACGCGCGACTGCTCCAGCCGGCCCGCCTCCGCCTCGGCGGAACGGACGGCCGAGGCCCGCAGGGCCAGCTGCTCGGCGAGGGCGGCCAGGGTGGCGTCGGAGTGGTGGAGGGCGACCAGGGCCTGCTCGACGTCGACGGTGGCCCGCTCCACGTCGGCGCGGGCCGCCTGGACCTCGAAGCGCAACCGCTCCTGGCGGCGCTGGGCCGCGTCGTGCGCGGCGACCGCCTCGTCGACGGCGGCCTGCACCTCGAGCAGCGACGGGGCCGAGGCCGAGCCGCCGACGGCCCAGTCCGCTCCCAGCAGGTCCCCGTCGAGGGTCACCGCACGCACCCCGGGTGAGGAGGTGACGAGCCGGGTCGCGGTGTCGAGGGTGTCCACGACGGCCACCCGGTGCAGCGTGCGGGAGAGCGCGGCACGCAGTGCCTCCGGCGCCTCGACCAGGTCGACGGCCCAGCGGGCCCCGTCCGGGAGGGCTGGGGCTGGCGCCTCGGCGCCTCCCGCAGGAGTCGACGGTCCGCCGACGAGCAGGCCGGCGCGACCGGCGTCGTCCGCGCGCAGGTGCGCCAGGGCCGCCGCGGCGTCGATCGGGGAGGCGACGGCTACTGCGTCCGCGACCGCCCCGAGCGCCGTGGCTACCGCCACCTGGGCGCCGGTCGGGACCGAGACCAGCGCGGCCACGGTGCCGAGGACCCCGGGCAGGTCGGCCGCGAGCAGGGCTCCCGAGCCGTCCTTGCGGGCCAGCGACAGCGAGAGCGCGTCGCGACGGGCCGCCCACGTGCCCCGCTCGCGCTCGGCCTCCCGCTCGGCGACCTGCAGCTCCTCGAGGGTGGCTGCGGCCGCCGCGAGGGCCGCAGCCGCCTGCTCGTGCCGCTCGTCGAGGTCGACCTCGCCGGCGTCGAGCCCGCCCACCTCGTCCTGTAGCCGCTCGAGCTCGGCCTGGGCCGCCTGCGCCCGGGCCGAGGCGTCGGCGATGGCGCCGGTCAACCGGCCGAGCTCGGCCTCGGCCGCCGCGGCGCGGGAACGCAGGGCCCCGACCTGCCCGGTCAGACGGGCCAGCCCCTCCCGGCGGTCGGCCACGGCCCTTGCCGCGGCGACGAGGGCCTTCTCCTCGCTGGCGAGGGCGGCCTCGGCGTCGGTCCGTCGGGTGACCGCGTCGCGCAGGCGCTCGGTGTCGGCCGTCTGCTGTACGAGCAGGGCTGCCTCGGCCTCCCGGACGCCGGCCGCCTCGCGGTCGATCTCGTCGGGGTCACGACCCGGCCGCCCGGTCTCGGCCAGGCCGGCGGTCAGGTGGCGGGCGCGCTCGGCAGCCAGGGTGGCCGTTCCCCTCAGCCTCTCCTCCAGCGTGGACAGCCGGTACCACGTCTCCTGGGCCCGGGCGTGCGCCGGCGCCAGCTCGGCGACCGACGCCTCGAGCACGGCCTCGCGCTCCTGGGCCGCGAGCAGCTCGCGCTCGGCCTCGGCGCGCCGCTCGCGGACGACCGTCTCGTCGCGGACCTCCGCGTCGAGAGCTGACCGCAGCTGCAGCAGGTCGTCGGCGAGCAGGCGCAGGCGGGCGTCGCGCAGGTCGGCCTGCACCTGGGCCGCTCGCCGCGCGACCTCGGCCTGGCGTCCCAGCGGCTTGAGCTGGCGGCGTAGCTCGGCGGTCAGGTCGGTCAGCCGGTTCAGGTTGGCCGTCATCGACTCGAGCTTGCGGAGCGCCTTCTCCTTGCGCTTGCGGTGCTTGAGGACGCCGGCGGCCTCCTCGAGGAACCCGCGCCGGTCCTCCGGCCGCGCCGACAGGACCGCGTCGAGCTGGCCCTGTCCGACCACGACGTGCAGCTCACGGCCGATGCCGGAGTCGCTCATCAGCTCCTGGACGTCGACCAGCCGGCAGCGGTTGCCGTTGATCGAGTACTCCGAGGCGCCGTCCCGGAACATCAGCCGGGTGACGCTCACCTCGGTGTAGTCGATCGGCAGCGCGCCGTCGCTGTTGTCGATGGTGAGCGTGACCTCCGCCCGCCCGAGCGCCGGGCGCCCCGGCGTGCCGGCGAAGATGACGTCCTCCATCTTCCCGCCGCGCAGCGCCTTGGCCCCCTGCTCGCCGAGCACCCAGGCGATGGCGTCCACGACGTTGCTCTTGCCGGAGCCGTTGGGCCCGACCACGCAGGTGATCCCCGGCTCGAAGCGCAGGGTCGTCGGCGACGCGAAGGACTTGAAGCCCTTCAGCGTCAAGCTCTTGAGGTGCACGCCGCGAGGCTAGCGGCGCCCGGGCGTCGGCGGGGTGACGCGCCGGAGCAGGACGCTCCGGACACGACGAAGGGCGCCACCCTGAGATCGGGTAGCGCCCTTCGGGCCGAGCAGGGGACCGGTCAGGTCAGCGCGGGCTGGTCGTCCAGAGTCAGCATGCGGATGTCGTCATCGACGGTCACGGACGCGACCAGTGCGTCGTGCGCCGCGCTGACCCGGGCCAGCTCGCTCTCGAGGTCGCTGACCCGCCGGCGCAGGCGGCGCACCTCGTCGACGAGGCGCATGTCGTTGCCGAGACCGACCGAACCGAACAGGGCCTTGGCCATGACTGAGGAACCTCCGGGTCACACGTCGAGCGCCATCTCCCGAGACTGGGACCTCGGCAGATGGCCAGAGGGGCGGTGACCCCAGTTTGCCAGCCGCTCCCCGAGGGGTCAAGGAGTCGGTCACGATCCGGTCACGAGACGTAGCCCACGAGATCCGGCCCGAGATCCGGCCCAGTTCAGCGCTCGACGAAGCCGTCCTCCCCTCCCCGCCCGGGCGACCAGTGCTCCCCGACGAAGCGGACGCTGCCCGGCGCGGACGGGCCACGCAGCAGGACGAGCAGCGCGTCGAGCGCTTCCCGGTCCCCTTCGGCGACGACCTCGACCCGGCCGTCGGACAGGTTGGTCGCGCTCCCGCGCAGCCCGAGCTCGAGGGCCCGGGCTCGGGTCCACCACCGGAAGCCGACGCCCTGCACCCGGCCGGACACCTGCGCCGTGAGCCGCTCCACGGACCGAGCGTACGAGCGTGGACAGCGCGTGGACGACACTGGAGCCGTGTCCCTCGTCATCGCCCCCTGCCGCCAGCTCTGCGACTGGCAGCCCGAACCGACCGCCGCGGGCGGGGCGGGGAGGCCGCCCCGGCTGCTCGCCTGCACCGGGTGCGGCTCGCAGTGGACGCCGACCGAGAGGTGGACGCCGCGTCAGGCCGACGGCAGCGAGCCGCCCGCGGTGCGGGCCGAGCTCGACCGGCTCGCCTGAGCCGGCTTCGTCGACCCCGCGGGCCGGGGCTGGCACCGCGGGCAGCTGAACGAGGAGCGGTTCATGAACGACTCACGCCGGATCGGGGCGCCGCATCGCAGGCAGGCCTCGCCCTCGCGCCCGTAGGCGGCCAACGACCGCTCGAACAGGCCGCTGACCCCCTCGGTGGACACGTACAGCGCGTCGAAGCTGGTGCCCCCCGAAGCGATCGCCTCACCGAGCACCTCGCGGGCGGACAGCAGCAGCCGGCGCACCGCCGGGCGGCTCAGCCCGTCGGTAGGCCGGTTCCCGTGCAGCTGGCTGCGCCAGAGAGCCTCGTCGGCGTAGATGTTGCCGATGCCGCTGACCAGCGTCTGGTCCAGGAGCGCCCGCTTGACCCCGGTGCGCCGTCGCCGCAGCGCCGCGACGAAGGCCTCGTCGTCGAACGCGGGGTCCAGCGGGTCGCGGGCGACGTGCGCGAGCGCCGGTGGCACCGGTTCTCCACCGGCGACCACGAACAGGCCCCCGAAGGTCCGCTGGTCGACGAAGCGCAGCTCGCGACCTGCATCGGCGAAGCGCAGCCGTACGTGCAGGTGCTTGGGGTCGGGGGCCTCGGCCGGGACGACGAGCAGCTGGCCGCTCATGCCGAGGTGGCCGAGCAGGGCGTCTCCCGAGTCGAGCGGCAGCCACAGGTGCTTGCCGCGCCTGTGGGCCGACAGGACGGTCCGCCCCTGCAGCCGGGCCACGAAGTCGCCGGCGCCTTCCACGTGCCGCCGCACCGAGCGCGCCCGTCCGACCGACACCTGCTCGACCGTGCGGCCGACCACCCCGCGCTCCAGGCCGAGCCGGACGACCTCGACCTCCGGCAGCTCAGGCACGGCGAGGCGGCTCCACCGGGGCCTGAGCCGTCAGCGCCTCCCAGGCCTGCTCGGCCGCCTGCTGCTCGGCCTCCTTCTTGCTCTTGCCGGCGCCGTCACCCATCGCCCGCCCGCCGACGCAGACCTCGGCCGTGAAGCTCTTCGCGTGGTCGGGACCCGCCTCGACGATGCGGTAGGCCGGCGCGCCGAGCCCGCGCGAGGCCGTGAGCTCCTGCAGAGCGGTCTTCCAGTCCAGGGCCGCCCCGTCCTGTGACGCGACCTGCAGGAGCGGGTCGAACAGCGTGCGCACCATGACGGTGGCCGCCGGCAGCCCGCGGGACAGGTAGACGGCGCCGATCAGCGCCTCCATGGTGTCGGCCAAGATCGAGTTCTTGTCCCGGCCCACGGTCACCTCCTCGCCGCGACCCAGCCGGATCCAGCGCCCGAGGTCGAGCCCGCGGGCCACCCCGGCCAGCGCCCGGGTGTTCACCACGGCCGCGCGCTGCTTGGCCAGCTGCCCCTCCGACAGCTCCGGCCGCCGGGCGTAGAGGGCGTCGGTCACGATCAACCCCAGGACGGCGTCGCCGAGAAACTCGAGCCGCTCGTTCGTGGGCAGCCCTCCGTGCTCGTAGGCGTAGGAGCGGTGGGTCAGCGCCCGCTCGAGCAGGGCCGGGTCGAGGCCCGTGCCGAGCGCCGCCTCCAGGACGGTGTACGGAGGGGCCGAGGGGCCTGGTCGGTCCCTCACCGTCGGTCCCTCACAGGCGAGCCACCGCGTAGTCGACCGCCTCGCCGACGCTGGCCAGCCCGTCGAGGTCCTCGTCGTCGATGTGGAAGCCGGGGCGGGCAAGGGGGGCGAGCGTCTCCTCGACGATCTCGACGATCTCGACCAGGGCGAGGGAGTCGGCGGCCAGGTCCTCACGGAAGCGGGTCGCCCGGGAGACCGCCGCCGGGTCGGTCTCGAGGACCGTCGCCACCGCCTGCTGGACCACGGCCAGGACCTCGTCGGGGGTCACGCGGCGCCGACCGGGGGGCTCGTCGGCAGGGAGGGCAGCGCGCCTGTGCGCTCGCTGCTGGCGAGCAGATCGGCCAGCGCCGCGGCGATGTGCGGCACCAGCCCTTCGCGCGCGGCTCGAGCAGCCACGGCGATGCAGCTCGCCACGCCCTCGGCCGAGCTCGCCCCGTGGCCGACGACGACCACGCCCTTGACGCCCAGCAGGACGGCCCCGCCGAGCGCGTCGGGGTCCATCGACGCCGTGGCCCCGGCCAGCGCGGGCAGCAGGTCCACCGCCGCCGCGGCCCGCTCCGGTGTCGAGGTCAGAGCCTCGCGCACGAGCTCGGTCAGCATCGAGGCGGCGCCCTCGAGCCCCTTGGCGAGGACGTTGCCGGTGAAGCCGTCGGTGACCACGACGTCGGCCTTCCCGCCGTAGGGCACGTCGCTGCCCTCGACGTTGCCGACGAAGTCGATGGGCAGGCGGGACAGTGCGTCGTAGGCCTGCTTGCGCAGCTCGTCGCCCTTGCCCGGCTCCTCGCCGATGCTGAGCAGACCCACGCGAGGCGCGGCCAGGTCGAGCCGGATGCTGGCGAAGGCGGAGCCGGCCAGGGCGAACTGCGCCAGCAGCTCGACGGTGGCCTCGGTGCCGGCCCCGGCGTCCAGGAGCACGAGCGGCCCGGACCGGGCGGGGATCACGGCTGCGAGCGCAGGGCGGGACATGCCGCGAAGGCGCCCCAGGGTGAGCACGGCGGCGGCCAGGGCCGCCCCGGTGGAGCCGACCGACACGAGGGCGTCGGCCTGCCCGTCGCGGACCAGCCGGGCCGCCACCCGGACCGTCGCATCGCGCTTGGCCCGGATCGCCTTCGCGGGGTCCTCGTCCATCTCCACCACCTGCGTCGCCTCGACGACGCGGAAGCGCCCCGTCGCGGACCGGGCCTGCAGGAGCTGTTCGGCCAGAGCCACGGGGCCGACCAGGACCACCTCGACGTCCGGGGTGCGGTCGAGGGCCAGGAGCGCGCCGTCGACCACGGACTCGGGGGCGTGGTCCCCACCGAGCAGGTCGAGGGCAACGCGGATCACGGCGATGCAGCGTCCCTCGGTCAGCCGGTGCGGCCCAGACGGGCGGCGATCAGACGGGTGGGGGTCAGACGGCGACGACGGTGCGCTTGTCGTAGCGGCCGCACTCCGGGCACACGGTGTGCGGGAGGCAGACGTGCCCGCGGTCGCACGTCGTGAGGGTCGGCGCGGTGGTCTTCCACTGCGCGCGGCGCGAGCGGGTGTTGCTGCGCGACATCTTGCGCTTCGGGACGGCCATCGGGTTGCTCCTGGATCTCGGTGGTGCCGGTCTGGGGTGCTGCAGGTGTTCGGCAGGGCGGGACGTGCGGTCGAGCAGACGTTCAGTCGAGCAGGCCGTTCAGTCGAGCAAACCGTTCAGGGCGGCCCACCGGGGATCGGGCGCGCCGTGCGCGTGGTCCTCGGGCAGGTCGTCGAGCCGTTCGCCACACTCCGAGCACAGACCGCGGCAGTCCGGTCGGCACAAGGGCGTGAGCGGGAGTGCGAGCACCACCGCGTCACGCAGCACGGGTTCGAGGTCGAGCAGGTCGCCCTCCATCCGTGCCGTCTCACCCTCGTCGCCCTCGCTGCCGGTGTAGACGAACAGCTCCTGCAGGTCGACGGTGAGCTCGTCGTCGACCACCTCGAGGCAGCGGCCGCACTCCCCCGAGAGGGGCGCGGTCGCCGTGCCGCTGACCAGCACGCCCTCCATGACGGACTCGAGCCGCAGATCCAGCTCGACCTCGGCACCGGCGGGCACGCCGATCAGGTCGATCCCGAGGCCCTCGGGCGCGGGAGCAAGAAACTGCACCGGACGCATCGACCCCGGACGCCTGCCCAGCTCGCGCGTGTCGAGGACTAGGGGTCTGCGGGGGTCGATGCGGTGCTGCGGCTTCCTGTTCTCGGGCACGGGGACCTACGGGGTCGTGAAGACCGTTCGCAAGGGTAGCGGACCGGGCGCCCGCGGTCGACCGGCGGCCGGCCGTGGGGGGGCGTCAGCGGCCGCCGGGCGCCTGCTCGTCGGAGTCACCCTCGTCGGGGACCGGCTCGCCGGGCTCGACCCGGGCGAGCCGGGTACGTCCCTTCTCCACCAGGGCGAGCGTCTGGCCGAGCACCAGCTCGAACCCCGCCAGCTTGCGGTCGACGTACTCGTCGGTCTCGCGGCGCATCTTCTCGGCCTGGTCGGTGGCCTGCTCGAGCAACCGGTCGGCCTCGACCTGTGCCCGGCGCCAGACCGCGGTCGCCTCCAGCAGCCGCTCGGCCTCGACCTCTGCCCGGGCGACCAGGCGGTCGGCCTCGGCCCGGCCCTGGGCGGCGAGAGCGGCGCGCTCCTCGAGCACCTGCCGGGCCCGGCTCACCTCGTCGGGCAGCAGGGCGCGGGCCTCGTCGAGCAGGTTCAGCAGCTCGGTGCGGTTCACCACACACGAGGACGACATGGGCATCGCGCGCGCGGTCTCGACCAGGTCGACCAGGTGGTCGAGCACCTGCTCGACCTCGAGGGCGTCGGGGGAGGTCACGGTCGGGCCATCCGCTCGAGCAGGGAGGTGTGGACCAGCTCCGGGACCAGGCCCGAGACGTCGCCCCCGAACGTGGCGACCTCCTTGACCAGGCTGGAGGACAGGAAGGAGTAGAGCGGGTTCGTCGTCATGAACATGGTCTCTACCCCGGCCAGCCCGTGGTTCATCTGCGCCATCTGCAGCTCGTAGTCGAAGTCGCTGATCGCCCGCAGGCCCTTCACGATGACGGGGATCTGCTGCGTGCGGCAGTAGTCGACGAGCAGCCCGTAGAAGCTGTCGACCTTCACGTTGCCGTAGCCAGCGGTCACCTCGGTGAGGTGCGCCATGCGCTCCTCGACCGTGTAGAGGGAGGACTTCTTCTTGTTCACCAGGACCGCGACGACGACCTCGTCGTAGATCTTGGACGCTCGCTCGACAATGTCGAGGTGCCCCAGGGTTACTGGGTCGAAGGACCCCGGACAGACGGCCCGTCTCATGATCGGCGACGCTAGCAGGGCATCGGCCCGTCCCGTCAGGGACCCGCCGGCGGGGCGAGACGCCCGTACCAGAGGGTCGCCTCGCCGTAGCGGCGGGAGCGCACCTGCTCGTAGCCGTCCGGCCACTCGAGGGCCCGGCCCCTGCTCCTGCGCTCCACGGCCACGACCGCCTCGGGAGCGAGCCACGGCAGCAGCGCGACCAGAACCGGCTCGACGTCGACGTCGTACGGGGGATCGACGAGGGCGAGGTCGTAGCGGGGCTCGGGATCGACCGCGAGGAAGCGCTCGACCGGCTGGGCGACGACGTGCGTGCCGGGAGCTCCCAGCAGGCTGGCGTTGGCGCGCAGCACCGCCACCGCGTCCGGGTCCGCCTCCACCAGCGTGGCGCTGGCGGCGCCGCGCGACACCGCTTCGAGCCCGAGGGCACCGGAGCCGGCGTAGAGGTCGAGGACCCTCGCGCCCTCGACGTCGAGCAGCGAGAGCAGGCTGCTGAACAGCCCCTCTCGTGCCCGGTCGGACGTCGGACGGGTCGTGGTCCCGCTCGGCACCTGCAGCCGGCGGCCCTTCGCGACTCCCGCGATCACCCGTGTCATGGGCCGATCGTGCCCCACGCGCCACATTCTTGATCACCCGGCGCGGTTAGGCCGGTCTTCCCTGGGGGCAAGGAGCGGATGAAGATCGTTCACCCGACAGAGGAGACCCCATGAACACACGCACGATCGCCATCATCGCCCTGGTCATCGCCGTGATCCTCGTCCTGGCGCTGTTCGTCTTCTAGCCCAGGCGCGGGTCGCCCCGCAGCACGTCCGTCATGCCCCGCCGGGACTCCTGGCGGGGCATGACACGTCTGAGCCACCACGGCGCACGACGGTGCCGCGGAAGCCCTCACACAGGGTGGCCGAACGAGGCCGAGGTGCTGCTCGGGCCGTCAGGCCTTGTCGAGGAAGTCCGCCCGCTCCTCGTCGAGCAGGTCCACGACGGCCTGGCGCAGGCCCGGCTGACCCGCGAGGAGCAGGTCCTGCTCGACCAGGTCGACCGCCTCGGCCCGGGCCTCACGGAGCAGGTCCTCGTCGCGCAGGAGCCTGAGCATGCGCAGCGAGCTGCGGGTGCCGGACTGCGCGGCGCCGAGGACGTCGCCCTCCCTGCGCTGCTCCAGGTCGACCCGGGAGAGCTCGAACCCGTCGTTCGTGGCGGCCACCGCGTCGAGCCGCTCACGAGAGGGGCTGCCGGCCTCGACCTCTGTCACGAGCAGGCACAGGGCCGCCTCGGGGCCCCGACCGACCCGGCCGCGCAGCTGGTGCAGTGCGCTGACGCCGAACCGGTCGGCGTCGAGGATCACCATGACGGTCGCGTTCGGCACGTCGACCCCCACCTCGACGACGGTCGTCGCGACGAGGACGTCCACCTCGCCGCGGGTGAACCGGCGCATCAGCTCGTCCTTGTCGGCCGGCAGCATGCGCCCGTGCAGCACCTCCACCCGCAGCCCGTGCAGGGGGCCGTGCACCAGCATCAGGTGGACGTCGAGCACCGCGACCCCGGGCGTACGGCCGTCGGTCGTCGCCTCCTCGGGCTCGTCGCCGCCGATCCTGGGGCAGACGACGAACGCCTGCCGCCCCTGCGCCACGTGCTCGCGGATGCGCTGCCAGACGGTCTCGATCCACGCCGGCCGCTCCGCCACGGGCACCACGGCCGTCCGCACGGGCGAGCGACCACGGGGCAGCTCGGACAGGGTCGAGACCTCGAGGTCCCCGTAGACCGTCATGGCGATGGTGCGCGGGATCGGCGTGGCCGTCATGACCAGGACGTGCGGTGGGGTCCGCCCCTTGGCCCGGAGGGCATCACGCTGCTCGACCCCGAACCGGTGCTGCTCGTCGACCACGACCAGCCCCAGGTCGTCGAAGGCCACCCCCTCTGACAGCAGAGCGTGCGTGCCGACCACGATGCCGGCCTCCCCCGAGGCCACCTGCTCGAGGGCCGTGCGGCGCGCGGCCGCGCTCTGCGACCCGCTGAGCAGGGCCACCCTGGTGGCGACGTCGGGCGCGCCGAGCTCACCGGCCGACGCCAGCGGGCCCAGCATCGTCGTCAGCGACCGGATGTGTTGCTGCGCCAGCACCTCGGTGGGCGCGAGCAGTGCCGCCTGCCCGCCGGTGTCCACCACCTGCAGCATCGCGCGGAGGGCGACGATGGTCTTGCCGGAACCGACCTCGCCCTGCAGCAGGCGGTACATCGGCGCTGACCCCGCCAGCTCGGACTCGAGGACCCCGCCGATCTCGCGCTGACCCGCTGTGAGCTCGAAGGGCAGGCTCGCCTCGAAAGCCGCCCGCGTCCCCCCGTCCCGTGCGGGGCGCGGCGTGCCGGGCAGCGCGCGCGTCGCGGCCCGTCGCTGGGCCAGGACCACCTGCAGGACGAAGGCCTCGTCCCAGGTGAGGCGCTGCTTCGCCCGGGTGACGTCGGGCCACCCGTCGGGTGTGTGGATGGCGCGCAGCGCCTGCTCGAACCCCATGAGCCGGTGCCGGGCGCGCAGGTCGGCGGGCAGCGGGTCGGCCTCGGCGTCGATGTCGGCCATGGTGAGCGCGAGCCGCACGCTCCTGGCGATCATCGTCGTGGGCGCCTTGGCCGAGGCCGGGTAGATGGGGACGAGCGCTCCGGCGAACTCCTCGGCGACCACCCCCTGCTCGTCGTCGACGAGCTGGTACTCCGGGTTCGCCAGCTGGACGTGCTTGGCGAACAGCTCGACCTTGCCCGAGAAGTACGCCCGGCGACCGGCCTTGAGGTCCTTGTCGACCCAGCGGCGGTTGAAGATGGCGAGGGTCATCGTGGCCCCGTCGGCGTCGCGGATCGTGACGTCGGTCTTGTGCAGCTTGGGCCGGATCTGCCGGGCGGTGAGCTTGCTGACCTCGGCGAAGACCGTCGCGTACTCCCCCACGACGAGGTCGGCGAACGGGGTCAGGGCGCCCCGCTCGGTGTAGCGCCGCGGGTAGTGGCGCAGCAGG
>JAOPWP010000152.1 GCA_025965615.1 Frankiales bacterium
GCCCCGCTTCGACGACGTCTCGATCGTGCCGGCACCTCGCACGTGAGCGCGAGACGTCCCGAGCCGATCGTGACCGTCGGCGTGCCGGTCTTCAACGGGGAGCCCTACCTCCTGGACACGCTGCGCAGCCTGCTCGCGCAGGACGAACCCCGCCTCGAGGTCGTCGTCTCCGACAACGCCTCCACCGACGGCACGCAGGAGATCTGCCGGGTCCTGGCGGCGCAGGACGACCGCCTCTCCTACTCCCGTTCCGCGTCCAACAGGGGCGCTGCCTGGAACTACAACCGCGTCCTGGAACAGGCTCGCGCGCCGTGGTTCAAGTGGGCTGCGGACGACGACCTGTGCGAGCCGGCGTTCGTCCGGCGGTGCCTGGAGGCTCTCGAGGACGCTGCCCCGGGAACGGTGCTCGCCTACCCGGCGACCGTCCTCATCGACGCCGACGGGGACGTGCTGGGGCCGATGGACGACTCCAACCTCGACCTGCGCGACGAGCGGCCGTCCGCGCGCCTGGCCCGGCTCCTGGGCAACCGCCTCGAGTGGCATCCCGTCTTCGGCGTCATCAGCACGGAGACGCTGCGCACGACCCGCGGCATCGGCCGGTTTCCGCTGGCTGACACGGTGGTCCTCGCCGAGCTCTGCCTCCGGGGCCGCTTCACCCAGGTGGGCGAGCCGCTGTTCCTGCGCCGCTACCACGACCGCCGCAGCATCGTGGCTGGACCGTCGTTCCTGGAGCAGCTCGCGTGGTACGACCCCGATCGGCGGGCGAGGGCGGCGTTCCCGCAGAGCCGCGTCACCCGTGAGCTCCTGGCAGCCGTTCGGCGGGCACCCCTCGACGCGCAGGAGCGGGCCCGGTGCACGGCCGTCGTGCTCCGCTGCTGGACGGGGCCCCACTGGCGCCACATCGGCGGCGAAGCCAAGCTGGCAGGCCGCACGGCCCTGCACAGAGCCGCGCAACCACCCCGGGGTCGCCTCAGCCCTCGCGGCGCCTCTGCGAGGCCGGGGGAAGGCGACGTGCGCGAAGCGGGATCGAGGGCGACATGACGCACACGCTGCAGTACCGCCTCCGCAACACCGGGAGCTGGTCGAGGGGCAACGGCTACACCGGACGCATCGTGTCCTTCGAGCCGGTGAGCTCCTCGTCCAGCGACCTCGCCCGCCGAGCCGCCCGCGATGCCGCCTGGCAGGCGCACAATGTCGCCCTGGGGAGCACCCCTGCGACAGCCGAGATCTCCGTGGCGCGCCGTCCCCAGCGCGTGGCCGTACGCACGGCCTCGTCGTGGTGACGTCGCGGGGCCGGGTCGCGCCCCGAGCGCGCGACGCAGGCAGTGTCGACGCGTCCCCGACGGGGGCCCGCTACCCGTTCGTCGACGCGACGCGGGCCCTCGCCGCGCTCAGCGTCCTCGTCTTCCACGTGGGAGTCCTCGGCGGGCTTCCGCCAGGCAGCGCCCTGCACCCGTACAACGACGTGCTGTCGGGCGGGGTGACGCTGTTCTTCCTCGTCAGTGGCTTCCTGCTGTACCGGCCGTTCGTCCTGGCACGCGCTCGAGAACGGCCGGTGGACCTGCGCTCCTACGCCCGCAAGCGGGCCCTGCGCATCCTGCCCGGCTACTGGGTGGCCCTCACGGTGCTCACGGCCGTCTTCGGGCTCCCCGGGGTGTTCACGGCCGACTGGTGGCGCTACTACGGCCTCGTCCAGATCTACGACCTGGACACCTACGACCTCGGGATGGGAGTGGCCTGGACGCTCTGCATCGAGGCGACCTTCTACCTCCTGCTCCCCTTGTACAGCTGGGGTGTCACCCGAGCCCTGGGCAGCCGCCGCCACGTCCTCCGCGACGAGCTGCTCCTGCTCGCCGCCGGCGCCCTGGTCGCCGTCGGCTTCTCCGGATGGGTCTACCTGTCCGGACACGACGAGCGCATCTCACGGACGCTCCTCGGGACCTTCGACTGGTTCGCCGTGGGCATGGCCTACGCCGTCCTCAGCGTGCACCGGCCTGCCTGGCGTGTCAGGCGTCCCGCGCTGCTGTGGGCCGCAGCAGGTGCCGTGGTGCTGTCGATCGGCGCGCTCGCCGGAGACCACGGGGCCACGGGCTGGTTCCAGCTGCTCCGGCACCTGCTGGTCGGCCTTGCTGCGGCTCTGGTCCTCGCGCCGGCCGTCTTCCCCGCCCCAGCAGGTCGCGGCGGGATCGTGGAGCGGGTCCTGCGCCTGGGCTGGCTGCGCTGGCTGGGAGTCGTCAGCTACGGCCTGTACCTCTACCACGCGACGCTCATCCCACCGCAGCTGTCGCGCGGGCTCCCGGAACGGCTGGGGGGCAGCGCCTACGCCTGGCTGCTCGTCACCACCCTGGTGCTCGCCGGGACCACCGCCGCCCTCAGCTGGTACCTGGTGGAGCGCCCTGCCAGCGCCGTGCGTCGCCGGCCCCGACGCAAGCCCCCGGCGCCCGGCGACCGCACCTCCGGCGGCGGCGGGCTCCCGCGTCAGCGCGTCGCCGACGACGTCTCGGCGGCGCACACCTCGGCCGACACGCCGAGGCGATACAGCTCGGTCCGGACCTCGGACACGTAGAGCGGATTGAGGACCACGACGACGTCCGGCGGCGCCTGCACGAGGTCCTGCGGACCGACCACACGCTGAGCCGTGCCAGGGACGTGCCTGCCGTGCTTGCGGGGGTTGATGTCGACGACCCGCTCGACGACGTCGGCACCAGGCACGAGGTTCAGGAAGGTGACGCCCTTGGACCCACCTCCCCACAGGACGACCTGCTGACCGGACGCCGCTGCCCGGGCGAGCTCGTCCGTCCAGTGCGCGAGGGTGGCCTCGGCGCGGGACCGGAAACCTGCCGCAGCGTCCAGCACCGCCCCGACGGGCTCGGTCGGCACGCGGGCAGCCTCGGGGCGGGACGTCGCCTCGGCCCACAGGTACTGACCGCCGAACGAGGTGCCCAGCGCCGCGACCGGCAGGCCACCGTCGGAGAGCAGGCGGTGCAGCGACGGGGCCGTGAAGTGCGAGGGGTGCTCGTAGATGAGGTCCCACAGAGCGGTCTCACGCAGCAGGTGCCCACCGTCCGGGACCTCCGCGTAGAGCACCGTCCGGCGATCGCTGCCGAGAGCGGGCCGCAGCGTGGACATCAGCTCCCTCGGACGCTCCAGGTGCTCGAGCACGTGCCGGGCGCAGATCAGGTCCAGGTCGAGGTCCCCGAGGTGGTCGGGGAACAGGGACGGCACGAACGTGATGCGCCCGTCGGTGACCCGCCCCTCCTGCTCCCCCGCGTAGCTCGGGTCGTAGCCGAGCGCCCGGGCCATGCCCTGCTCGACCAGGATCGCCAGGAAGTCCCCCTTGCCCGAGCCGACCTCGAGGACGGTCCCCCCGTGCAGGTGGTACTGCTCCAGGAGCCGGACAGCCAGGCCGACCGCGTAGTCCTGGAA
>JAOPWP010000200.1 GCA_025965615.1 Frankiales bacterium
GGTCAAGAAGCTGATCGCCGGTCCAGGCGTCTACATCTGCGACGAGTGCATCGACCTCTGCAACGAGATCATCGAGGAGGAGCTCTCCGAGAGCTCGGAGCTCAAGTGGGACGAGCTGCCCAAGCCCCGCGAGATCTACGACTTCCTCGACGGCTACGTCATCGGTCAGGAGACGGCCAAGCGCACGCTGGCCGTCGCCGTCTACAACCACTACAAGCGGGTCCAGTCCGGCAGCAACGACAAGGACCCCGTCGAGCTGCAGAAGAGCAACATCCTGCTGCTCGGCCCGACCGGCTGCGGCAAGACGCTCCTGGCGCAGACGCTGGCGAAGATGCTCAACGTCCCGTTCGCCATCGCCGACGCGACCGCGCTGACGGAGGCCGGCTACGTCGGCGAGGACGTCGAGAACATCCTGCTCAAGCTGATCCAGGCCGCGGACTACGACGTCAAGAAGGCCGAGACGGGGATCATCTACATCGACGAGGTCGACAAGATCGCCCGCAAGAGCGAGAACCCGTCGATCACGCGCGACGTGTCCGGCGAGGGGGTCCAGCAGGCCCTGCTGAAGATCCTCGAGGGGACCACCGCGTCGGTGCCGCCCCAGGGCGGGCGCAAGCACCCGCACCAGGAGTTCATCCAGATCGACACCACCAACGTCCTGTTCATCGTGGGCGGCGCCTTCGCCGGGCTCGACAAGGTCATCGAGCAGCGGACCAACAAGAAGGCGATCGGCTTCACCTCGATCAACCACTCCAAGCACGAGGTGGATGCCGGCCACGTCTTCGCCGACGCCATGCCCGAGGACCTGCTCAAGTACGGCATGATCCCGGAGTTCATCGGTCGCCTGCCTGTGCTGACGAGCGTCCACAACCTCGACAAGGCCGCGCTGATCGCGATCCTCACCGAGCCGAAGAACGCCCTCGTGCGCCAGTACCGCCGGCTGTTCGACCTCGACCAGGTCGAGCTGGAGTTCACCGAGGACGCCCTCGAGTCGATCGCCGAGCAGGCGATCAAGCGCGGCACCGGTGCGCGCGGCCTGCGCGCGATCATGGAGGAGGTGCTGCTCTCGGTGATGTACGACCTGCCCAGCCGCGACGACGTCTCCAAGTGCGTGATCACCCGCGAGGTCGTCCTGGAGCACGTCGCTCCGACCCTCGTGCCCCGCGACGCCGCCGCGGCACCACGCCGCGAGCGCCGCGACAAGTCGGCCTAGGTCAAGACACCCAGCCGTCGGCCGGTCAGCTGACCCGGTAGCCCGCGAGCTGTCTCGCCTGCGCGACCATGCGGTCGGTGCTGTCCCACACCTCGCACTCCTCGTCCAGCCAGCCGTCGCGCAGCATCCTGGCCCGCTGCACCACCCGGAGCCAGCCCGGTGCCGGAAGACCGCGGACGTGGACCGTGAGCTCCAGGGTCGGCACCCAGCCGAGCACGCCGAGGTCGAAGGTGACGGGCGGCATGGCGTCGCAGAAGACCAGCAGGTCCAGGGGAGAGCTGGGGAGCTCGTCGTCGCGCCGCATCCACCCTCGCACCTCCGCCACGCCCTGAGGCTTCCCTTCCGCCCACTGCGCCGACGCCGGGTCCAGCCGGGCGTCGACGTGGGCGAAGTAGCCCACCACGGTGCCGGTCGGGCTCCTCGGCGGCAGGCGGGGGCAGTCCTCCACGGGCGGCATCGCCGGTGGGCCGTACGGGCCGGTCCAGAACGGCTCGGCGTCGGTCCAGGTCCCCGCCGACACCAGCACCTCCATCCGGGCGGCGCCGTCCTGGGACAACCGCACCCGGGAGCTCGCCACCCGGCGCCCGGTGCGCACCCGCTCCACGTCGACCGTGGCCGAGCCGGCGTCGGGAGAGGAGACGTAGTGGGCGCTGACGGCCATCGGGTGCGGGTGGTCGGCGTCCAGGGCCAGTGCCACGGCCTCGCGGAGCAGGTAACCGCCGTGCGGCTTGCCCCCGACCGCCCAGGTCGGGTCGATCTCCACGACGTGCCGGCTCGACGTCCCCGGCTCAGCGGCGGCGCTCACGTGGCGGGCTCGCGGTAACCGGCGAGCTGACGGGCCTGGGCGACCAGCTGACCGGTGCTGTCCCAGATCTCGCACTCCTCGTCCAGCCAGCCGGCCTGGACGAGCCTGGTCCGGTGCATCACCCTCATCCATCCCTGGGCCGGGAGGCAGCGCAGGTGCACGGTCAGCTCGATGGTGGGGACCCAGCCGGCGATGCCGAGGTCGAAGCTGACCGGCGGAAGGGCGTCCGCGAGGGTGATGAGCATCAGCGGGTCCACCGGACGACCGTCGACCGGCCGGATCCAGCCGGCCGACTCCGAGCTCCCCCCGGGGCGCCCGCTGACCCATCCCGCGGTCACCGGGTCGAGCCGCACCTCGAGCTGCTCGGTGACGCCGTTGCGCCCCCCGGTCTGCGTCGCCCCGCTCTGCGTGCAGTGCTCGGGCAGCGGGAGCGACGGCGGCGCCGCGTCGAGGTGCAGGGCCGTGCTGCCCGCGCCCGGGAGCGTCCCCGCCGTGACCAGCACCTCGAGCTTGGGCCGGCCCTCCTGGTGCAGGCGCGCCCGGAGCGAGCCCACGGACCGGCCCTCCCGCAGCGGCTCGATGTCGAGCTCGGCAGGACCGATCTTGGGCCCCGCGACGAAGTGCCCGCTGACCGCGAGCGGGTGGGGGTGGGTGGTGTGCTGCATCGCCGCGGCGGTCACGGTCTCGAGCAGCCAGCCGCCGTGCAGCACGCCTGGGCCGTACGCCCAGGTGTCAGGGAGGTCGATCGTCGTGGTGGTGGGCGCTGGCGGCGGGGGGGTCACGAGCAGCGAGCCTACGGAGGCGCCGTCCTGCCCCCGCGGGGTGCTGGAGTGAGCGAGCTGCCCCGAGGAAGTTCTTCCAGGCAGACGGTGCCGGGGGAGCCGCCGGCGACTCCACCGACGACGACCTCCTCGACGACGGGGAGGTGACCATCAGGGGCCGGGAGTACCCCGTCCGCCGGGAGTGGTGACGGCCCTGCGCAGCCAGCGGGTGTCGTACGACCCGGGGGTCACCCCCGAGGTGGCCGGGCCGTCCTGGTGCGGGCGCCAGCCGCGCGGCCCCCGCTCCCTAGACTGGGCGGGTGACCTCGAGCGAGCAGCGCGTGCCGGACCGCCCCACCCTCGACGGGCTGGAGCAGCGCTGGGACGAGGTCTGGCAGGCCGACGGCACCTACCGGTTCGACCGGACGGCCCCGCGGTCCGACGTCTTCTCCGTCGACACGCCCCCGCCCACCGTGTCGGGCAGCCTGCACGTGGGCCACGTCTTCAGCTACACCCACACCGACCTGCTCGCCCGCTTCCAGCGCATGCGCGGCAAGACGGTCTTCTACCCGATGGGCTGGGACGACAACGGCCTGCCGACCGAGCGCCGGGTGCAGGGCTACTACGGGGTGCGGTGCGATCCCAGCCAGCCCTACGACCCGTCGTACGAGCCACCTGCCGAGAGCGGGTCCCTGAAGAAGGGCACGCCCCAGGTCAGCATCAGCCGCAGCAACTTCGTGGAGCTCTGCCACCGGCTGTCGCTCGAGGACGAGAAGGTCTTCGAGCACATCTTCCGGACCCTCGGGCTCTCGGTGGACTGGACCCACACCTACGAGACCATCGGCGACCGGGCCCGGCGGGCCGCCCAGCGCGCCTTCCTGCGCAACCTGGCCCGGGGCGAGGCCTACGCGGCCGAGGCGCCGACCTTGTGGGACGTGGACTACAAGACAGCCGTGGCGCAGGCCGAGCTCGCCGACCGGGAGATGCCCGGCGCCTACCACCGGATCGGCTTCGGTCGCGAGGGCGCTGAGCCCGTGTACATCGAGACGACCCGCCCAGAGCTCCTCCCCGCCTGCGTCGCCCTCGTGGCGCACCCCGACGACGAGCGCTACCAGCCCCTGTTCGGCAGCACGGTGACGACGCCGCTGTTCGGGGTGCCGGTGCCGGTGCTCGCCCACGTCCTCGCCGACCCCACCAAGGGCTCCGGCATCGCCATGATCTGCACCTTCGGCGACACCACCGACGTCACCTGGTGGCGCGAGCTCGACCTGCCGGTGCGCAGCATCGTGGGCAGGGACGGCCGCCTGCTCGCGGCGGCACCGGAAGGCGTGGCCGAGCAGCCCTACTCCGAGCTCGCCGGCAAGACGGTCAAGCAGGCCCAGAAGCGCATCGTCGAGATGCTCGCCGAGTCCGGCGACCTCGTGGGTGAGCCCAAGCCGATCACCCACCCGGTGAAGTTCTACGAGCGCGGCGACCGGCCGCTGGAGATCGTCACGAGCCGCCAGTGGTACGTCCGCAACGGCGGTCGCGACGCCGACCTGCGGGACGCGCTGCTCAAGCGGGGCGACGAGCTCCAGTGGCACCCGACGTTCATGCAGTCCCGCTTCGACAACTGGGTGGGCGGCCTCAACGGGGACTGGCTGATCAGCCGCCAGCGCTTCTTCGGCGTCGCCTTCCCCCTCTGGTACCGCCTCGACGCCGACGGCGAGCCGTCCTACGACGACCCGCTGCTGCCTGAGGAGTCGGAGCTGCCGATCGACCCCAGCAGCGAGGTCCCGAAGGGCTACTCGGCCGATCAGCGCGACTCGCCGGGCGGCTTCACCGCTGATCCCGACGTCATGGACACCTGGGCCACCTCGAGCCTGTCCCCGCAGATCGCCGGCGGCTGGGAGGACGACGACGACCTGTTCCAGCGGGTCTTCCCGTACGACCTGCGGCCGCAGGCGCACGACATCATCCGCACCTGGCTGTTCTCCACCGTCGTGCGCAGCCACTTCGAGCACGACAGCGTGCCGTGGCGCGCGACCGCCCTGTCCGGGTGGATCCTCGACCCGGACCGCAAGAAGATGTCCAAGAGCCAGGGCAACGTCGTGACGCCGCTCGGCCTGCTCGAGCAGCACGGCAGCGACGCCGTCCGCTACTGGGCGGCCAACGGGCGGCTCGGCACCGACACCGCCTTCGACGAGGGCCAGATGAAGGTCGGCCGCCGGCTCGCGGTCAAGCTGCTCAACGCCTCGAAGTTCGCGCTGTCGTTCCCCGAGGCGAGCGCCGGGCCGGTGACCGAGCCGGTCGACCGGGCCCTGCTGGGGCGCCTGGCGGCCGTGGTCGACGAGGCGACCGCCGCCTTCGAGGGCAGCGACTACACCCGTGCCCTCGAGCGGACCGAGACCTTCTTCTGGTCGTTCTGCGACGACTACATCGAGCTGGTGAAGGAGCGCGCCTACGGCGAGGGAGCCTCCGCCGACACGGCCCAGGCCGAGAGCGCGCGGCGTGCGCTGCGCCTCGCCCTCGACGTCATGCTGCGGCTGCTCGCGCCCGTGATGCCGTTCGTCACCGAGGAGGTCTGGTCGTGGTGGAAGGACGGCTCGATCCACGCCCAGCCGTGGCCGGGGCCCGAGGCGCTGCGCGAGGCCGGGGCGGCCTCGGTCGAGGGGCCCGACTGCCTGGCGGTGGCCTCGGACGTCCTGCAGCACGTGCGGCGCGCCAAGAGCGAGGCGAAGACCTCCACCCGCACTCCCGTGACGCACCTGACGGTGACCGCTCCTGACGCCCTGCTGCGCCTGTTCGCCGAGGTCGAGCAGGACCTGCGCAACGCCGGTGTCGTCGAGAAGGTCGAGACGGCCACCGGCGAGGCGCTGGGCGTGACGGTCGAGCTGGGTGAGGCGCCCCCGAAGGCGCCCCGCCCGTGACGCTGCAGCGCGTGCTCGCCGAGCTCGCCACCCGGCACCCGGCTGAGGACGCCATGGTGCCGGACCTCGAGCGCATCCGGCTGCTCTGCGACCTGCTCGGGTCGCCGCAGCGCAGCTACCCGTCGATCCACCTGACCGGCACCAACGGCAAGAGCAGCACCGCCCGGATGATCGACGCCCTGCTCCAGGGGTTCGGCCTGCGTCCCGGCCGCTACACCAGCCCCCACCTCGACTCGGTCACCGAGCGCATCACGATCGACGGGCAGCCCCTGTCGGAGGAGCGGTTCACCGAGGTCTTCGACGAGCTGGCCCCGTACATCGCGATGGTCGACGAGCGCATGCCGCACCCGCTCAGCTTCTTCGAGGTGCTCACCGCGATGGCCTTCGCGGCCTTCGCCGACGCCCCCGTCGACGTGGCCGTGGTCGAGGTGGGTCTGGGCGGGCTCTGGGACGCCACCAACGTGATCGACGCAGGGACGGCCGTCGTCCTGCCCGTGGGGCTCGACCACGTGCCCCTGCTGGGCACCACGCTCGCCGAGATCGCCACGGAGAAGGCAGGCATCATCGCTGCCGGCGCCACGGTGGTCCTCGCCCAGCAGCAGCCGGAGGCGGCCGAGGTCCTGCTGCGCCGGTGCGTCGAGGTGGGGGCGACCGTGGCCCGCGAGGGCCTGGAGTTCGGGGTGGTCGAGCGAGCGACGGCCGTCGGCGGGCAGCTCCTGACGCTGCAGGGGCTCGGCGGGCGCTACGACGACATCTACCTGCCGCTGCACGGCGCCCACCAGGCGGCGAACGCGGCCGCCGCCCTCGCTGCGGTCGAGGCGTTCCTCGGCGGCGGCGACAAGGGCATGCTCGACGTCGAGCTCGTGCGGGAGGGCTTCGCGCGTACCGCCTCTCCGGGCCGGCTCGAGGTCGTGCGCACGAGCCCCACGGTGCTGCTCGACGCCGCACACAACGCCCACGGCATGGCCGCCACGGTGGCAGCGCTGTCCGACGCGTTCGCCTTCACGCACCTCGTGGCCGTGGTCGCCGTCCTCGGCGACAAGGACGCGCTGGCGATGCTCGAGGTCCTCGAGCCCGCCGTGGCCCAGGTCGTCGTGACCCAGAACGGCTCGCCCCGGGCCATGCCCGTCGATCACCTGCGCGACCTGGCCGCCGACGTGTTCGGCGAGGACCGGGTGCAGGTCGAGGACGCGCTCGACGACGCGCTGTCCACCGCCGTCGCGCTCGCTGACGCCGAGTCCGAGTACGGCGGGGCCGGGGTCCTGGTCACGGGGTCGGTGGTCACCGTGGGCGAGGCCCGCACCCTGCTGCACCGCTCCTAGCGCGACCGCTCACACGGTGGCCGGGATCTCCCAGCGCGGCAGCCGCGGCTGCAGGGCGGCGATGCCGGGGCCCAGGGCGACGACCACCAGGACGGTGCCTGCGCCGACGTCCGCGCCGCACAGCCAGCCGACCAGAGCGCAGCTCGCCTGGAGGACGTTGTAGCCCCAGCGGAACGGCACGGGAGGGTCGAAGGTGAGCGCAGCGACCTCCGTCGGGCCCGCCCCGGTCGCCGTGTTGAGGTAGCCCGCGACACCGAGGGCCAGCACGGGGAGCGCCAGCAGCATCAGGAGCACCCGTACGCCCAGGCTCGACGGCTCGTCCACCAGGGCCAGGCCGACCGACACGGTCGGACCCACCACGAGGGGCTGGACGACGGTCCCGAGCCCGGGCCGCATGCCCCGCGCCCATGCCATCGCGATGAGGAGCACCCCCACGACAGCGCTCACCAGGGCGAAGCTCCACCCCGAGGCCCGTGACAGGCCGCTCAGCAGGGTGGAGTAGCCGTCCGAGCCCAGGGCCGAGCGGAGCAGGAGCACCACGCCGACCGACAGCACCAGGCAGGACACGACGAGCTGCCCCACGCGTCGCAGCGTCAAGGCCCCACCCGCCGCCGGATCACCCGGCCCAGCCTGCCAGTCCCGGTAGCGTGCGTGTTCCCGGCCCTCGCAGGACCGGACCGCTCGGCCCCGTCGACCCCGACCCTCTGGAGATGCTCCGTGCAGCGCACCCTCGTCCTCGTCAAGCCCGACGGCGTCCGCCGCGGCCTCGCCGGCGAGGTCATCTCCCGGCTCGAGCGCAAGGGGCTGACCCTGGTCGCGATGGAGCTGCGCACCCTCGACCGGGCCTCGGCGGAGGAGCACTACGGCGAGCACAAGGAGCGGCCGTTCTTCGGCGAGCTGGTCGACTTCATCACCGGCGGCCCGCTGGTCGCCCTGGTCGTCGAGGGCCCCAACGCCGTGGCCGGCACGCGTCGCCTGATGGGCGTGACCAACCCCGTGGAGTCCACCCCCGGCTCGATCCGCGGCGACTACGCGCTCGAGATCGGCCAGAACCTCGTGCACGGGTCCGACTCGCCCGAGTCGGCGGAGCGCGAGATCGGGATCTTCTTCCCCGGCCTCTAGCCACCGCGCCGTACGCCTGACCCCGACCGCCGACAGAGTCTGAGAGGCCGTCGTCCATGGCCCGTCCCTCCTCGATGTCGCTGTTCGGGCGGGACATGGCTGTCGACCTGGGGACGGCCAACACGCTGGTCTACGTGCGCGGGCGCGGCGTCGTGCTCAACGAGCCGAGCGTCGTGGCGATCGACACCAAGTCGGGCGCGATCCTGGCCGTCGGCACCGAGGCCAAGCGCATGATCGGGCGCACGCCGGCCAACATCACAGCGGTCCGACCGCTCCGGGACGGCGTCATCGCCGACTTCGAGTACACCGAGCGGATGCTGCGCTACTTCATCCAGAAGGTGCACAAGCGCAGGCAGCTGGTGAAGCCGCGGATCGTCGTGTGCGTCCCGAGCGGGATCACCGGCGTCGAGCAGCGGGCGGTCAAGGACGCCGGCTACCAGGCCGGCGCGCGCCGGGTCTTCATCATCGAGGAGCCGATGGCCGCGGCGATCGGGGCCGGGCTCCCCGTCCACGAACCGACCGGCAACATGGTGGTCGACATCGGCGGCGGCACCACCGAGGTCGCGGTCATCTCGCTGGGCGGCATCGTCACCAACGAGTCGATCCGCACCGGCGGCGACCGGCTCGACGCCGCGATCATCAGCTACGTCAAGCGGGAGTACTCCCTGATGCTCGGGGAGCGCACCGCCGAGAGCATCAAGATGTCGATCGGCTCGGCCTTCCCGACCCTCGACGAGCCCAACGCCGAGATCCGGGGCCGGGACCTCGTCTCGGGGCTGCCCAAGACGATCGTCGTCAGTGCCGAGGAGATCCGCAAGGCGCTCGAGGAGCCGGTGAACGTCATCGTCGACGCGGTCAAGGCCACCCTCGACAAGTGCCCGCCGGAGCTGGCCGGGGACGTCATGGACTCCGGCATCGTGCTGACCGGGGGAGGCGCGCTGCTGCGGGGGATGGACGAGCGGCTCCGCCACGAGACCGGCATGCCGATCCACGTCGCCGAGAACCCCCTGCAGTCCGTCGCCCTCGGGTCCGGCCGGTGCGTCGAGGAGTTCGCTGCCCTGCAGCAGGTCCTCGTCTCCGAGTCGCGGCACTAGCGGCGGTGCGCGGCCCCCGGTTGCTGCTGGTCCTCCTGCTGCTCACCGCCTTCACCCTCACCGTCCTCGACGTGCGCTTCGGCGGTCGCTCGCCCTTCGACGCCCTGCGCGACGGAGCGTCCCGGGTGCTCGGCCCGGTGGAGCGCGTCGTGGGTGGGGCCGTGTCGGGCCTGGGCGACGTCCTTGGCGGCGACTCCGCCGAGCAGGAGCGCCTGCGGGCCGAGAACGCCCGGCTGACCGCCGAGCTGCGCCGCTCCGACGACCTCGAGCGCAGGGTCGCCGAGCTCGACCGGCTGCTGGGGCTGCGGGAGGTCGCCGACCACCCGCGCGTCCCGGCCCGGGTCGTGGCTGCCGGGTCCTCGTTCGGCTTCGCCTCGACGGTGACGCTCGACGCTGGCAGCCGTGACGGCATCCGCGAGGGGCAGAGCGTCGTCACCGGTGAGGGGCTGGTCGGGCGCACCCTGCGGGTCGGGCCGACGACGTGCACCGTGCTGCTCGTGACCGACCCCGGCTTCACGGTCGGTGCGCGGCTGACCCGGCAGGGCACGGTCGGGCTCGCGACGGGCACGGGGCGCGGGCTCCGCTACGAGCTCGTCGAGGGCGGGCGGGTCGAGGTCGGGGACGCCTTGCTCACGACGGGTTCCGACACCTTCGTGCCCGGGTTGCCCGTCGGGCGCGTGACCTCCGTCGAGAGCGGCGCGACCTCCCTGGTGACGACGGCCGTCGTCGAGCCCGCCGCCCGGCTGTCGTCCTTGGACCTGGTGGCCGTGGTGGTCGAGCCGCCCCGGAGCGCGCCGCGAGCCCCGCTGGCGCCGGCGCCTGCCCCCGCCTCGTGAGGCTGCGCCGGTCCGCCCTCGCTGCCGCTCTCGTGCTCGTGGCCCTGCTGGTCCAGGCGACCGTCCTCGCCCGTCTGCCGCTGCCGGGCGCGGCGCCCGACCTCGTGCTCGTGGTCGTGGTGGGCTTCGCCCTCGCCGGCGGGCCGCTGCCCGGCACCGTGACGGGGTTCGCAGCCGGTCTGCTGGCCGACCTCGGGGCAGACCACGAACTGGGCCGGACCGCCCTGGTGCTCACCCTCGTCGGCTACCTGGCGGGGCTGCTCGCCGACGACGGTGCGCGCTCGCGCCTGCTGCCCCTGCTCGTCGTCGGGGGAGCCGCCGCGGGGGCGGTCACGCTGTACGCAGCCGAGGGGATCCTGCTGGGAGACCGGCGGATCACGGGCGAGGCCTACGCCGCCGCGATGACCGGGACGGTCCCCTACTGTGTGCTCCTGACCCCCCTGGTCGTCCCCGCCGTCGGCGCGCTGGTCCGTCGGCTCGACCTCGATCCGCTGCGACGGTGACCGGCCTTGAGTGAGCGCTCCCAGCTCCGCCTGTTCGTCCTGCGGGTCCTCGTGGCCGCGCTGCTCGTGACCCTGTTCGGCCGGCTGTGGTTCCTGCAGGTCCACGACGCCGAGGGCTACCAGCTGGCCGCGAGCGCCAACCAGGTCCGCGAGGTCGTCCAGCCGGCCCCCCGCGGCGAGGTCTACGACGCCAACGGGGTCGAGCTGGTGCGCAACCGCACCGCTCTGGTCGTCTCGGTCAGCCGCGGAGCGCTCCTGCAGCAGCCGGACGACGGGCGGGCCGTGCTCGACCGGCTGAGCTCGGTCCTCGGCCGCCCGGCGGCCGTGCTGTCGGCGCAGATCACCCCCTGCGGCCGGTCGGTGCCTCCTCCCTGCTGGCGCGGATCGCCCTACCAGCCGGTGCCCGTGCAGGAGTACGACGCGAGCGACCCGGAAGCGCTGGCCAGCGTGCTGCGGATCGAGGAGCACCGCGAGGACTTCCCCGGTGTCACCGCCGAGTTCGCTGCCGTGCGCGACTACCCCGCGGGTGAGCTCGCCGCGCACCTGCTGGGTTACCTCGGGCCGGTGAGCCCCGAGGAGGCGCAGCGC